>DGTC01000056.1 GCA_002394205.1 Lachnospira sp. UBA4346 | reverse complement strand
CCGTCCGTTAGGTCAAAGTTTCCTTATAGCATCCCACTACATTACGCAGTGCGATTCGCAATCCGCTGCGCTCCTTGCTCATCCGTGCAGTGGAACTATCAAAAAGAAATAACAAATCCTCTCTTGAGAGCAAGCTCCCATCGAGTATTTGTTATTTCTTTTTGGCACTGCTCGTTAAATCGGAATTAGTATGAAAATTTTCATAACAGTGGAAAATTATTAAAGGTATTTTGATAGAAGATGAGTTTGAAAAGAGATTGTAAAATCAGCAGATATTTAAACTATTAATTATTTATAATAGAGAAAGGAAAATGTAACTAATGCAAATATACGTAGATGCCGATGCGTGTCCAGTGGTAAGAATTGTAGAAAAGATTGCAGGTATATATGAGATTTCAGTGACACTATTATGTGACACGAATCATGTATTGGAATCTGATTATAGTGAAGTAAAGATTATCGGTGCTGGAGCAGATGCGGTAGATTTTGCTTTGATTAACTTATGTCATAAAGGCGATATTGTTGTAACACAGGATTATGGTGTGGCAGCTATGGCACTTGGAAAAGGAGCATACTGTATTCATCAATCTGGCAAATGGTATACGAATGACAATATTGATGAAATGCTTATGGCGAGACATCTTGGAAAGAAAGCTCGTAGAGCGAATCATAAGAATCATATCAAAGGACCAAAGAAACGTACGGTTAAAGATGATGACCGATTTGCAGAATCATTTGAAAAACTGATAAAGAAAGTAAGAAACATGTAAAAATAATACAATAATAGAATGTGATATATTAAAGACGATATTTTAAATGTGCATATATTTTCTATTTTTGTTCATACTATCAATATCACAGCAGATAATCACATATAGGAAATTCTGCAAAATGGAGGTATTGAATCATGAAAAAATATAAATTGCTTGTATTAGGAATTATGGTTGCGTCAGGGATGGTTGTTTTATCTGGGTGCAGTAATTTGCAGAAGGGCAAGACGGATAAGGATGCGGAGACACACAATGAACAGACCGAGTCAACAGGTGTAATTGAAAATGTTGTGACGGATGCAGCGACAGGAGCAAAGGATATCGCAACGGATGCGGCAACTGAAATGAAAGAAATGGCGACGGATGCAGCGACAGCGGCAAAAGATATTGCAACGGATGCAGCAAAAGGTGCAGGAGAAGTGGTGACAGGTGTGGTAGAAGGTGCAGAAGAAGTGGTAACAGGAGCTGCCGATGTGATAGATGGCAGATAGTGCGTGTAATAAAAAGGTATCAAGTAGAACATCAGGAGATAAGTAGGTAAATAGAAAAAGTACACGGAAAATACACAGATAAAGGATTGCATAAAAATATAAAACGCCATATAATGAAAAGTACTGGGTGAAAATCAAGGAGGTTATTATGGCGAAAGCAAACAAAGTGCAGGAAACTGCGCAGACACAAGAAAAAGTACTTACAAAATATGATAAAAAAGTACAGAGAAGAAAAGAAGAAGAGAAGAAACAAAAGAGAAATAAAAAAATTGCAAAGATTATTGGATGTGCGGTTGCAGTATGCGCTGTAATAGGAATTGGTGCTGCGGTATGGAATAATTATAATAAGGTGCACACAGAGTATATTTCAGTTGGCGATGAGAAAATCAGCCAGATTGATTTTGATTTCTATTATGCAATGTCAAAACAGGATATGTTAAATCAGACATTGTATGGTGCAATGACATACCAGTCTTATTTTGAATCTTATATGGGATATGATTCTTCTGTTTCAGATAAGAAGCAGAAATATACACAGTCAGATAATACATGGTATGATTATTTTGCAAATGCGACAGTGGATACGATTAAAGAATATAAGGCACTGAATCAGGCAGCGGATGAGAAGAATTTTACATATGATGCAGATGCAGCATATCAGGAATTTACAGATCAAGTTGCAAAGAGTGCCGAAGAAGCAGGACAGAAAGTATCGGCATATTATAAGGAACAGTATGGCAGTCATGCAACAGAGGCTAATTTAAAGAATAGTATTCATACATATCTTCGTGCACAGGCATACAAGGAACAGTTAGATACAGAATTGAATGTAACAGCAGATGAGATTTCAGAATATTATAAGGAACACAAGGATTCTTATGATACAGTAGATTATCGTGTATTTGAAATTGCATCTGAAAATGGCAATGATGAAAAAGCGATGGCAGCAGCAAAAGAAAAAGCAGATAAGATGGCTGGAAGTGTAACAGATGAGAGTACATTTATTGCATTATGTAAGGAAAATGCGACAACAGATCAGAAAGACACTTATAACGAAGATGCTGCATCGTTAAAGACAAAAGTTGCAAAGAGCAGCGTAGAACAGCCACTTGCTGATTGGATGTTTGATGAATCAAGAACAGCTGGTAATGTAACAGTTGTTGAAGATACAGAAAACAGTAAATATTATGTTGCTTATTTTGTGCAGAGAAGTTATGATAATAGCAATGATGAAACAATTGCACAGATTGTTGAATCAAATAAATATAACGAATTGATTGAAGGTTATACATCATCAATGAAGGTAAAGAATAAGAATAACAGAATTAAGATGTATACAGAGCAGTAACATGAAAACGGGACATTCCTGGAACATATCTAGGAATGTCTTTTGTATTATAGAAAGAATAAAATAAGAAAATACAAGTTTTATTTGTATCGTAATGATTTGAAAGGATTCAGGAAAGAGATGAAAAAGGATTACATATTATTTGATTTGGATGGTACATTGACAGATTCCGGAGAAGGAATTATGAAGTGTGTACAGTATGCACTTGAAGAGGCTGGTATTACAGAAGATGACGAAGCGGTTTTAAAAAAGTATATAGGACCACCGCTTGTAGATAGTTTTCAGAAAGTACATGGATTGACACAAGAACAGGCACTTCGTGCAGTTGCAAAATATAGAGAACGTTATAATACCAAAGGAATATATGAGAATGTGATGCTTCCGGGAATGAAAGAATGCGTTGCAAAGGTATCACAGGCGGGGAAGAAGATTGCACTTGCAACGTGTAAGCCGGAATTATTTACAGACAGAATTTTGGAATATTTTGGGCTGACGGAGTATTTTGATGTAGTGGTTGGCTCTATTGATGTGACGAGAAAATATAAGGCGCAGGTAATTGAGGAAGTGTTTGTGCGATTGGCACAGCTTGATAAAAATTTCACAAAAGAGCGCGCAATTATGGTTGGAGATCGCAAAGATGATGTAAATGGTGCAAAGCAGACGGGGATTGAGTGTGTTGGTGTTCGATTTGGTTTTGCAGAAGAAGGTGAATTAGAAGCAGCAGGAGCAGATTATATTGTAGAGACTCCGGAAGAATTGGCAGAGTTTTTGTGCCGGTAGTATGCTAATGGATGAGCGTATTGGGGAATACCTTGTTTCAATAAAATACAGTAGGCAGTATTTCAGAAGTGCCTGTGTTATATGTTATGGTGTTATGAATGAACTTGTAAAGGAATGAAACGATGCAGCTGGGATGGATTGATTTTTCAAAGAAAGATAGACAGAAGGTGCTTGATGTTATGAATCTTCTGCAGGAGCCGGGAACTGTCGATGAGTTAGGCATCGGCATTGTTCGTGATGCCTTTGCAAACTATTTCTTTCCCGGAACATCAACCATTCAAACCAGGGCAAAATATTTACTGATTGTGCCGTATTTGTTGAAAGAGGCAGTTGACGGTAGATATGGAAAAGATGTAAACAAGATTATTCGTTCAATTGATGCTGCTGAAAAGGATTGCGGAATCAGACTGTTGGAGAAAGATTCAAGTGCAGATGGAATTATTGGTAAGAGGGTACTTCCAAAAGGGTGGGTTGCCAGAAAACCGTCAGATATTTATTGGAATGGTATTCGTACTTATGAAATTTTTAGAAGTAAGGATTTGTCTATTAAGGAATATCTATGGTTGGCAACGCAGATAAAAGATAAAAAGACAAAACTTTTAGCTGGGAATCGTGGTGATGATAGTGCCAATTCGGATAAGGATGATCAAGATACAGGAGATATTGGCGGATTTCATTTTTGGAATCTTCCAACTTACCGTGAGGATTGGAAAGATAATCTACAGATTGAGTTGACGAAAGAAGAAGCAGAATATCTTCAAAGGCAGATTATTAAAAGTACAGAAGGAACGCTGCTTGCATATATATTAAAAAATAACATCAGGATATCAGAGGTGGAAAATTTTTTGCTCCTAACGAAGATGCTAAAAGCGCAAGTAGATGATGAAATAGCTGAAATGATGCAGCTTGCATGCGATTTTGATTATTTAGTATATATGGCGCGTGTACGTTATAATATGATTCTTTCAGAAGGGAAAAGTGATGCTGCTCAAGCAGAATGGGAATGGCTTTCTAAGGATTTGAAACGATTTTCATCAGTGGATTTAAAGGCAGTGTTTGATAGATTAGGCATACAGAATCCTAAGACATTTGTATTTTTGACACAGATTCAGGAATGTTTTAAGGAAGGGCGCATAGAGGATGCGGATACTTGTATTATAAAAAGAGAAGTGTCCTTAAAAGGAATCAACAGAGCAAAATTAAGCAGACGAAAGGAATTCTATATTCCTGGCGCATGGGTAGGCGGTGGCTGGCTTGATTATCGCTTTTATGATGCCGGGAGAATTATCAATGATATTTATCATGCCAGGGAGGTGAGCACCTTTGTTTAAACCAAACGGAAACGAAGATAGAAAAGATTATGGACAGATGCTCATGCCGCCCGTTGGTTTTCAATTGGAAAAGGCAATAGGCACGACGTACTCCTTAGATCTGGAGTCTTTAACGGCAGTTTCAATCTGTTTGGGATTAGCGGAGGACACAGACAGTAAACTTATGCAAAATCCAATTGGAATGTTGAATACATTGGATAAAGTATCTGATCGTATTCTTATTTTTTGTGAGGCAAGTCAAATTAAGATGCCGGCAAAGCCGTCGCCATTA
Organism: Lachnospira sp. UBA4346; assembly: GCA_002394205.1. GTDB lineage: Bacteria > Bacillota > Clostridia > Lachnospirales > Lachnospiraceae > Lachnospira. The sequence continues at coordinate 27,758 of DGTC01000056.1, read as the reverse complement.
GCGATATTATTGGAAAAAATGGTAATACCGGTGGCGCTTCGAAAAGACGAGAAAAACGGTACTTATCCGGCATTTCATCCCAAAACATGGGTGTTGTCTTATGTCAATGATAAAGGAGAGCATAAATATCGGTTTGCCGTTTTAAGTAGGAATCTGACCTTTGATAGGAGCTGGGATATAAGTTTTGCAATGGATAGTTCTACAAAGGTGCGACAAAAGAAAAAAACAAAACCTATCATAGATTTTTTAGAATATCTTATATTACAGGTGCATGATACGCAGCAGAATGTTGAGAAAAAGAGAAATATGCTTCGGTCTATGATGGACGAATTGAGAGATGTATCATTTAGTTTGGAAAGCAAGGAATTTGCCGAAAACTTTGACATTTTACCTATGGGAATAGGAAAGAAGTCATTTGATATGTCATCTGATACATTATTCTGTACGGATAAAAATAGTGCAGATTCGACATTTCATGAACTTGTAATCATGACCCCGTTTCTTACGGGCAGTGTGATAGAAGGATTTAATAAGGCGGAGAGAGGACTGAGTGGTTGCCATAGAACGCTTATTACGCGAAGAAGTGAATTGGAAAAATTGAAAAACAGTCAGGTAAGCAACTTTGATATATATTGTTTGAAAGATGACCTTGTAAATGGAGAACGTTATCTGTCAGATGAAGAACAAGAGTATCTTGAGCAGGATATTCATGCGAAGATTTTGCTGCGAAGAAAGGATTCTGTTACAGACTTGTATTTTGGTTCTATGAATGTTAGTTATGCTGCACTTCATAAGAATGTAGAAATGATGATTCGGCTTGGTACAAAGAACAGATATTTAAATGGAGAAAAGTTTTTGCAGGATGTCTTTTGTGGTGAAGCGGACGGTAAAAATAATCCATTTGAACGTGTATCGGTCGATAGTGCCATTAAAGATAAAGAGATGCATCGCAGAAATGAACTGGAATATCAGATTAAAGATATATGTAGAGTGAAGAGGCGTGCGGTAGTGTTACCATTGAAAAATGGAAAATACAAGGTTGATATCGTGTTTAAAAATATGCCTGATAAGCCGAATATTATGGTTTCACCTTTTAATTCCAAACAGATAAAGTCATTGCAGGAAAATATAGAATTTACGGATTTAGACTTACTGCAGCTGTCAGAATTTTATGAACTTGTCGCAGTTGATGAGGATATGGAGTTGCATCGAATGATTATGATTCCTACAACTGGTATACCAGAAGAGAGGGAGCAGGCAGTGGTTAATTCGGTGGTAAAAGATAGAGCAACTTTTGTCGAGTACGTAGCGTTTGTCCTTGGTGACGATTATTTGGCTTCTGTTATGGAAGGAAAGCAGATAGGAGAATCAGGGATTTTTAAGAATTCTGGAAATGTTATGCCTGCATTGTATGAAAAGATGCTTAGAACGTCGTTAGAAGCACCGGAGCGATTAAGAGATATAGATTATGTTTTGCGTATGATTACGGATAAAAATATCGTTCCGGATGAGTTTAGAAGTACCTATGAGGTGTTTTGCAAAACGCTTAAAATAAAGTAGAAAAAAATAGAAAAAACAGAAAGCGGAGGTGGTATTTAATGCCAAAATTTAATATAGATGAAGCGCTAAATACCACACTTATGGGACTGAAGGATTTTCAACGGGCAACTGTGGAGCGAATTGATTATTTATATAGAAATGGGCAGAATAGGGTATTAGTGGCAGATGAGGTCGGAATGGGAAAGACGCTGATTGCAAGAGGCACAATCGTAAAAACTGCTCAATTACGAATAGAAGAACATCATGATTCACTAAAAGTTGTATATATCTGTTCTAATCAAAATATTGCCAATCAAAATATCAGAAAACTTGATGTGACGGGGGGAAAAGCAATTCAATCTGTTGCAGATACCAGATTGTCTATGCAACATTTAAAAGTTGCAGAGCAGGAATGTTCTGACAAGGTAAGAGAAGGATTTATTCAATTAATACCGCTTACACCTGAAACATCATTTAAAATGACAGCTGGTGGAGGGATTGTCAATGAAAGAGCATTGATGTTTGCGATTCTCAGGCGTATGGATGAGTTTAAGAAGTATCTTACAGGGTTAGAGAATTTTATGATGCTTGGTGCTGATAATGCATGGGAAACTTGCAGAAAATGTTATGAATTTAAGGTCAGAGACTGTGAGAATAAAACACAAAAAAGGTATCCGGCAAATATTATAGAAAAGCTACGGAATTATCCGGAATTTGAAGAAATCAAGGATTTATTATTGAATCATTTGAATGAGAGACGTTACAGGAAGCAGCTCAGTCATTCTGATTATTGGATGGTAAATAGATTGCGTGTGATGTTTGCCCGAATCAGTGTGTCAATGATGAAGCCGGATCTTGTAATTATGGATGAATTTCAACGGTTTAAGTTCTTATTATCATCAGATGATAGTGAAATGGGGATATTAGCACATAATTTTTTGAGTGGAGACAGCACTAGAATACTGTTGTTGTCAGCAACGCCGTATAAGTTGTATTCTACGCTTGATGAAATTGAGGAGAAAGAATTAGATGAGCATTATGCTGAGTTTTTTCAGGTTATGGATTTCCTATTTGTGGACAGAAAAACAGAGTTTCATAATATTTGGAAAAATTATTCTGTTGCGTTAAATGAATTGAAAGCGGGAGATAATACAATTATTCAGGTAAAAGACGCAGCACAAAATGCTATGTATCAGGGAGTATGCCGTACGGAGCGTATTTCTGTTATGGATAGTGGAGATTATACAGATGATAGTAGTATAAAAGAACATTTGCAGGTACAGCAAAGTGACATCGAATCTTACCTGCAGATGGGAAAATTATTAGAAGAAACGGGCTCAAAGTACGCCCTGCCGGTAGATTATGTGAAGAGTTGTCCGTATTTGATGTCTTTTATGAACAATTATAAGTTAAAGCAAAGTCTGGAGAAGTATTTTGCAGCAAATCCGGATCAGACAGAGCTGGCAAAAGGAGATATGCTTTGGGTAAATAAACGTAAGATAAATCGCTATGATGAGCTGCCAAAGACCAATGCAAGGTTTGTACAGCTTATAGATAAGGCAATCGGTAAAAATGGAGAAATGTATTTGTGGGTGCCTCCATCAAAGCCGTATTATGCGTTACAGGGAGTATATAAAAATAGTCAGGAATTTTCTAAAATATTGGTATTTTCCTCGTGGGAAATGGTGCCAAGAATGATAGGTTCGTTGGTATCTTACGAAGCAGAGCGAAAGACAGTAGGCAAATTGTCGAAGCAGGCACGAAACCAGAATAAGAAAAATGCAAATTATTTTGCGGAAAGTTTTAAAAGATTTCCGGTATCAAGGTTGCGATTCAAAGCGTCAAAGGGAGAAGTGCACAGTATGAGTTTATTCTGTTTGTTATATCCATCACGCACATTGGCAAAGCTGTATAATCCCATTGATACCATGAATCAGAAGCTGACACTGGAAAAGATTGAACAGCAGATTGAATCGGAACTGTTGTTGCTGCTTGATAAAGTTGAGGATATGTATGGGCAGCCTTTTCAAAATCGTGTTGATGAAAGATGGTATTATTTAGCACCGATGCTGCTAGACGGCGCAGACTATGTAAATGAATGGATTACAGACGTAACAAAACAGATAAAGTCAGATGATGAAATGGATGCTGATAAGGAGAAGAAAAGGAAAGTATCCCTGGCTCATATTTCTAAGTTAAGGGAATATCTGTCTGATTTGGATGGTGTAAATCTTGGAAAAAGACCCAATGACCTGATAGATACACTTGTAAATATGGTGCTCGGCTCACCTGCAAATTGTATCTATAGATCGAATGGAACTGATACAGCCAGAGCAACGGAACTTGCAAAAGTATTTATTGATAATTTTAATCAGACAGAAGCGACAGCTATCATTGATCTTGCGTATGGCAGATGCAAAGATGACAATTCGCATTGGCAAAATGTGATGAAATACTGTAAGGACGGCTGTTTTCAATCGATGTTTGATGAATATATGCATTTGCTTTCGAATACGGTAGGTGTATCAAGCGATGTGGATAAACAGGAGAAAATTCATATGCTGATGAAGGATTCTTTGCACATACATACGTCAACGTATGTTGTTGATACCTATGAATCTTTTTGCAAGAGAGCAAATGGTGAAAAGGGCGATGATGTGAGAATTCGGTCAAGTTATGCTGTAGGATTTACAAAGGCTTCAGGAGATAATGAAACGCAGGTAAATCGAAAAGAAAGTGTCAGAAATGCATTTAACTCACCGATGAGACCATTTGTATTAGCAACGACATCCATAGGTCAAGAGGGGCTTGATTTTCACAATTACTGTCGGAAAATTATGCATTGGAATCTTCCGGGCAATCCGATAGATTTGGAGCAAAGAGAAGGACGTATCAATCGTTTCAAGTGTCTTGCCATTAGGCAAAATGTAGCAGAAAAGTATGGGAATATTCGATTTTATAAGGATATATGGAAGGAAATGTTTGAGGCTGCTGCAAGAGGAGAGAGGCAGGAGGGACAGTCAGAATTAGTACCATTTTGGTGTTTTGGAAAGAATCAGAAGGTTAAAATAGAAAGAATTGTGCCAATGTATCCGATTAGTAAGGATGAAGTGAATTATGAAAGATTGATTAAGATTTTATCTTTATACAGGTTGACACTGGGGCAGGCAAGACAAGAGGAGTTGTTAGAATATTTGTTTAAAGAATTTGATGATATAAATGCGTTGAAAAATTTATTTATTGATCTTAGTCCTTTTTCAAGAAAGGAAGGTGCAAAGTAAGAGTATTATTCTGTAATATAGCGTGGATGGATTACTACATTACGCAGTGCGATGCGCAATCCGCTTCGCACCTTGCGCATCCGTGCTGTCGCACTATCAAAAAGAAATAACAAATGCACGCCTGTGAGCAAGCTCTCATCGAGTATTTGTTATTTCTTTTTGGCACTGCTCGTTAAATCAGATATTGTACCTATAAAAATACAAAGAAAATGAAAAAAGTGCTTGCAATTTATCAGATTGTAAGATATACTAACGAAGTACTGTTGATTACGGCTCGTTGGTCAAGTGGTTAAGACGTCGCCCTCTCACGGCGAAGACAGGGGTTCGACTCCCCTACGAGCTATTCTGTATTTATATGTGTGATTCGAAAGAGTGGGCAGAAATGTCCACTCTTTCGTTTGGTTATGGGTATATTTAACTTGTGACCTGCGCAAACAGAGGACAATTGCAACGGTGATAAAGTATGAAAAGGATGGTACCGTACAATTGTCATAGCGAAGATACACATCAAGTATAGATTTGGATTTGAAAGAATCATAAAGCAAGGAAGAATGAAGAAAGGTGATGTTAGCTATTCGTACAGATAGTTACAGGTGAGAATGAATGGGCAGAAAAGAAAGCTATGAAGAGAAAACGGAGCAGTTGATTCAACCGTTCATTGATGAGAATAACTTTGAACTGGTTGACGTTGAATATGTAAAAGAAGGCAGTGACTGGTATCTGAGAGTCTATATTGACAAAGAAGGCGGAATTACAGTGAACGACTGTGAATTAATCAGCAGAGCATTTAATGAAGTGTTAGACAGAGAAAATTATATTCCGGATCAGTATATTTTTGAAGTAAGTTCTCCGGGGTTGTTAAGACCGATAAAAAAAGAGAAGGATTACGCAAGAAGTATTGGAAAGCTGATTGATATTAAGTTATACAAGGCAGTTGATAAGTGTAAGGAATTTACAGGTGTGCTCAAGGCATATGATAAAGATACAGTTACACTTGAATTTGATGATGAAACAGAGCAGACATTTGAACGTGCAAATCTTGCAATGATTCGATGGGCATTTTGTGATTAAGAAAGGATTGGTTAAGAAGAAATGAATAAGGAATTAATAGCTGCATTAGATTTATTAGAAAAGGAAAATGGAATCAGCAAAGAAGTAATGTTTGATGCAATTGAAAAGTCATTAATGGACGAATACAAGACACAGTTCAACACAGTTGAAAATGGTCGTGTTGTATTAGACAGAATTACAGGTGATTTTCATATTTATTCTGACAGAACTGTAGTTGAAGAAGTTATTATTCCGGAAAACGTACAGGATAATAATAAGAGAAATTCAGAAAAATACATTTCTGCAACAGAAATTTCACTTGCAGATGCAAGAAAGATTAAACCAAATTGTCAGTTGGGTGATATTGTGACAGTAGAAGTAAAGTCAGAAGAATTCTCACGTAGAGCAGCAAAGAATGCAAAGGGTACAATTGTACAGAAGATTCGTGAAGAAGAAAAGGCAGCACTTTATAATGAATATCATTCAAAGGAAAAGGAAATTATTACAGGTGTTGTTCAGAGAATCGATGATAAGGGCAATATGTTAGTTGACATCGGAAGAACACAGACAACATTAAAGGTTAGCGATCAGGTTCCAACAGAGCATTTTGAGCGTGGTGACAGAATTAAGTTATTCGTTGTCAGCGTATCTAATAAGGAAAAGCCGGGAACATTAGTAAAAGTTTCACGTTCACATCCAATGCTTGTTGCACGTTTGTTTGAAGAAGAAGTATCTGAAATCAAAGATGGCATCGTTGAAATTATGGGAATTGCAAGAGAAGCAGGTTCAAGAACAAAGATTTCTGTTCGTGCAAAGGTTCCAAATGTAGATCCGGTTGGAGCATGTGTAGGTGTAAATGGTGCAAGAGTAAAGGCAATCGTCAGCGAACTTGGCAATGAGCAGATTGATATCATTGAATGGGATGAGAATCCGGCACAGTTAATTGTTAATGCATTGAGTCCTGCAAAAGTTGTATCTGCAATGGCAGACGATGATGAAAAGAAGGCACAGATTGTTGTTTCAGAACAGCAGTTATCACTTGCAATCGGTAAGTCAGGACAGAATGTACGTCTTGCAGCAAAATTAACAGGCTTTGGTATTGATATTAAGAGTGAAGCAGCAGCGCAGGAAGCTGATACGCAGGAAGCAGATTTTGATAATGATCTTGATGATGATTTAGATGAAGAATTATCATTTACAGAAGAAACAGAAGAACCAATTTTTGAATCAGAAGAAGCTGAAGTTGAAGAAGTAGAAGAATAAAGACAGTGGGAGTTGATATATTTGGGCGTTAAGAAGAAAATTCCTCAGAGACAGTGTGTAGGCTGCCATGAGATGAAAAACAAGAAAGACTTAATCCGGATTCTAAAAACAGAGGATGAAGGAATTGTTATTGATACAACAGGAAAAAAGAATGGTCGCGGTGCATATGTCTGTCCGAATACAGATTGTTTGGAAAAGGCTGTTCGTCAAAAAGGCTTGGAAAGATCTTTTAAGATGGCGGTGGATAATAATGTGTACGAACAACTAAAAAAGGAGCTGATGGAAATTGAAGCAAGATAAAGCGTTATCAATGATAGGATTGGCGCAGAGAGCACATCAGGTGGCGAGTGGTGAATTTGCTACGGAGAAGGCTGTTAAAACAGGAAAAGCAGCGATGGTAATTGTTGCCGGAGATTCTTCGGATAATACGAAGAAAATGTTTTCGGATATGTGCAAGTTCTATAACGTACCAATATATATTTACAGTGATAAAGAAGAATTAGGTCATGCAATTGGTAAGCAGTTCAGGGCTTCATTGGCTATTTTAGATGAGGGATTTAAAAAGTCAATTGAGAAGCATTTACAGGCTGGCATATCTTAACAGGTCTAATCGTGAAAATAGTAACAAAGTGGTTGATTCAGAAGAAAGGTTAAAGCAATATGGCAAAGATGAGAGTATATGAACTGGCTAAGGAGTTAAATATTTCAACAAAAGATATTATTGAAACACTTAGCTCAGAAGAAAAAGAGTATAAATCAGCAAGTGGTTTGGAAGACGCTCAGATTAATAAAGTAAAGAGTAAGTTTGCAAAGGCAGAAAACAAGCCGCAGGCAGAAACACATACAGAAAACAAGAGTGAAGACGATAAGAAGGGACATATTTCACAGGTATTTTTCCCACAAAATAGTGCAAAGGGAGAAACAAAAAACGACGGTTCAAGAAACAACAATAACAACCGTGCTGATAGAAATAATGACCGTAATAATGGTTATAGAAATGATAACCGAGGCGACAGAAATAATAGCCGTGTTGACAGAAATAACGACCGTGGCAGTTATAGAAATGATAATCGTACAGATAATAGAAATAATGACCGTAACAATGGTTACAGAAATGATAACCGAGGCGACAGAAATAATGACCGAAACGGCTACAGAAATGATAACCGGGGCGACAGAAACAATGATCGAAACGGCTACAGAAATGACAACCGAGGCGACAGAAACAACGACCGAAACGGTTACAGAAATGACAACCGAGGCGACAGAAACAACGACCGAAACGGTTACAGAAATGATAACCGAAGCGACAGAAACAACGACCGAAACGGCTACAGAAATGATAACCGAGGCGACAGAAACAATGACCGTAACGGCTACAGAAATGATAACCGGGGCGACAGAAACAACGACCGAAATGGATATAGAAATGATAACCGCGGTGACAGAAATAATGATCGTGGCAATGGCTTTAGAAATGACAATCGTGGTGGACAGAATGGCAGAAGAAATGACCGCAGAGACAGTACACCAAAGGAAGATTTCATTGTAGCAAAACCAGATTCAAGAAAGCCGGATTCAAGAAAAGACAATAAGAAGAATGACAGACGTAAGGATGCAGATTCTAAGGAAAACTTGAAATTCGTAAACAGCCAGCTTGCAAAGATGTCTGCAAAGAAGGAAGAAAAGGAAGAAGAAACAATTAAGCAGCTGGTTCTTCCAGATTCATTAACAATCAAGGAACTTGCCGATAAGATGAAGATTCAGCCTTCTGCACTTGTTAAGAAGTTATTCTTACAGGGAAAGGTTGTTACAATCAATCAGGAAATCGAATATGATGTTGCAGAAGAGATTGCGTTAGAATATAACTGCATCTGTGAGCATGAAGAAAAGGTTGATGTTATTGCAGAGTTATTAAAAGAAGATGAAGAACCAGAAGATACAATGGTAGCAAGACCACCTGTTGTATGTGTTATGGGTCATGTCGATCATGGTAAAACCTCTCTTCTTGATGCAATTAGAGAAACACATGTTACAGATAAGGAGTCTGGCGGTATTACACAGAAGATTGGTGCTTATACTGTAAATGTCAATGGACATTCTATTACATTCCTTGATACACCTGGTCATGAAGCGTTTACAGCAATGCGTATGCGTGGTGCACAGTCTACGGATATTGCAATTCTTGTTGTTGCTGCTGATGATGGTGTAATGCCTCAGACAATTGAAGCCATTAACCATGCAAAAGCTGCAGGCGTAGAGATTATTGTCGCAATCAACAAGATTGATAAGCCGAGTGCAAATATTGAAAAAGTTAAGCAGGAATTGACAGAGTATGAATTAATTCCGGAAGATTGGGGCGGTTCAACAACATTTGTTCCGGTATCAGCGCATACTAAGGAAGGTATTGATGAGCTTTTAGAGATGATTCTTTTAACTGCAGAAGTAAATGAATTAAAAGCAAATCCAAATAGAAAAGCAAGAGGTATTGTTATCGAAGCTGAGTTGGATAAGGGACGTGGTCCGGTTGCGACAGTTCTTGTACAGAAGGGTACATTAAAAGTTGGTGACAACGTAGCAGCAGGTGCTTGTCATGGTAAGATTCGAGCAATGATTGATGATAAGGGCAGACGTGTTAAAACAGCAGGTCCTTCAACACCGGTAGAGATTCTTGGTTTGAATGATGTACCAAACGCAGGCGAAATCATCATGGCATTTAACTCAGATAAGGAAGCAAAGAACTTCTCAGCAACATTTATCAGTGAAGGCAGAAAGAAACTTCTTGATGATTCTAAGCATAAGGTATCTCTTGATGCATTGTTTGAACAGATTCAGGCAGGTAACATGAAGGAACTTGGTATTATTATTAAAGCTGATGTTCAGGGTTCTGTAGAAGCTGTGAAGCAGAGTCTTGTAAAACTTTCGAATGAGGAAGTTGTTGTTAAGATTATTCACGGTGGTGTTGGTAATATCAACGAATCCGATGTTGTTTTGGCATCCGCTTCAAATGCAATTATTATTGGCTTTAATGTTAAACCGGATAATCAGGCAAGAATCGTTGCAGAACGTGAAAAGGTTGATTTGAGATTATACAGCGTTATTTATAATGCAATTGCAGATGTAGAATCTGCGTTGAAGGGTATGTTAGAGCCGATTTATGAAGAGCAGGTTATTGGTCATGCAGAAATTCTTCAGATTTTCAAGGCATCAGGTGTTGGTAACATTGCCGGTGCAATTGTTAAAGATGGTAGAATTACAAGAAATGCATCTGTTCGTATTACAAGAGACGGCAAGCAGATTTTTGAAGGTCCGATTGCTTCATTAAAGCACTTCAAGGATGAAGTTAAGGAAGTTAAGGGTGGAACAGAATGTGGTCTTGTATTTGAGAAGTTCGGCGAGATTCAGGAAGGCGATCAGGTAGAAGCCTACGAAATGGTAGAGGTCCCTAGATAGGAGATAAAAGATGCGTAAAAACAGTGTTAAGAATACAAGAATTAACGGTGAGGTGTTAAAAGAACTTAGCAACATTATCCGCAGCGAGATTAAAGATCCAAGAATTAATCCGATGACTTCGGTAGTGTCTGTAGAAGTTGCACCTGATTTAAAGACTTGTAAAGCATATATCAGTGTATTAGGTGATGTGGAATCACAGAAGGATACAATCAAAGGATTAAAGAGCGCAGAAGGATATATTCGCAGACAGCTTGCAAAGAATGTAAACTTACGAAATACACCTGAAATTACATTTATTTTAGACCAGTCGATTGAATATGGCGTAAATATGTCAAAACTCATTGATGAGGTTACAAAGAAAGATTCGGAACGTCATGTTGATGATGAAACAGATGTAGAAGAATAAAAAATAAAAAGCAGGGCATATGTGGAAACGCATATGTTCTGCTTAAACGTATATATAGTGCAGGTTTCTAAAAAGGGCAGAAAAGGAGCATTTATGAAAATTGATCAGTTATTAGAAGGCGTTTCTAGTGTCGGTATTACAGGGCATGTAAGACCGGATGGAGATTGTTTGGGTTCTACATTGGGATTATACAATTATATTAAACATAACAGACCGGATATTGATGTGGATGTTTATTTGGAACAGCCTTCGGAAGAATTTATGTTTATGGCAAATATTGATGAAGTGTTACAGGCTCCGAAAGATATTGCATATGATATATTCTTTGTGCTTGACAGTAGTTCGTTGGACCGGATAGAACCGTTTATTTCATGTTATGAACATGCAAAAAAGACCGTGTGTATCGATCATCATATCAGTAATACAGAATATGCGGATGAAAATTTGGTTATGCCAAAGGCAAGTTCGGCATCAGAAGTACTGTATACGACATTAGATGCGGATAAGATTGATAAAAATGTTGCAGAATGTATTTACACAGGTATTATTCATGATACAGGTGTATTTAAGTATTCAGATACATCTGCGCAGACGATGAAAATCGCCGGTGAGATGATGGAATATGGAATTGATTATTCAAGTATTATTGATAATAGTTTTTATAAGAAAACATATATTCAGAACCAGATTTTAGGTCGTGCATTGTTAGAAAGTATTTTATTCTATGATGGAAGATGCATTTTTTCCAGTGTTACGAGAGAAGAAATGGAATTCTATGGTGTAACAGGAAAGGAATTGGGCGGCATTGTAGAGCAGCTTCGTCTGACAGATGGTGTAGAAGTGGCAATATTTTTATATGAGACAGATACAGAAGAATATAAAGTAAGTCTGCGTTCTAAGAAAAAAATTGACGTGAGTAAGATTGCATTGCATTATGGCGGTGGCGGTCATATTCGTGCAGCGGGATTTACAGCAAAGGGAACAGTGCATACGATTGTTAATAAGATTGGCGAAATGATCGAAGAACAATATAATGCAATGATAGAGTAATGATTATGAATGGAATTATTAATGTATATAAAGAGCAGGGATATACGTCTCATGATGTGGTTGCAAAATTACGTGGAATCCTGCATATGAAGAAGATTGGGCATACAGGAACATTAGATCCGGATGCAGTAGGTGTATTGCCGGTGTGTTTGGGACGGGCAACAAAGCTGTGTGGAATGATTACCGATTGGAATAAAACATATGAAGCTGTTATGCTCCTGGGGGTAAAAACAGATACACAGGATATTTCAGGAAAGGTTTTAGAAGAATCAGAGGTAACTGTCAATGAGGTGCAGGTACTGGATGCAATTCAGTCGTTTGTTGGAGAATATGCACAGGTTCCGCCAATGTACTCTGCTTTAAAACACAATGGGAAAAAGTTATATGAATTGGCAAGGGATGGAATTGAAGTGGAACGTAAGCCTCGAAATATCCGGATTCATGCAATTCATGTAAATGAAATGAATTTAAGTGAAGTGCAAAAGACGGTAACATTTACAGTAGAATGTTCAAAAGGAACTTATATTCGTACACTTTGTGAAGATATTGGCAATATGTTAGGGTGTGGTGCCTGTATGATGCATTTAAAGAGAACCAGAGTGGGAAGTTTTGGTCTGAATGAAAGCCTTACATTGTCACAGATTGAGCAATTGGTGCAGGACGAGCGTATAAATGATTGTATAACGCCGATTGATGAAATGTTTGCAGATAAAGTGAAAGTAATAGTAAAAGAAGAAGGAGAAAAACTGATTTATAATGGAAATCGTTTTCCTTTGGAAGTGCTTTCCGATGAAACAAAGGAGCAGAAAAATATGTTTGAACAGGTTCGTGTGTATGATAAGGAAGGCACATTCATTGGTATATACGAATGGAAAGAGGATATGTTTGCTCCGGTTAAGATGTTTTTAGACAGACAGTAAGTGAGTACAGAATGGAGAATATTATGCAATATATTCATGGAACGCAGGATTTTGAGATTGATGGACCGACGGCTGTAACACTTGGCAAATTTGACGGGGTGCATATTGGTCATCAGAAACTGATATCAATTGTGAATGAAAAGGCAAAAAAGGATGGGATTCCATCGGTTGCATTTACATTTGACCATATTCCATTATCCTTATGTCCACAGAACTTTCAGCATTTTATAACAACGAATACAGAACGCAGAAAAGTTATGCAGGATTTGGATTTGGATATAGAGGTTGAATATCCATTTACAGAAGAATTCTTAAATACAGAAGCTGAGGATTTTATCAGAAATATTATTATAGGAAAGCTGCATGCAAAATATGTTGTTGTCGGAACGGATTACAGATTTGGGAAAAATCGTGTAGGAGATGCAGAATTGCTGATTCAAAAAGGCGCAGAATATGGATATGAAACGATTGTGGTAAACAAGGAAAAGTATCAGGAACGCGAAATCAGCAGTACATATGTCAGGGAAGAGTTACGGTTAGGACATATGGAAACGGCGAATGTGCTGCTAGGCAGACCATATTCGATTTATGGGATTGTATCAAAAGGAAAACAGCTCGGAAGAACGCTGGATATTCCTACAGTTAATATTTATCCTTCGGATAGTAAATTATTGCCGCCGAATGGAGTATATGCGGCAATTATTATTATTGATGATAAGAAATATTATGGAGTCACAAACCTGGGAACAAGACCGACAGTAAGTGACAGTATGTCCATTAGTGTGGAAACACATATTTTTGATTTTAATCAGGATATTTATGGTACAAATATCGAAGTGCAACTGATGCATTTTCTCAGACCGGAAATGAAATTTCAATCGGTAGAGGAACTACAAAAGCAGATGAAATCGGATGCGGATTTTGCAAAAGAAATGTTTATTCCATAAAAAAATAAGGAGAAGGGTATGAAAAAAATTATACAGGAAAATGTGCGTGTGATAGCCATTGCTGCAGCTTGCGTTGTTATATGTATTGTGGGGATTATTATAGGAGTACAACATAAATCACAGGTAAGTGCAATAGATGAAACACCGCAAAATGAGGCGGTGGCCGGAGCAAGTGCAGAGTCAACTGCAGCAGGAACACAAAAAAATAAGGAAGATGAGACAACGACAGAAGAAACAAAGGTTCACAAAGAGCCACCTGTTATTTATGGTGTGGAAGATAAGACTTTTGAACTGGGCGAGAAGATTTCTTATATGTCAGGTGTCTATGCGGTTGATGATTTAGAAGCTGAGATTGATGTAGAAGTAAATAAGTCAGAAGTCAATGCAGATGAAGCCGGTGAGTATACTGTTATATATACTGCAAAAGATTCGGAGGGAAATGAAACAACGGAGACGGCGGTATTTGCAATTGTAGAACCAAAGCCGGCACCGGCAACGTATAATTCGCTCGATGATATTGTCGCACAGGTTTTATCAGAGGTTATAGACAATTCGATGTCAGTACAGCAGAAGGTCAATGCGATATATAATTATGCACATGGAAGAATCGGATATTCTACGTATAATTTTGATGGTTCAGATTGGACAAATGAAGCGTATAAGGCATTGGTTGCAATTGAAAACAGTGGTTATGTAGGCGGAGACTGTTTTACTTGTGCGTCAGTGGCGTATGCACTTTTGCAGGGAATGGGTGCGCAGGTAATTTGGGTAGATAATCAGGGTGCAACTACAGGTGATCATAGCTGGGTGCTGTGTAATGTTGGTACTGGCTGGTATCATTTTGATGCAACCAGAATGTATGATAAGTTTATATGTAATATGCTTACAGATGTTGAAATGCAGGCTTATATAGATGCGGGACATTCGATTTACAGAAGAGATTATTCAGCATACCCTAGCACACCAGATGCATCATTCTATTAAAAAGAATGAATGTTTTTGATGTTTGATTGTGAAAAAAATATCATAAGAGAGGAAACAAAATGTTATTTACTTCATTTTATTTTCTTGTGTTTGTACTGATAACATTGTTTGTGTATTATATTGTACAAAAGCGTTTTCAGTGGATTGTATTGCTTTGTGCCAATATATATTTTTACGCATATGCCGGACTTGGCGGTATTTTATTTATTGCAGCGACAATTTGCACAACTTATATAGGGGCGCGTTATATTGATGCAGACAAGCAAAAAACAAAGCAGTATCTGGCACAGGAAAAGGAACAGTTAACCAAAGAGGAGAAGAAAGCCTATAAAACGAAAGCGCAGTCCAGACAGAAGAGATGTTTAGCGACAGTATTGCTGATTAATTTTGGAATTCTGGCAGTGTTAAAATATACGAATTTTATTATTTTGAGCTTTACAACGTTTCAGACTGTGGATTTGATTTTGCCAATGGGAATTTCATTCTATACATTCCAGTCAATGGGATATTTGATTGATGTATATCGTGGAAAGGCAGATGCAGAACAGAATGTTTTCCGGTTTGCGTTATTTGTTTCTTTTTTTCCACAGTTGGTACAGGGGCCGATTAACAGATGGAATGATTTGAAAGAGACAATGTTTGTGGAACATGCATTTGAATGGAACAGAATCCGGTCAGGCGCAGAACGCATGCTTTGGGGATATTTTAAGAAAATGGTCATTGCAGACCGTGCAAGTATCGCCTTAGCGACGATAACGGGTGATACATCAACGTATTACGGTGCATATGCATTTGTAGGAATGTTGCTGTATGCGGTTGAATTATATGCGGATTTTACCGGCGGTATTGATGTAACAATCGGTGTGGCAGAGTTATTTGGAATTCGTCTTGCAGAGAACTTTCACAGACCATTTTTCTCAAAGAATATTGCGGAATACTGGAGAAGATGGCATATTACATTGTGTGCATGGTTTAAGGATTATTTGTTTTATCCGTTATCTATGTCAAAATGGATGAATAAGACCTCTAAGGTGCTTAAAAAGAGAGTTGGAAAAGCAGTTGGTTCAAGATTTCCGGTATATTTTTCAAGTCTTACCGTGTGGTTTGTAACAGGTATCTGGCATGGAGCAAGCTGGAATTTTGTTGTGTGGGGTTTGTTAAACAGTATGGTAATGTTGTTGTCACAGGAATTCAAACCACTGTACGAAAAGACAAATCATAAATTGCATTATCGAAATATTCCATGCTATAAAGTATTTGAAATTCTAAGAACCACAGCAATTGTATGTGTGTTACAGATGCTTGATTATTACAGAAATATTGCAGAAGCGTTTAAAATGATGGCTTCGATGTTCTTTCCTGGGAATTATGCAAATGTGCTGACAGATGGTATTTTCCATTTGGGTCTCACAATGGCAGATTATTTCGTGCTTTTGATGGGAATTATTATAATCTGGTGTGTCAGCATGTTACAGAGAAAACAGGCGATACGCAAACGGCTTTCAACGAAACCATATTTGCGTTATGTGATATTTATGCTGTTATTTTTAGCAATTGTTGTATTTGGCACATATGGAATTGGTTATGAGTCTAGTCAGTTTATTTATAATCAGTTCTAATGAGAGTGTTTCAGGAAATGGAGAACAAGAGTGAAGAAGATAAGAAATGGAATTATAGCAGTTGTCATTCCTGTGATATGTTTGTATCTGTTACAATGCCTTTTGACACCAAAATATGCAACAGACATCAAAGAAGGTGCGATGATTGCGGAGTATTACAATAGTAATAAAAATCACGATGTGTTGATTCTTGGAGACTGCGAAGTGTATGAAAATATTTCTCCAGCGACAATGTGGGAAAATAATGGAATTACGAGTTATATCAGAGGAAGCGCAGAGCAGCTTATCTGGCAGTCTTATTATTTGTTAGAGGATACCTTGCGTTATGAAACACCAAAGGTAGTGGTGTTAAATGTTCTTGCAATGCAGCAGGCAGAGGCAAAGAGTGAGGCTTATAATCGAATGACCATAGATGGGATGAAATGGTCAAAAGCAAAGTTACATTCGATTCAGGAATCTATGACAGAAAAAGAGACGCTGTCTAGTTATATATTCCCATTGCTGCGCTACCATTCAAGATGGAGTGATTTGTCATTTGAGGATGTGTCTTATATGTGGAAGACACCGAATGTTACAACAAACGGATATCTGATGCAGACCGGCGTTCGTCCGGTAACGAATTTGCCGAAAGCAGTTCCACTTGCAAATTATCAGTTTAGCGACAGAAATTATGAATATTTAAACAAGATTGCACAATTGTGTAAAGAACATCATATTGAATTGGTACTCATCAAGGCACCGAGCGTATTCCCACATTGGTATGATGAATGGGAAGAGCAGATTCAGAATTTTGCAAAAGAACAAGGTGTTTCCTATTTGAATCTAGCAAAAGCATCAGAGGAAATAGGGATTGATTATACACAGGATACGTATGATTATGGACAGCACATGAATGTGTTTGGTGCAGAAAAAACATCTGTATATCTTGCGGATATTCTTCAAAACAGATATAATTTACAAGATCATAGAAATGATGAAAATAAACAGCTTATTGAACAGTGGAACCGGTTGACAGCAGACTATCATATGGAAAGACAGGATAAACTGTCACAGGCAGAGAGTGGTAAATAAAGGAGAAGACATGAAAAGAAAGAGTTTAGTAGCAGTAGCAGTATTATCAGCAAGTATGATGCTTGCTGCATGTGGAAACGCAGGGCAGAATAACGCAGGAAGCAATGCTACACAGGCAGTTGCACAGTCAAATAGTAAATATTATTTTACAGCAAAGAATACAGATTTAAAGATTGATGGAAATTTAACAGAGTATACAACAGCACTTGGAGAACCATCAGGCGGATATTATGAGGCAAAGAGCTGCGCATTTGATGGAATGGATAAGTTCTACACTTATGACAGCTTTGTGCTGCAGGGATATCAGAAAGACGGACAGGACAGATTATATGCCATTACACTTTCTGATGATTCCGTGAAGACAAAAGAAGGTGTTCGTATAGGTGATAAGAAGGATAAGGTTGTTTCAGCTTACGGAAATGAATACAAAGAGGAAAATGGTCAGCTCATTTATACATCAGAAAATACATCACTTGTATTTGTAATCAAGGGAGATACTGTTGAGAGTATTCAGTATACAATGAGCAACTAATAATAGAGTGGCTATAGACAAAATGCAGATTTTAGACAATCTATTGTTTGTTATAGTAAAATGCTTGAAAAAAATCTTGCATATTGTGTAATCATATGATATAGTTTAAAAGTATGTTAGCCGTTATTCAGATATAGGACACTCCGACCTAGGTCTTAGTAACAGGCGTTTATTAAAAGGAGGATTTATCATGATATCTAAGGAAAAGAAATCAGAAATTATTGCAACTTATGGAAGAAAGCCTGGAGATACAGGTTCACCAGAAGTACAGATTGCTATTCTTACAGCTAGAATTGCTGAGCTTACAGAGCATTTAAAGGTTAATCAGAAGGATCATCATTCAAGAAGAGGTCTTTTGAAGATGGTTGGTAAGAGAAGAGGATTACTTGAATATCTTAAGAAGAACGACATTGAAGGTTACAGAAATCTTATCGCTCGTTTAGGAATCAGAAAGTAATTTTGAGTATTTTGGGGCGGAGTTTTTAACTCCGTCTTTTTTGTGTCATAAGGTTTTCTTAAATGTGCTTTATGAGACAAAATAGTTTATAGTATAGGAAATGTCGTTCCTATACTATAAAAATAAATAGTATTAAGAATCGGAGTAATATGACAGATGTCAGCATGGAAAGATAGGAATTGCCGAGACTGCTGAAATGCACAGTGATATATAGTTTAGATTATGGGAAATGTAATATGACTATGTGTTTCAGTTGTTTCGGATTCTTTACAAGATGATGCGACATCAAAAATATAAGAACGCCAATATGGCAGAATGGAGATAATATGTTTAAGCAATATACAATGGAACTTGCCGGTAAGACACTTAGAATTGATATTGGCAGAGTGTGTGCACAGGCAAATGGTGCAGCATTGATGCATTATGGTGATACAGTAGTGTTATCAACAGCAACAGCATCAAAAGAACCAAGAGAAGGAATCGATTTCTTCCCGCTGAGTGTAGAATATGAAGAAAAGATGTATTCAGTAGGAAAGATTCCGGGGGGATTCAATAAGAGAGAAGGAAAGGCATCTGAAAATGCTGTCCTTACATCACGAGTGATTGACCGTCCGATGCGTCCGTTATTCCCGAAGGATTACAGAAATGACGTAACTTTAAATAACATGGTTATGTCTGTAGATACAGAATGTAGACCAGAACTTCTTGCAATGTTAGGTTCTGCACTTGCTACATCTATTTCAGATATTCCATTTGACGGTCCTTGTGCAACAACACAGATTGGTCTTGTTGATGGTGAATTCATTGTCAATCCTTCACAGAAGCAGTGGGCAGAAGGTGATTTACAGTTGACAGTTGCTTCTACAAGCAAGAAAGTAATCATGATAGAAGCCGGTGCAAATATTGTTCCGGAAGCTAAGATGCTTGAAGCTATTTATATGGCGCATGATGTAAACCAGACAATTATTGAATTCTTTAATAAGATTATTGCAGAAGTTGGTAAGGAAAAGCATACTTATGTAAGTTGTGCAGTACCAGCTGAAATGTTTGAAGCAATGAAGAAGATTGTAGCGCCAGAGGAAATGGAAGTTGCAGTATTCACAGATGATAAGCAGACAAGAGATAAGAATATTGATGAAATTACAGCAAAGATGAAGGAAGCATTTGCTGATAATGAAGAATGGCTTGCAGTATTAGGCGAAGCTGTATATCAGTATCAGAAGAAGACTGTCCGTAAGATGATTTTAAAGGATCATAAGAGACCGGATGGTCGTGCAATTGATCAGATTCGTCCTTTGGCAGCAGAAGTTGATTTGATTCCTAGAGTACATGGCTCTGCAATGTTTACAAGAGGACAGACACAGATTTGTGATGTCGTAACACTGGCTCCATTATCAGAAGCACAGAAGATTGACGGATTAGATGAGAATGTTACAACAAAGAGATATATGCATCATTATAATTTCCCATCATACTCAGTTGGTGAAACAAAGCCTTCAAGAGGTCCGGGACGTAGAGAAATTGGACATGGTGCGTTAGCAGAGAGAGCGTTGCTTCCAGTTATTCCGTCAGAGAAGGAATTCCCATACAGTATTCGTGCTGTATCTGAAACATTTGAGTCAAATGGTTCTACTTCAATGGCTTCTACATGTGCATCTTGTATGTCACTGATGGCAGCAGGTGTTCCATTAAAGGCTATGGTAGCTGGTATTTCATGTGGTCTTGTAACAGGTGATACAGATGATGATTATGTTGTATTGACAGATATTCAGGGACTTGAAGATTTCTTTGGTGATATGGACTTTAAGGTAACTGGTACAACAGAAGGTATCACAGCTATTCAGATGGATATTAAGATTCATGGTCTTACAAAGCCTATCGTAGAAGAAGCAATCAGAAGAACAAGAGAAGCGCGCTTATTCATCATGGATACATGTATGAAGCCGGCAATTGCTGAGCCGAGAGCAACAGTTGGAGAATATGCACCTAAGATTATTCAGACACAGATTGATCCTGCAAAGATTGGCGAAGTTGTAGGCCAGCGTGGTAAGGTTATCAATGCAATCATCGAAGAATGTGGTGTTAAGATTGATATTACAGATGATGGTTCTGTATCTGTATGCGGCGTTGAACAGGCTGGTATGGACAAGGCAATGCAGTATATTAAGACAATCACAGAAGAATTCGAAGAAGGTAAGATTTACGAAGGTAAGGTTACAAGTATTAAGGAATTTGGTGCATTTGTTGAATTCGCACCTGGTAAAGAAGGTATGGTTCATATCTCTAAGATTGCCAATGAAAGAATTAACCATGTGGAAGATGTATTGACACTTGGCGATGTTGTAAAATGTAAATGTATGGGCAAAGATAAGATGGGAAGAATTAGCTTCTCAATCAAGGATGCTCAGTAATATAAAAATAAGAAAGGATTGGGATGCTTTATTTAGCATCTTAGAAATGGAGGGTTATTATGGTAGATAATAATTGCGCATATTGTGTAGAAGGTGATTTAGTAGCAAAGTTTGGTATTAAGATTTGTGAATTAGAGACATCTAAGGTATATTTATTTAAGGAACAGAGCCATCCGGGAAGATGTATCGTAGCGCATAAGAAGCATGTTGGTGATATGAATGAATTGACAGCAGAAGAAAGAGCAGCATATTTTGAAGATGTTGCAAGAGTAGCAAGAGCAATTATGGCAGCATTCCATCCGGACAAGGTAAATTACGGTGCTTATGGAGATACAGGTCATCACCTTCATTTCCACCTTTGCCCAAAGTATAAGGATGAATATGAATGGGGCGGTGTATTCTTGATGAATCCGGATCAGAAGTATTTATCAGATGAAGAATATGCTGAGATGATTGAAAAAATCAAAGCAAATTTATAATTTGTTATTCATATGCCTGTAATCTGAGAAGATTTATTGAGGCAAAATTTTAATACAGGGTAGGATTACGACAAAGGAGTTACTCTTTCTGAATTTTAGAAAGAGTAACTTTTTTTGTTTTAGCAGAGAATTTCTTCCTCATTAAAGTAAGATGTTCCGTTATAGATGCACATCCTGCAAAGAAGAAGTTTTATTGTTATGCAATCTTTGTTATATATGTATAAAAAGCCTTTTAAAATATCTGGTATTATGTTAAAATGATATAAAATATAATTGCTTTAGAAAAACATATCATATGTTTTGCAGAAAGTATTTATATAATATTTACCTTCACATGATTTTGGGAAGGTGGATATGGCATATAAAGAAACAGGGAATGGAATTGCTTATGAAACAGAATATACAGATTGAAAATTCACCATTGATGACAGAGGATACCCAAAAAGATTTATATTTATATTCGTTGAAGAAATTGGCATCAGAAAATGCGGAGAAACAACGGATTAGTCTGACAAATCTGTATGGGATAAAAGCGTTTTTCTATCAGGCGAATGAACATATGCGTCAATATAAAGATTTACAATATGCTGTGATACGAATGGACTTGTGTAGTTTTAAGACGGTAAATGAATTTTGTGGAAGAGCGGAAGGTGATAAGATCTTAAAGTTCATTTCAGATTGTTTTCGGGCATATGAAAATGAATATACAGTGGTAGGTCATTTGCGTGCGGATATATTTGTGATGTGTATTCCATTTCAGGAACGACAGGAATTAGTGGATATTGTTACGAATATCAAAGAAGAGATTATTCAGTATCCGTTAGAATGTAAGGTGTTTCCGTCGTTTGGTATTTGTATTGCGAAGGAGCACATGGATGTGAGTTTGATGTGTGATTATGCGGATATTGCAATATCAAAGATTAAAGGAAAGGTATTTACGTATTATTCATTTTACGACGAAAAGATGCGTAATGCATTGCTTTATGAACGTAAAATTGAGATTGAGATAGAGGATGCACTGGAGAATGAGGATTTAAAAGTGTATATTCAGCCTAAAGTTAGCATGAAGACCGGAAAGATTATCGGTGGAGAGGCGTTGGTCCGCTGGATTCATCCAAAGGAAGGTTTGGTATATCCGGATCAATTTGTTCCGGTGTTAGAGAAGAGCGGACATATTGTCAGAGTTGATGCATATGTATGGGAAAAGGTATTGATTCAACTGCAGCAGATGAAGAAGAATGGGATAGAACTTGTTCCGATTTCGCTAAATGTTTCAGGTGTACATGTGTATCAGGAAGATTTTGTAGAATTGTTAGAGGCATTGATTGATACGTATGAAATTCATCCAAAGTATATTCCGTTAGAGGTCACAGAAAGTGTATTTACAGATGAACAGGTTCAGTTTTATGAGAAGGTGAAATATTTACAATCAAAAGGATTTGCCTTTGTGATGGATGATTTTGGCTCAGGATATTCTTCTTTGAATATGTTGAAGGAAGAACCGATTGATGAGGTAAAAATCGATAGAATGTTTTTAATTGATATGGAACAGAATCCGAAGAGTCAAATTGTTGTTCGAAATGTCATTCATATGTTGCATGAACTTGGTATGAATATGATTGCAGAAGGTGTTGAAACACAACGGCAGGCTGGTATGCTGCAGGAATATGGCTGTGATAAGGCACAGGGGTATCTGTATTATAAACCGATGCCAATCGATGAATTTGAACAGTTGTTAATTCGGGAACAAAGGGAATTAGACGGTTGATAATTATAAAATTGAATAAAAATGAAAGCAGTACAAATGTTTTATAGTGAAATGTTTGTGCTGCTTTTATATTTTTATTGTTAGGATTATTGCGAATAGAAAAGTTTGGAAATGAAATTTTCTGGAAGTGTTTCGGGTAGTTATGCTATAATAAATGTGTTTTACTAAATTTTACAGTAAAGAAATTTTAAAGTATAAAGTGAAAAATTCCGAATGAAAATTTTACTTAAAATAAATTAAACCGTCGGGAAGTATTTTGACAGATATTGATAAGAGGACTGCAAGATGGAAGCAAAATCAGCGTTAAAAGGATTGGATGCAACTTATCCTGGAACATTTTACAGATTAAGAGAAGTATTTGAAGAACAGGTGTTTGAGTTGTTGTTGGATGAGACTACAAATACATACTATGTTGCGTATATGATGAATGATGCAATTGAGAGCTTTTTATATTTTGAAAATACTGAATTTTCGGGAAAATATGATGAAGAAGTGGAAGGAATTACAGTTGCAGATATTAGCAAAGATGCCAATCGAAATAAATATCTTTTGCGAATATGGCAGGGGTATCGTGGAGAGGGATTGGCTGAGAATACATTGCTTGTATGGTTTTCTGATATACGTTTGGAATGTCATACATACCGGTACCATAATATTGGTCATTATTGGGTGGATAATGAAGAATACTTACGACAGCTGAATTATCGGATTGGATTAATTGCGGATAAATATCATGCATTTGGACATTTGTATTGTAATCGGGAGGAATTGGAATTGCTTCCATTGTATACATTTGGCCCGTTACAGTCTTATGTATATGTAGAATGGGATAAGAGAAAAACGTATCCTTCTGCCAAAGTGGGAATCCAGGTGTTTTTAAAGTTGGCGAGAGAGGCAAAGGATGAAAAAATGGTACAGTTGGCTGAAAAGTATCTAAAGTCCCCGTCAGAGTATCGAAGACGTGCAATTGCGAAGGCAATGTGCAGACAGGAACACAGAGCTGTGTATGATATTATTGTTAAAAAAATAACAGAAGCATCGTTGCCCTATGAAATTCGAAAATTTGGGTCAAAGCAGGATGAACTTATAAGAAAGTGTCGTCAGTATGTATATGAAGAGTATGGTGGTTTATGGATGAAATATCATATAGAAGTATTGGAAGAGCAGCCGTTTACCATTTGGACGGAGCCGTTTGAATTGACATTTTATTTTAATAAGTGGATTGTGGAACATAAAAAAATGCAGCAGGAACGATTTGCAGTATTGTTAAGGGATACCGGAGATATCGAGCGGGATTACAATGATTTTGTTGCACAGGTTGAGATTGTACATTCGCAGTGGTGCAAGGATTAGAAGTTTGAGAAATTGCATTACTTTTTACAAAACATATCACTTCATGGAAATAGGATTTGCTTCTGATTGAATATAATAAATAATAAAATGATTTCACAAATACGAACAAGTGTGCTATTATATAAAGAATAAGCGATAACGAAGGAGAGGACGAACACATATGTATCAGGAAGTTTCAAAATTAATTATGTATGGTGATTTAGATAAGAACAGTATTTTAATGAAGATGGCAGATATCTTCCGTCGTTTTGAATTGCAGGAAACACCAAATGCGCAGTTGGTTCAGGAAATTTACGCACAGATAAAAAGAATCTTAGAGGTAGCAACAGATTATGGGTTTGACAAGAATTTATGGCATAATTATCTGACATTTTTACTGATTACAAATGAAAATCCATTTAGTATCACATGTGAGAAGATTGGTGCAAATGATGGTAGTGTTAATGTGTTTGCAAAAAATGATTTTAAGGTATTTCATACATTGTTTCACTATGATTTTTCTAAGATTGAAAAAGAACTTGGCATTGAATGTTTCTCACTGATTTCGAATTATAAGGCAATTGTTAAGAAAGAATTGATGTATAACAAGAATGTCAGTGAGAAAGTACAGGCATTGAGTGCAAAATTAGAAGAAGCATCGGATGAAAATGAATTCTTTGAAGCAGTTACACAGTTTTATAAGGATTTTGGCGTTGGTATGTTTGGTCTGAATAAAGCATTCCGTATTAGCAGCAATAACGAAGGTAAGGTTACATTTCATCCAATCAACAATATGGATAAAGTGATGTTGGATGATTTGGTCGGTTATGAGATTCAGAAGAAGAAACTGATTGAGAATACGGAAGCATTTGTTCAGGGAAGAGGTGCAAATAATGCACTTCTGTTTGGCGACAGTGGTACGGGTAAGTCTACAAGTATTAAGGCAATTGTCA
Source organism: Lachnospira sp. UBA4346 (assembly GCA_002394205.1). Taxonomy (GTDB): domain Bacteria; phylum Bacillota; class Clostridia; order Lachnospirales; family Lachnospiraceae; genus Lachnospira. Next base: position 2,243 of record DGTC01000056.1, on the reverse strand, counting down.
ACGAATATTATGAACAGGGATTGCGTATGATTGAAATATACAAGCACCAGTTTAAAGATTTATCAACGGTTATTGCAATGATTAAGAATCGTAACTACAAGTTTATTATTTATATGGATGACTTGTCATTTGAAGAGTTTGAAGTTGAATATAAGTTCTTAAAGGCGGTGATTGAAGGCGGTGTTGAAACAAAGCCGGATAATATTTTGATTTATGCAACATCGAACCGCAGACATTTAATCAAAGAAACATGGAACGATCGTAATGATATGGAAGTTAAGAACGGAATGCACCGTTCGGATACGATGGAAGAAAAACTGTCATTATTTAATCGTTTTGGCTGCCAGATTAATTATTCAAAACCGTCGCAGAAGGAATACTTCAATATTGTCGTTCATCTTGCAAAAAAGAATGGAATTACAATGTCAGAAGAAGAATTGTGTGCGGAAGCAAATAAGTGGGAATTGAGTCATGGCGGTATTTCCGGAAGAACTGCGCAGCAGTTTATTAATCATTGTTTGGGATTACAGGAGAAAGAAGCATGATTTCCTATATTAAAGGCGAATTAACAGAACAATGGGAAGATACCATTGTATTAGAGAATAATCATATTGGATATAATATCCGCGTGCCGGCAAGTGTGCTTGATGAGATGCCGTCGATTGGTGAGATTGTTAAAGTTTATACATACTTATATGTGCGTGAAGATGCGATTCATTTATTTGGATTCTTATCCAGAGATGAATTGAATATTTTTAAGCTGCTGATTAATGTGAGCGGAATAGGACCAAAGGGCGCACTTGCAGTATTGTCTACGATGTCAGTGGATGATTTACGATTCGCAATCTTAGCAGATGATGTTAAGGTTATCAAAGCAGTTCCGGGAATTGGAGCAAAGACAGCACAGAGATTGATTATTGAACTGAAGGACAAGTTAAGTATTGAAGAAACAATGACACGTATGGTTGAGAAGCAGGAGGCAAGAAAGAAGCCTGAACGCAACGTTATGCTTGCAAGAAATGAAGCGGTAGAAGCCTTGGTTGCTTTAGGCTATGGAAATGCGGAGGCACTGCGTGCAGTTAAGAAAGTAGAAAATGTCGAGGAAAAGGATTCAGATGTTATCTTAAAAGAAGCATTAAAAGCATTGGCTACGATATAATCAAAGAGGTATATTTGGAAGGAATACATAGCATATGGAAAAGAGAATTATTTCAACAGAGCTTGTCGATGAAGACATTAAAATAGAAAATAATCTGCGTCCGCTTACCTTAGATGATTATATCGGTCAGGAAAAAGTCAAGCGAAATATGAAGGTCTATATTCAGGCAGCCAAAGAGAGAGGAGATGCATTGGATCATGTTCTTTTTTACGGACCGCCGGGATTGGGTAAGACGACACTGGCTGGAATTATTGCAAATGAACTTGGTGTAAACTTGAAGATTACATCGGGTCCGGCAATTGAAAAGCCGGGAGAAATGGCTGCAATACTAAATAATCTTCAAGAAGGCGATGTGTTGTTCGTCGATGAAATTCATCGCTTAAACAGACAGGTGGAAGAGGTATTATATCCGGCAATGGAAGATTATCAGATTGATGTTATGATAGGAAAAGGAGCAACGGCACGTTCTATTCGTTTGGAATTGCCGAAGTTTACATTGGTAGGTGCAACTACGAGAGCCGGATTATTATCTGCTCCATTGAGAGATCGTTTTGGTGTGGTCAGTCATTTGGAATTTTATAGTGTGAAAGAGTTGGAGACGATTATCATCCGTTCGGCAAATGTGTTGGATGTTGATATTGACCAGAAAGGCGCACATGAACTTGCCAGACGTTCCAGAGGCACACCAAGACTTGCAAACCGTTTGTTAAAGAGAGTACGAGATTTTGCACAGGTAAAATACGATGGCAGAATTACGGGAGAAGTGGCTGATTATGCATTAGATTTGTTAGATGTTGATAAAGATGGTCTGGACCGAAATGACCGTCTTATCTTAAATACAATCGTTTCAAAATTCTCAGGAGGTCCGGTCGGTATAGAAACACTTGCAGCCTCCATTGGCGAAGATTCCGGCACATTAGAAGATGTATATGAGCCATACTTAATTCAAAACGGTTTCCTGCAAAGAACCCCAAGAGGACGAGTAGCCACCGAAGCCGCCTATGAAAATCTAGGTGTTGAACATCTATGATAGATAGTATATAATGAATCGTGCGAAGACAAAAACAAGCGACGCCGAAGGCGG
>DGTC01000031.1 GCA_002394205.1 Lachnospira sp. UBA4346 | reverse complement strand
CACCAAACATCTGTCTGAATGCAAGTCTACCAATACGTCCAAAACCATTGATTGCAACTTTTACTGACATAAATAAATCCTCCTAAATATTAAATGTTATAAATTGATTAAAGTTTGTTAATAAAAAATCAACCTACGTTGTATTGTACATAAAAAAGTTCAAAATATCAAGTCTAAATTACCTTTTTTTACAAAATATAGTAATTTTTGATAAGTTTTGCTATTTTACTTCTTTTTTAACACATTCTGCAATATTATTTGCATGATCTGACATTCTTTCCAAATTAGAAAGAATATCTAAAAACACAACACCCTTTGATGGCGTACACAATCCTTGTGACAATCTCTGGATATGCTTATCTCTGAGTGTCTCTTCTAAAATATCAACCTCATCTTCAATTTGCATTACTTTCTTTGCATAATCAACCTTGCGCTTTTCTCTTGCCTTAATAGCAGTTTCGAAACTTTCATATACCTTATCTGCCAATTGCTGAATCTCTTCTGTTCCGTTTTCTGAGAACATCATATCATTCTGCACTTTATATTTTGCAAGTTCCGCCAAATTTTCTGCGTGATCCGATACTCTTTCAATATCAATCACTGCATGGAACAGATTATTAACCATTTCATGCTGAGCATCACTAATAGATAGATTATTAACTCTAATAAGATATTCTGTCATATATTTTTCATACAGGTCTACCCTATGTTCAATCTCATATACCTTATCTATCATATCTTGATCATTATTCTGAAGTGCTTTAACTGCATATTCAATATTTGATAATGCCAAACGTCCCATTACAGATACTTCATTTACGGCACGTTCTACAGCAACTGACGGCTGCTCTAAAATACGTGAATCAAAATGTCTTGAAATCTCAACTGCCGCTTCATCACTCTGATCAACATTTGAATCAATCTCTGTTTCGTTCTTTTCACGCACAATCAAACCTGATAACTTCACAAGTGTATTAGCAAATGGAAGTATTAATGCTGTACAGGTAATATTAAAGAATGTATGGAAGATGGAAATTTCCACACTGTTGATATTATATCCTGCATACTGCGGAAAAATACTGAATAAGATAAAACCAATTGTTCCAAAAATTACTGCACCTGCCACGTTAAATAACATGTGTATACATGCAGCTCTTTTTGCTGTTCTTGTTGTACCTGCACTTGAAATCAATGCTGTTACGCAAGAGCCAATATTTTGTCCAAGTGTAATATACAATGCTGCATTTGCTGTTACAACTCCACTAATTGCCAGTGTCTGTAAGATGCCGACAGATGCTGAAGAACTCTGCAATACTGCTGTCACAATAATACCAATTGCAATGCCTAGCAATGGATTATTTCCAACAATACGAAATGCTTGTGAAAAAATTGGTGCATCTGTATATGGTGAAATGGAAGATGACATAAAAAAGAGTCCTTCAAACAACAAACCAATACCTACAATAATCTCACCAATTGTTTTTGTCTTATTCATCTTAGCAAATAGAATCACAAAAGCTCCAATACCAATTAATAATGGTGCATAAAATGATGGATTGAGAACCTTTGCTGCATCTCCTAATTGTCCTAATGAAACAATCCATGCAGTGATTGTTGTACCAATATTGGCACCCATAATAACTCCAACTGCTTGAAGCAGTGTCATCAAACCTGCATTAACAAAACCTACAACCATGACTGTTGTAGCACCGCTGCTCTGAATAATTGCTGTAATTAATGCACCTACTAAAATTGCCAATAACCGATTACTTGTAAGATAACCTAGTAATTTCTTCATCTTACCACCAGCAGATTTCTGCATACCATCTGCCATAATGCTCATTCCATACAGAAACATACCAATGCCACCTGCAAACTGAAACAAGCTTGTTACATATTCGATATTCACTTCTTCTCCTGTCTGCACAGTCTATTCTTTCTTCTGTGCTCTTCTGTATTTTTTAAACATATCTCTTACATAATAACAATTGCAAATCAGATTTTCAACCCGAAACTTTGTTTCAATAAATATAAACCACTTAATTTTTCTATTTATTTCACAATCTAATGTGCATTTATTATCAGATTATGCTATACTTTATATATATTTTGTACAATAAATTAAAAAACTATTGTGCATTTTTCCATTTTTAATGAACAAAATATTAAAAAAAGAAAGGATATTGACGAAAGTACTTACTTTTCTTTTGTCAAGGTGTACATATGACTGATAATATTTTAACAGATTCTCACATTCATTCTTGTTTCTCATCTGATTCAGATACCCCATGTGAGCAAATTATCCAAACTGCAATTAAGAAAGGAATGAATTCTATCTGCTTTACCGATCATAATGATTATGGCTATCCATTAGAAAACGGAAATCTCATGTTTGCATTGGACTTTTCTTCTTATGTAGATACACTATCTGCTTTAAAAGAACGCTACAAAGGGCAAATTACCATTCGCATCGGTGTGGAACAGGGACTTCAATCCTCTTATTCCCAACAAATTAATGCATATGATGCAAAAAAACAATTAGATTTTATTATCGGTTCATCTCATCTAGTATATGGGGAAGACCCTTATTACAAAGAATATTGGGAGAAGTATTCTGTAGAAGAAAGCATCCGTACATATTATGAAAGCATGTTAGATAATATTCAGACTTGCACCAATTTTGACGTTTACGGGCATTTGGATTATATCGTAAGATATGCCCCTAACCAGGATCGCGACTATAATTGGCACACTTATGAAGATATTATTGACGAAGTTTTACGCGCACTTATTGCACATGGAAAAGGAATTGAAATTAACACAGCTGGCTTAAAATATGGATTAAAAGAGCCAAACCCATGTCACGACATTTTAGAAAAATACCATTCACTCGGCGGTGAAATCATCACCATCGGCTCTGACGCACATACAACAGAATATATCGGCTACAAATTTGAGCAAATGAAAGATTATCTTTTATCTGCAGGCATTACCCATTACACAGTATTTGAACAAAGGCAACCACATTTTATTTGTTTACAATAATTACCAAAAATCATCTTCTACAACAAAACAAGTGCTTATAGAATTCTTATTACATCAGTTCTCACATAATTGTAATAACACTCAGCACTTGTTTTTGTTTATATAGAAATGTATTTACCGATAAATTCAACCTTTCCTAAGCTGATAAATATCTTTTTTTAAACAGTCTACAACGTAATCTATTTCTCTTTTTGTAATATGCTCACTAATTGTGAAACGCAGCGTTCCACGCATTATATTTTCTGACGCACCAATTGCCTGTAATACATGAGAACTTTTATGTGATTTTGCTGAGCATGCCGAACCTGCCGATGCACAAATTCCCTGTTCATCCAACATTGCAAGCAGTGTTGCCCCTTCTATATGATCAAATCCAAAACTCATATTATTCGGGAGCCTTTTTTCCATATCTCCATGTAATATACTATCCGGTATTTCCTTTAATACTCTGCGTATCATGTAATTCCGCAGCCATATCTCGTAAGAAATTCTATTTTGAAACGTTTTTGTTGCTATTTGTGCCGCTGTTGCAAAGCCAACAATTCCAGGTACATTTTCCGTACCGGATCTTAACCCATTCTCCTGTCCTCCCCCATGAACGAATGGCAATGTTAAAGCACCTTTTCTTATATATAAAAAACCAATTCCTTTTGGTCCCTGAATCTTATGCGAACTTGTGCTCATAAAATCAATCGGAATCTCCGACACATTCAACGGAATATTTGTATAAGCCTGTACGGCATCTGTATGAAATAAAACTCCATATTCTTTTGCCAGCAATGCCATTTCATCTATCGGCTCTACGGTTCCTATCTCATTATTTGCAGCCATAATAGATATGCAACAGGTATTCGGCCGTATCGCTTTTCGGACACTTTCAATGCGAACAATTCCATTATGATCTGGTTTAACATACGTAATCTGATATCCATTTTGCTGTAAATAAGAACATGTATTTCGTATTGCTGCATGTTCAATCTCTGAAGTGACAATATGCCCACCTCTATGCGCCTGTGCAACCATTTTCAATGCCCAGTTATCGGACTCTGTTCCACCCGATGTTATATATATTTCTTCAGGATTCGCATGAATTGATTGCGCCAGCTGTGTTCTAGCTTTTTCTATGTCTTTTCGAACCTGCTTTGAAAAAGAATATACACCCGAAGGATTGGCATATTTATATCTATAATATGGTTTCATTGCTTCAACAACTTCATAACGGACTGGTGTTGTCGCTGCATTATCCATATAAATCATATCTGATTCCTCTTTACAAATCTTTACTACTAATATATTCCAAACTTGCATATATTGTTAGTAAATTACGGCAATCATATTGCTCTAACAGAGGTATTCATGAAAAATATTTTTAAAAATACAATTTTTAGAGGTACTGCAATTCTTACACTGGCTGGTATTATCAGCCGTGTAATCGGCTTCTTTTATCGTATCTTTTTAACCCGAACAATTGGTGCTGCCGGAATTGGACTTTTGCAATTAACTTCACCCATTCTGGCACTTTCATTTGCACTATGCTCAGCTGGTATTCAAACGGCCATCTCAAAATACTGTGCTTCCGACCATTCGGATTCCAAGATTGTTAAAATTGATACAAACTGGTTTTTTGCCGGACTATGCATTTCTATTCCGCTTTCTGTTCTAACTGCTGTAATAATTTATATATACGCAGACTTCCTTGCCACACGAATTCTGCTAAACAGCATGTGTACTCCATTGATACGGATTTTGGCATTATGTATTCCATTTTCAAGTTTTCACAACTGCGTAAACGGTTTGTATTTCGGATGTAAAAAAACAGAAGTTCCTGCACTCTCCCAACTATTTGAACAAATCACACGTGTATTATGTGTATATGTATATGCACAATACCAAATCCATCACGGTGTATCTGTAACCGTATCCAGTGCAGTTTACGGAAATGTAATTGGTGAAATAGCCGCCACTGTATTTTGTGTTGGTGCACTGTTAGGAACACGCCGTACCAATTTTGTAAAGCAATCCATTTGTAATAAAATACAGCCCCTACTTTCCTATTCTGCACCATTAACGGCAAACCGACTCCTTATGCATCTTCTCCAAAGCGGAGAAGCCATCCTGATACCTGCACAATTATTCCGTTACGGATTTTCCAACACGGAATCTATTCGCATTTATGGAATCTTAATCGGCATGGCACTCCCCTTTATTCTATTTCCAAGTGCGATACCAAACGCCCTTGCCGTTATGCTCCTTCCAACCGTATCCAATGAGCAGGCAAAAGAAAACGAACAGGCTATCGTGCATACAACAAAACGCGCTATGCAACTATGTCTGTCCGTTGGTTTTTTCTGTACAATTATATTTTTACTCTACGGTGCTAAAATCGGCGCAATTCTTTTTTGTGAACCGGATGTCATGCATTATATAGAAACACTCGCATGGCTATGCCCGTTTTACTATCTGTCAATTACACTCAGCAGCATCTTAAATGGTCTGGGCTATACAACCAGTACCTGTATTCAAAACATTATCGGAATTCTGCTTCGTATTACTGCACTAATTTGCATTGTTCCATATAAAGGAATCTGTGGCTATTTATGGGGACTCCTGTTGTCCGAAATTCTGATATGTATATTACATATAATGAAATTAAAAATCACACTCCACTTTTCAATACTGTCAACACATACATTCCCCGGAATTTTAAGTGCAGTCATTGCAAACGGAATAACATTTCCTATATATGCTTTTATATTACAAAAACACATTCATTCCGAACTTATTTGCCTGTGTTGCGCCGTCATATGTGCCAGTCTGTTATATGCCACTATGCTTTCGATTCAGAATCTGCATAATGAAGTGTAATTGGTGCATCCAAAATATTTTCCATTATTTCCCATGTCGGAAGATGCGCCTGATATTGCTGTAACAGCCATTCTATCGCTGCGCTTCTTCCTTCTTCTGAATACGGAAATTGCTGTGTTATTCTCTGTTCTGGTGAAACAGCAGCATAGCAATATGGTCCTTTCCACACAGATACCTCTAGCTGAAAATCTGGTTTTTTACCAATCCTTGCAATCCGATACCGCATACCGCCATGACTTCCGCTATACACGCCACCATACGCAAAAAAATTAAAGGGTAATATCTCTTTTTCATCAATCATTATTTCTGCCCCATCTTTTTTAAATCTTCAATCATATCCAAATCCGATTGGGTCAATTTTACATTAGAACACAAATTTCTGCCATCTGCCGTTGTAATATTCAATTCAATAACAGAACCCGCTTCAATTGGTGTATTTTTCACTGCGTTTAAAAACAGTGGAAACTTCGGATGATTTCTTACAAAAGTATCCCAGTCTTTTTTTATTCGAAACATATCTGCCGGATTTATCATAAAATAATTCCTCTTTTCTTATGTTTATTATAATATATTTTCTGATATTTTAAATAACTAAGATTCGTAAATATCATTTACGAAACATTTTAATCCATCTTAAATTTAGCTTTCAAAATCAAAGTATTCCTTGTGATGTATGACCAAAAATCTTTAATACGAGATGCCACATTACATTTAATACATTCCGGTCAATGTATGACAAAATATTATTTAACGAACCAAACCAAATCAATCCCAATAATATAATCGGAAAATATCGCTGATATTTCCGAAATGTCTGTTCTACCCGAATTGGAAGAATCGAAAATAATATATTTGACCCATCCAAGGGTGGTATTGGAATCAAGTTAAATACCCCCAGTCCTACGCTAATCATTCCAGTATAATAAAAGAAATAATATAAATAATTCGACCATACATGATTCGGTACAACCGTTACCGTCAAATATAAACAACACATTGAAACAAAAGCAAGTGCAAAATTCATCGCAGGTCCCGCAAGTGCTACCAGACAGAAATCCAACCGCTTATGTTTATATGCTCTGGTATCTACCATAACCGGTTTTGCCCAGCCCATATGAAATAGCAAAAGACAAACCGTTCCCACCGGATCTAAATGCTTCAGTGGATTTAATGATAATCTTCCATCTGCTTTTACACGCTTATCTCCACACAAATAAGATACTGCTGCATGCGCATACTCATGTAGAATAATTGCAATTAATGTTGCCGGTAATGCATATATCAATGTATAAATCAAATTTGTCATATAATACATCGGTTGCTGCCTCCTATCTTGCCACTACATTTATCCCTGTATATAACCAAATAATAAACTCATTTTATGCATAAATATCTACACTGACACTGCCCATATCTTCACGCTTTACAATTAGCTTTTGCATAAAACTCTCTGCATAATTCTGAATCTGACTAAGATACTGTGAAGGATTTGCAAATGTACTTCTCAATGCATCATCTGACGCAATTGCCTGTTCATCAAACAAAAGCGTATCATCAGAATCAATGGTTATACCACTTTGTGTTAAAGATGTCTGATAATTTCTCGTCACCTGTTTTATTTGGGAAACTTCCTCTGATTCAAGCGTTCCCTGCTCTGCAGCAACATTTTGTGCGGCGTTTAATAATGCATTATAATATTGTACATATCCTGCAACAAATGACTTTACCTGAGTATCATCCGAATAATCTGCCTGTGCAAGTGTATTTGCTGAAACTGCAAGCATGGGAATCTGTTGAATCAACTGGCTCTGTGCGTTACTTGCCTGTCTTACCGTTGTAACATTATCTGTAACCGGCTTCTGAAACGCTAATCTTGTATTTTCAAAAATACGATCCATGTAAAGCGTTGCTTTTTGCGAAAATTCTGAAGTTCTCGTAAATACCTCTGATACTTTTTCATTTTTTGCTTCGTCAAACTTCGTTTTATCTAACTCCAACTTACCATTGGTCTTTTTTGTAATCCCTATATCTGAAAGTTCTTTTTCATATTTATTCAATAAAGCATCGAACTTATCTGTATATTTTTTTATCTTTTTATCATTTTCGATTTTTCCTGTATTATCCAGCAATGAGTTATATTCTGAGACGAAGTTCTTTACATACTTTTTTAATTCTGTTGCACTGCCATCTTCATAATCAAAATACTTCAAATGCTTAATCATCTGCCGCATTGCCTTTGCATTATAAGATGCATCCTCAGCCTTCGCATCATGTGCAAACCCCTGCTTTGTAACAGAATACGAATATTGACCTGAAGTTTGTAACTGTGCTGATAATGTACTTGCCTGAATTGTTACCATACACATTCACTCCTTTGTTCTATTTAAATCTACTTCCTAAATCTACTTATATATTATTTCGGAAGAATTTCAAAAAAAATAAAGAAGCATTGATAATAATATATTATTGTACACATATATAGTATTATCAATACTTAACACATTTCCCATAAAAGGCACATAAATACAAGTGATTTATGTTTTAATTCAAAATATACGGCGTTACCTGATAAACATAATAATTCAACCAGTTTGTATACAAATTATTTGCATGACTTCTCCATGATAGTCTTGGTTTCCGATTTGAATCATCTTCCGGATAATAATTTACCGGTATCGCCGGATCTATATCCTTTTCAAGATCCCGTTTATATTCCTGATCAAGCGTATAACGATCATATTCCGGATGTCCCATTACAAATATTTGCTTTCCTTCTTCTGCCATCACTATATAAATTCCGGCTTCATCCGAATCTGCAAGTACTTTAAGATGTGGATTGGCTAAAATATCCTCACGACTTGCTTCTGTATAGCGAGAATGTGGTGCATAAAATATATCATCAAATCCACGAACTAAAGGCTCTTTTCGATTCATTACTTTATGAGCATAAACGCCTGATAGCTTCGTATCAAATATCTTCTTTTGAATATCAAAATGATAATACAAACCTGCCTGCGCCCCCCAACAAATGTGCAATGTTGAAGTCACATGCGTTTTTGTCCATTCCATAATTTCTGTTAATTCATCCCAGTAATTTACCTGTTCGAAATCAAGTTTTTCCACAGGTGCTCCTGTAATAATCATTCCATCATACTTTTTATTTTTGATTTCATCAAATGTCACATAAAACTTTTTCAAATGAGATGCAGATGTATTCTTAGAAACATGAGATGCCATCTGTAAAAATGTCACATCAATCTGCAACGGTGTATTTGACATTGCACGCAGCAACTGTAACTCCGTATCCTGTTTAATTGGCATCAGATTTAGAATCACAATCTCCAACGCACGAAAATCCTGCGACATTGCACGACTTTCATCCATTACGAAAATATTTTCTTCTTCTAACTCTGCTTTTGCTGGTAAACCACTCTGAATTTTAATTGGCATACAATATCAACCACCTTTCTCTATAATTGTTGCATACTATATCATACTTTTTAAAGTTGTGCAAGTTTGAGAAAATCCTCTTCACTGATTACAGGGATTCCTAACTGTGCCGCAGTCTTATTTTTTGATGATGTAGACTGTGTGTCATTGTTAATCAGATATGTTGTCTTTTTCGTAACAGACCCCGTCACCTTACCGCCTAATTGTTCAATCTGTTCTTTTAACGCAGATCGATTTTCAAAATGAACGAGGGAACCCGTAATAACAAATGTCTGTCCTGCAAGAATGGCTTCCTGTTCTTCCATTTCTTCCTGTTTCTCAAACTGAACCTCGTCTAAAAGGTTCATAAATTCTGTTTTATTTTTTTCCTGCTCAAAAAATGATACAAAAGAATCTGCAATCACTTCTCCCACACCATCAATATCTACAAGCTGTTCTCTCGTACAACTCAAAATCCCCTCTACATTTTTCAGAGATTTTACAATCATTTTTGCATTCGAAAGTCCAACATTATCAATTCCCAAACCATAAATCAACTTTGGCAATGTTGTATTTCTTGCCTGTTCTACAGAATGTATCATATTATCATATGATTTCTGACCAAATCCGTCCATCTCAACAATTTCATCTCGATACTGCTGCAAATGAAATAAGTCATGAAATGTCTTTAAGAACCCTTTCTGAATAAATTTTTCCAATGTAGCTTCAGATAACCCATCAATATTAAGTGCATCTCTTGCTGCAAAATGTGCAAATCTTTTAACATGCTTTGCCTGACAGTCCGGATTGGTACAATACAATGACTTCACATCATTAACCTGTCGAATCTGTGTAGCCCCACCGCAGACAGGACATTCAGACGGAATTGTAACATTTCCACTTCTTGTTAAATTTTCAGCAATCTGTGGAATAATCATATTGGCTTTAAATACCTGAATCGTATCACCAATTCCCAACTCCAAATTTTCCATAATACTAATATTATGAACGCTGGCACGGCTTACATTCGTTCCTTCCAATTCCACAGTATCAAATATCGCTACCGGATTAATCAATCCCGTTCTAGAAGCACTCCATTCAATTTCACGTAACGTCGTATCGGCTGTTTCATCCGTCCATTTAAATGCAAGTGAATTTCTTGGAAACTTTGCAGTTCTTCCCAATGAATCGCCATACGCAATATCATCATATAAAATAACAAGTCCATCCGACGGAAAATCATTTTTCACAATTGTCTGCTCAAACCAACCAACTGTATCTGCCAAATTTTCTTTTGTCACTTCCTTATATTCAACAACATCAAATCCCAACTTAGTCAACCATTCAAACTGTTCTTTTCTTGAATTATGAAAATCCATATCTTCCGCTGATACCAGATTGAATGCAAAAAACTCCACATTTCTCTCTTTGGTAATCTTGTTATTGAGCTGTCTTACAGAGCCACTACATAAATTTCTTGGATTCTTATATTTCGCATCTGCTTCCGGTATCTGCTCATTGATACGTTCAAAGTTAGAATATGTGATTAATGCTTCCCCACGCAATACAAGTTTTCCATCATAAGCAATTTGTAAAGGAATATTTTTAAATACCTTGGCATTATTTGTAATAATTTCTCCAACTTCCCCATTTCCACGCGTAACTGCTTTTTGCAGTGTCCCATGCTCATATGTTAATACGATGGTCAATCCATCCAATTTCCATGACAATAATCCTTTTTGTGTCCCCAGCCACTGTACCAATTCATCTACACTTTTCGTTTTATCCAAACTTAACATCGGACTTTCATGTCTTTCCTTTGGCAGTTCACTTAACACTTCATACCCAACCCGGTTAGTCGGACTATTCGAAAGCACACAACCTGTCTCTTTTTCTAGTGCTGCAAGTTCATCATACAATGCATCATATTCATAATTTGACATAATTTCTCTTGATTCTGAATAATACGCCTTGCCCGCCTCATTTAAAATGCCAACAAGTTCTTTAATACGATTCATTTGCTGTCCCATACAATTACTACTCCATTCTTTTATTTCCTTTTATCATTATCTCTCTGACCTATCAGCAATACACGAAATCTGTTATATTTATAATTGCTTCTTCAAATCTTCATATTCCTGTGGAGTTACGTCGCGGTAGCTTCCTTCTGGTAAATCTCCCAACAAAATATTCATAATGCGAATACGTTCCAACTTCATTACACGATACCCTAATGTTTCACACATTCGGCGAATCTGTCTGTTCAGACCTTGCGTCAAAACAATTCTAAATGTTCTTTTACCTTCTTTATAAACCTTGCACGGCTTTGTTGTACGCTCTAATTCTTTTAAATATAATCCACCGGACATTTTTTTTATAAATGTTGTATCAATATCTTTATTTACAGTTACTACATATTCTTTTTCGTGTCCGTTTACTGAACGAAGAATTTTATCTGAAATCTCTCCATTATTCGTCATCAAAATCAGTCCATTCGAATCCTTGTCAAGACGGCCAATTGGATAAATTCTTTTAGGGTATCCAATATAATCCACAATATTATTTTTTCCCTGTTTATCTGTTGTAGTACATACAATTCCTACCGGCTTATTAAATACCAACAAGATATCCTCTTCCTCTAAGGCAATTGCACATCCATCCACATATACCGTCTGACCATCTGTTACTTTACTCCCCATCTGTGCCAGTTCATCATCTATTCGTACTCTTCCCTGCTGCAAAAGTCGATCGGCTTCTCTTCTGGAACAAACGCCTGCTTCACTGAGATATTTATTAATACGTATTTCCATATACTCTCCATTCGAAGTTTGTCTTGTTTATATCAAACATATATTCTATCAAAAAATAAAAATAAATTCAATTATTCCATTGCTTAATTCAGAATTTTATTGTATTATATAAGAGGTGTGCACATGTAGCTCAGTGGATAGAGCGTTCGCCTCCGGAGCGAAAGGTCAAGAGTTCGAATCTCTCCATGTGCACTTTTATTATATTTTAAAGCAATAAAACAATAACACTTATCGCATTGGCATAATATGTTTTGTTTTATATGAAATACAACATATCCATTACAAAAATTAGGCAACACATTTATTGATATATCGTAAATGTGTTGCCTTTTTACTACAAAACACTTGTTCTATAAAATGTTATTTCATTTTCTCAATCTGTTTTTTCATTTTTGCAATGTCTTTCTCCATATAATTAACACGAATCATTAAAATTTCCTTTTCATTATCAATTTTAACTGCATCATCTAACTTATTTGCAAGTCCTAAATGCCCTTCTGCGATAATCTTAATATTCTTAAATACATCATTCTCTAATGTAAGTTGAATATCTGAAATCTGCTCCTGCAAATCCTGTTTTGTAGTTTTTATTTCTTCTCTCAATTCATTATTTGAACGCTTTATTTCTTCTCTCAATTCATTGTAAGATTTTTCCATGTCCGCTCTTAATTCATCATTTGAACGTTTCATTTCTTCTCTCAATTCATTGTAAGATTTTTCCATGTCCGCTCTTAATTCATTATTTGAATTTTCGATTTTTTTCTCTAATTCCGTTCTTAATGAATCATTTGAACGTTTCATTTCATCCCTCAATGCATTAACTTGTTTATATATTTCCTGCAACATTTCATGATCTGTCATTGTTTTCTCCTTTCCTCCATATTCACTCCATTTTTCTTAATTATATAAACTAGTAATTCAGCTTGTCAACAATATATATATCAATTGACAGCTTTTTACCCTTCTTTAATTTGTATCAAAATTTTATGCATATATCTATAATGTAATTAAATTGGATTTTCTATGATATGTATACACATGATTAGACAGTACCTCATCTGTAGATACATTTTCTGTATTCACTTCACATACCATATCTTCTAATTCTGCTTTTGTATAACATTCGTGTTTGGGAACAATAATTACCTCATGAATTGAGGATGGTAAGATATATAAATCTTTATTTACATAATCAGACAGGTTTTTTAACAACCCTTCATATAGAATACAAGATGCACCATGTAATTTAGACTCGTTTGTTAATACATACATCTCTTCCGATTCTAATTGCAAGAAATCCTCTTGCTCCGATGATTCTACAATATTATCAATAATGGCAGACATTGGTCTTAATACACTTTTTAAAATGTTTGGAGAATTACGATGTGCTGTTTCATACAACTCTTCTTCTGTTATTCCCCAGTGTGTCATATGTGTATTATAAATAAGTGCCGTTGCATTTATATCTTCAAACTGCTCAATCATACAATAATAAACAATTGCAAGATCTAAAAATCTTCTATGTGGAACGACCTCTAATAACTTTGTATTCTGTTCATAATGAATCAACTTATACGCTATTCTGTATCGAACGCTTTCATAATCTGTAAAAAATTCAGGATTCACATTAATTTTATCTTTATTTTCCATGTAAACTTGTAGAATTTTATGAATAATATCTTCGATGTACATTCCATTTTCATAAGCCTCATAAAATGCATTTAAATATATGGTTGGAGCAACATTTCGTCCCTTTTCCATAATAACAAGTCCGTCTAATTCACATCCATTATTTTTAATAACGTGATTTAAAGTAACTGTACACCCATCGTGCACTTGTTTTTGTATGCGTTCCTGCATACATTGCAAAAAATTCTCATAATTCATTAAAACCTCCTCTTTCACAGCCGCTTTATTTAATTCCAGTACAATATAAAATATATTTTTGCTGTGATAAAGATACTATATCAAACATTTTATCATTTGTCAAATATTTTTTATATTTTTAAAATATATACAAGACTAATTGTATTCTTATAGAAATTCCCTTGCTTGATTTATAATATTATTGAGAAATTTATCCTAAATTTTTTTCATATAACAAAAAAATGGTACTCAGATTACTTCATCTACGAAACCAAATGAAGTACCTAAATACCATTTTCTTTATATTCATAGTAACTTATAAAAATAAAACGTTTTATACATCTGACATATTTGCAAGTACTGCAAGTAAAAACTTCCAGGTTCTTTCTACAGATGCAATATTCAATCGTTCTCTTGTTGAATGTACTTCTAAAATATCCGGTCCGAATGAAATGCAGTCAAGTCCTGCAATCTTATCTGCAATAACACCACATTCCAAACCTGCATGAATCGTATTAACAACCGGTGCTTCTCCATAAATCTTTGTATATTCACGAACCATCATATCACGAAGTGCTGATTCACTCTGATATTCCCAAGACGGATATCTGCCTGAAATCTCACAGGCTCCCCCAAGAAACTCAATAAAATCCACAATCTTATCAATAAGCCATTCCTTTTCACTGTCTACGGAACTTCTTACAGAATAAGCCAACTTTACACTTTCATCCAATGTCTCTACAATACCAAGGTTATCAGAAGTCTGAACAAGCCCCTCAATATCATTACTCATTTTCTGAACACCGTAAGGTTCCATAACCATTGCCATAATAAGTTTTGTTGTTACTGCCTGTGTAAATGCTTTCTGTGTTGTAATATCTGATGCCATTTCATACGTAATAGAAATATCCGCATCTGTTTTTTCATATTCAGAGCATATTTCCTTTGTCAGCTTGTCCATCGTATTCTTAAAGTTCTCTACATCTTCCTTCTCAACAACCAGATGCATTATATTATTCATGGTAATTACATTATCTTTTTCACCACCATTAATATCACATAAGCCATACTGAACATCTTTATCAAGCATACTCAGGATGCGACCTGCAAGAACATTCGCATTGGCACGCTGATAAATAATATCAACCCCTGAATGACCACCTGTAAGTCCATCAATTTTTAATGTTACCGCATACCCTGTAATATCTGATTTTGTCACTGGAATATATCCTTCTACAAGTGCTCCGCCTGCACAGCCTGCTGTTAAGATTCCTTCTTCTTCTGAATCCATATTTAACATAACTGCACCATGTAAATCAGATGTATCAAGTGCAACTGCACCAAGCATACCAATTTCTTCATCTACCGTTACAAGAACTTCAAGTGCAGGATGCTCAATCGTATCAGAAGCAAGGACTGCCAATGCATAAGCTACGGCAATTCCATCATCTCCACCAAGCGATGTCTGCTTTGCCTTAACAAAATCCCCATCTACAACTAAATCAAGACCTTCCTTGTCCATATCTTTGTCACAGCCGGATTCTTTTACTGCAACCATATCCATGTGTCCCTGCAAAATTACAGTCTTTTCATTTTCATGACCCTTTGTTGCATCTTTCCAAATAATCACATTCAGATTCTCATCCTGACGATATTTTAACTGATGCTCTTTTGCAAAATTTACAAGATACGCACTAATTTTTTCTACATTTCTTGAGCCGTGCGGAATTGCACAGATTTCTTCAAAATAACGAAATACTTCTACGGGTTGTACATTTTCTAATATCATTTGGTTCTCCATTCTGCAAATATTTCTATCTGCCTAGCTAGTATAATTATCATATATAATATTCTTCTCTTGCAAAAAAGTCAAATCCTATCCTTTTATTTCATGTTACTCATATGCTTTCTCACCTTGTAATAACTTATCTAAAATATCTGCTAATGGTTCCATTGCATTTTTTTCTTCCTGAACGGTATTCGTCTGTGCTCCCGCTTCTATTAGCATTGATTTTCCCCGTTCATGTAAGCAATAACGATATGCATTAATATAATTTCTACGCAGAAAACCCGGATAATATGCATCTCCTAACAGCCGAAGCTGCAGGCTCATTGCCAGATTTTCATCCCTATATGGATTATACAAATATCCAATATTACCTTTTAGATTACTATAACTTAATCCGTTAAATAACATTACCTGTGCCATCTCTTTACCATCCACATTCGTAACAAGATGCGTCGTATCTGCCACACCATCCCGATGCAGATCAATCACTACCTGAATAGATGGATTTTCTTCTAATATTTTTGCAATTCCCTCCTCTGCGTAGGTATACGCTTTACTTCGATCTAATTTTCCATCTACATAATCATACACACTTGTGTCATGAAATACACTATACCCGTATTGCTCTGTCAAAAGCTGTGTCAGATAATTTCCAACACCTACAATTGTCGTATCAACATCTCCCTCTACAGAATCTGCAAATGCTTCCTGTGAATGTGTATGAAAAATAAGAATCTGCGGTTTTGTGGGATCGTCTTTAGATACACGCATATCATAATCTAGAAATTCTGATGGTCTGAAAATTTCCGGTGTCAATGATGTAATTGATGTAATTGTATAGAATTTATCATGTGTGAACTGGTAATCTGACAACTGTTGCTTTGTATACAATGTTCCCGTCCGTTCCTGGCGATGAATAATTCCTTCTGAAATATTTTGAGTATGCGCAGTTGTCTCTGCAGCAACAACCTGCCTGTTCACCGAACTTTCATCCGTCTGCATCGCTGTATATTCTGTCTGCATTATGTCATTATTATCTGCCGTTTTTTCCGTTGGCTCTATATAATTTCCGGTGGCAATTGTTTTGTTCATATACAAAGGAAATTCATCCTGTTCCCCATAACTTTCATTCGATAGCAAATATTCATTGATTGGATAAATATGATTGATGAATCCCGTTGGGATGAAATCTTCCTGTGGTGCATCTTCTATCATATATCTATAACACGGAAGACTGATACCCAATATAAAATGATGCAGCTCATCCAAAACAATTTCCTGCATATGCATTTTGCTCAAAAGCACACCAATCATCGCAAAAGCCAGAATTTGTATAGCCGCTAAATATTTATATCTGTATTTCATCATTGCCTCCAATCTGTCTTCTGCCCCACTCCCTTCTACTATATTCGTATCATTTTCGATATATTACTAAATTTTAATCTAGCAGCTTTTGAATTGCCCCAGAAATCACTTTGCCCATCGCTGCAATTTGCTCATCTATTTCTTTCGGTGTCACATACAGCGCCGATAATTCTTCCGGCAGCTCCTCTTTATAGAGCCGATAACGTTCCCGCGGTGTATAATCCTGTAACATACTGGTAAAAATCCCCAGTTCTTCATCTTTACATAAATTCTCAACAAGTAATTCCAATGCATCATAAACGATGGTTGTTGTGTCTACAACGGTAGGAACTCCTATAGCAAGTACCGGAACACCTATCGTTTCCCGTGTCAGCCCCATTCGATGATTTCCAACACCTGAGCCAGGATGAATCCCCCTGTCTGATAATTGTATGGAAGCATTCAACCGCTTCACATCTCTGGCTGCAAGGGCATCGACTGCGATAACCACATCCGGATGTGCCTGTTTTACAATTCCGGATACAATATCTGCAGTTTCCAGTCCGGTCTGCGCTTTTACCCCCGGACAAATCGCATATAGTCTCCCTGCATTTTCGTCCTTTTGCAAATAATCTGCCACATTCAGCTGCCGTATTACTTCAGGTCCTAATGCATCCGCTGTTACAGTTCTATTTCCAAGCCCAACAACTAAAATGGTACATTTTTTTATATCGTACACCATACCCATAAGCAGTTTTTGAATATTTTTTGTTAAATTTACAACAATTGTATCCTGCAAATCCTCCTCTAATGCATACATTCTTCCTGCTTCCATCGTAATGTATGTCCCCATTGGTCGATTCAGCAAATGCGCTCCATGCTCATTTTTGATTTCTATCGTTATCTGCTTTACATCATAAGCCGACTCATTGCATGCTTTTCCTGCATATTGTGTATATATATCTATTCCATTTAATCTGCCCTGATTGGGATTCACCTGTTGGTTTATTTCTACTGCCAGATCGGTCCGTGCCTGAAATTGTTCTTTATTTTTCCAAATCATTTTTACTCCTTTATGTTTACAACATCTGATATTTTCTGTACAATAAACTGTAATATTTCTATGTTTATCTAGATTCCATAAAAGAATTCTGTTTTTATTTTGTATAAATTATAATTTTTTATGTAAATTTTCAAAAAAATATTGACATCATTTTCTTTATCATATAAGATACAAGAGTATGTTTACATTAGATCGTCCGTGTCCGGCTTTAATGCAAAACACATAAAAATGAATGAAATTATAACATATTTTGGAGGTGTTCAAATTGGCTAACATTAAATCTGCAAAGAAGAGA
>DGTC01000010.1 GCA_002394205.1 Lachnospira sp. UBA4346 | reverse complement strand
GATGGTTATCATTCTTATATTCATCTGATGTCCACCATACTGTATCCTTAGAATTCTCATCTTCAACGATGAACTTATCCTTAGGAGAACGACCTGTATAAATACCAGTCATAACATTAACAGCACCAAGTTCGCTGTCCTGTCCCTTTTCGTAACCCTCTAAACCAGGCTGCATTTCTTCCTTGTATAAATCTTCATAAGAAGGATTGTATACAACTTCAGTAGTACCGCTAATACCATACTTGCTTAAATCAACTTTTGACATCTTACATTAACCTCGCTTTTCCTTTATAGTGTATCTAACTTTTTCAAGTTACGCCAGTCAAATTCCACAAAAATGGAAGCTTGCCTAAACTATGTATATTATTTCACAATGTATATAAAAAGTCAATGAAATTTATGAATACTTTATCCCATTCCAGTAAACAGGACTGACAATTTCCGCACATTCCGGAAGTGTTACATCTTTTAACGCCCATTTCTTAAATTCTTCGAATCCTGTACGGTCTACAATATAACCGATATGCTCTTTTCCTCCCGGCGCATTAGGGTCAATATATTCTTTAACATAATCATATGTGTTCTGAACAATTTTTAAGATACTTTCCTCATCAATCCATTTAATCCAATCCTGCCCCATTCTTGGATTCTTCTTACCTGTACGTCCAAAAATCGTGAGCTTGTAATATTTCTTCTGACTTCTCGTCCATGCCATATTCGGACAGGCAAGAACACATTCTCCACAGCCAATACAACGTACCTCGTCACGCTTTGGTCTGTAATTCACTGAGGTTAATGCACTCACAGACTTCTTTGTACAAGCCTTCACACATGCTCCGCAGCTGACACAGCGGTTACTGTCAAACTGTGGAATCGTCATGCCTATAATTCCAAAATCATGCATACGCACCTTTGCGCAATCATTTGAACAGCCCGTAAAACATACTTTAAAATGTAAATCATTTGGGAAAATTGCTTTTTCCATCTTTCTTGCAAATGCCGTCGTATCATAACAGCCATACGGGCAGATGCTATTTCCGACGCATGCCATCACATTTCTGGTTCCTGATGCAGAATAGCCTTCCCCTTCTATTTCCTGATTAATTCCCAAGCCTTCAATAATTGGCTGAAGTAACTGATTGACCTGTGGCATCTTCTCATATGGAATTCCCGGAATCTCAAATCCCTGTCTGATTGTTAAATGAACCGTTCCATTTCCATATGTTTCAGCAATATTCTGAATATCTGCTAAATATTTCGCTTCCATTCTGCCGCCCGGAACACGCACTCTTGACGCTGCAAGCCCACGTTCTTTTGTGACACGAAATGCATTTTTCTTTAATTTCTTCGTA
This sequence comes from Lachnospira sp. UBA4346, assembly GCA_002394205.1. Lineage (GTDB taxonomy): Bacteria > Bacillota > Clostridia > Lachnospirales > Lachnospiraceae > Lachnospira. The sequence continues at coordinate 28,855 of DGTC01000010.1, read as the reverse complement.
TTAATATCCATAACATTCCCCTCCTAATCAATCAAGGTCTTACCCTCTGTATAACAAAATACCGGTCCATCTAAGCACACATAACGGCTGCCAATGCGACAATGTCCACATTTTCCCAGTCCACAGCACATTTTTCGTTCTTGTGAAATCCAAATCTGCTCTTCTTTTAATCCACGTTCTAACAACCCCTGTACTGAAAAACGCATCATTGCCGGAGGTCCTACGACAATTGCAACGGCATTTTCTATATGTTCGAACTGTAAATCAGGAATATATTTTGTTACAAGTCCAACCTTGTGCCGGTCATTTTCTTCCCCTGCATCCAATGTCAAAATCACATTCATCTGCTCGCTCCATCGAGCGAAATCATCTCTAAATAATATATCCTGTTCTGATTTAAAGCCCGCAATTAAAGTCTGTGCCACTCTTTCCTCTTGATGATTTGCAAAATAATCAATCACCCCACGCACCGGAGATACCCCGGTACCACCGGCAACAATCACAACTTCTTTATCTTTATAATTTGTTACATCAAATCCATTTCCATAAGGACCGCGCAGGAACAGATGATCTCCAACATAATGTTCAAAGACTTCATTTGTAACCTTACCAACCTTTCGAATCGTAAGTTCTACATATCCGTCACCAATACCACTTACTGAAATCGGTGCTTCGCCAAACTTCGGAATAGATACTTCAAAAAACTGTCCCGGAAGTACTTTGCCTTCATAAGATAAACGGAATGTATACTCTATTTCTGTATGCTTCTTCACAGACAGGATTTCTGAAATAAAAGGTACATATTCATTCTTAGTCATTGTGCTCTACCTCCTTCATCCCTTCTTCTAAGCGGTTCATGCAGTGTGAAAATGAAATATATTCCGGACAGACATCATCACATCGGCCACATCCAACGCACATATAATATCCGTTGCGCTCTTTGTAATCTAAGATTTTATGAAGTACTTTAAAGCGCATACGTTCTCCCATCTTCTTACGGTAGCTTCCGCCGCCTGCCACATCCGTATATCCGTCTACCATACAGGATGCCCATACTCTTCTGCGTTCACCGACTTTCCCGTTATCCGTATAGAAAATATCCTGCATTGTAAAACATGTACAAGTCGGACAGACAAAATTACATCTGCCGCAGTGAATACATCTGCTGTCATAATCCTTCCAAATGCTGCTCTTAGATACCCTGTAATCTATTTTTTCAGGAATCTGTACATGTGTCTGTGTCTGCGTAACAAATTCAACGCTTACATCTTTCTCTGTATCTGTGTATTTTTTCACAATGTCATCTATCCATGTTTCTTTACAGTCCATTTCAAATACACCATTTTTTTTATTCACTCCTGCATCATACGCGCTTGTCTGATTCGTTTCCATATCTGCACAAAAACAATTCTCATATGCATTTGTGCATCCCATCACAATAAAATGCACTTTTTCACGAACTCTCTGATAATAATAATCCGCCGGTCCATTTGATAAATACATATCATCTAATCTGCGAACCGCATGTCTGTCACAGCTTCTCAAGAAAATAACTGCGCCCTTCTTCTCTGCCTGTGCCTCCTGCACGGAATCCTCCGTAAAATAAAACAACGTCTGCGATACCGGTGTGAGAATCTCCTTAAACGAAAATTCCGACTTTTTCTCAAATTCTACATCTGCAATCGAATGAATCTCCCCATATCGTATACAATCCGTATCAGAAAATCTTCCTCCATTTTCAAAACACTTTGGTGCATATACGATGTATGATTTTTTTAATTCCTGCAATGCCTGATTCATTTGGTCTTCATTTAAAACATACCCCATAGCATACTCTCCATTCTTCTTTTGATTTAAAATTGTTTAACCCCTATACAACTGTGATAAATTTTCTCATTTATCTTCTAATACAATATTATCAGATTCTTTTTATTATTTCTATTTATTTTCAGTTTTATTTTGTATTAAAATTGTATTTTATTATTTTTTAACATCACTCTGTTGTATTTGTCACTATTTTAACAAGCTATTTATTGACATTATGTTGCACACGCAACAAATCTAATAGAATTTATGCGATTGGTTTTCTTTATATTTTTTTAATAATTTTTATGCTTTCCACACATTTACATTCCTTTTTTGAAGTATTATCATAAAGGCATAAACAAACGAAAGGACGATTTACAAATGAAAGACTTCAATCAACTGAAAATGAAAGAACGATTAAGTAAAGTATTCTCTAAACTTCTCTTAATCATTACGCTTACCTCTGTATTTTCTTTTGTATGTTTTCAGTTACTTGGCGGTAATATGATTACATTTTACAAAAACGAATACAAAACAACAGAAGCGCAAATGGGAATCCGTAAAGACATTCAAACCTTAAATAAACGAATTCTTTGGGTTTCATTAAAAAATGATTCTTCTGAACTCAAGAAACAACGTGCTGATTTTGATACACGTTTTCAACAGCTCAATGAGCAAATGGACTTCTTATGCTCTACAGTAAATGACACTTCGACAACACAATCTATGAAGGACCTTCTGAAAACATTTCAGAATGACACATATGCATTATTAACACTTGCTGAATCCGGTCAGACTGATAAAATCATTGCTTATTATGAATCCAATTACAACAAATCTTCTGAAGCTCTTGCTGATTCCTTAAACGAGTTTGGTGAATATGCAGATTCTGCCGCCTTGCAAAAATATCATAAGAGTATCGCAATCCAAATTGGCGTTAGTATTTTACTTGTTCTTGTCACTCTCTATGCATTTATTCGTGCAAAACGATTAGCTCATATGACAACAGACAGTATTGTAGCACCTTTAACTGAAATTGATGCGGCTGCAAAAGAAATCGCAGGCGGAAATCTTCATATCGATATTGCGTACGAATCTCCTGATGAAATCGGTAGTGTTGCTGACAGTCTGCGTTCTGCCATCAACAGCCTTTCGGCTTATGTAGCAGACATTGACCGTGTCATGGAAACAATGTCTAACGGAAATTTCAATGCTGAATTTGAAAATGAATTTATCGGAGATTTCAAGAATATTGAAACTTCCTTAAACAACTTTACCACGAAGATTTCTGAAAGTCTCAAGCAAATCAACAGTGTCGCAGAGCAGGTTCATAACGACTCTGAACAGATTTCACAATCCGGATTATCTCTTGCCGAAAGTGCAACTGATCAGGCCAGTATCGTTGAAGAATTAACTGCAACAACCAATGATATTACAGAACGTATCTCTGAAAATGCTGAAAATGCAACAGCTATCAGTCGCGAAGTAGATGCAGTTGCAAATGGGATTTCCACCGGAAATGAAAAGATGCAAAATGTTGTCGAAGCCATGGAAACCATCAATCAGACCTCTCAGGAGATTGGTCATATCATCCAGACAATTAACGAAATTGCTTCCCAAACAAATCTGCTTGCATTAAACGCATCCATTGAAGCAGCAAGAGCCGGGGAAGCCGGTCGTGGATTTGCTGTTGTTGCCGATCAGGTTAGTGCCCTTGCCGGACAAAGTGCCGAAGCTGCAGCTTCTACTGCTTCTTTAATTGATGCTGCCTTACAAGCCGTAACCCATGGCAAACAAATTGCAGATGATACTGCTGCAAACCTGCAGGAAGTTGTTACCGGTGCTATGGAAATCCGTAATAAGGTAGAATCCATCGCAACCGCTTCTGAAAATCAGGCGGAAGCTATTCGCCAGGTTGATTTAGGCATCAGTGAAATCGCCGAAACCATCCAGACAACTGCTGCCACAGCGGAAGAAAGTTCTGCACTCAGCGAAGGATTAACCAATGAGGCTGCTTCCTTAAAAGAACAGGTTGCACAGTTTCATACAAAATAATTTGTGCGAACCCCTTCCATTCATTGTCCCCACAGTGAATGAGATACATAAAAGAAAGAAAACCCAAACCTACAAAAAAATATAACAAAAAAACAACCACGAGATGATGTCCTATTCTAATACTTGTTGTATCAAGCATCCTCTCGTGGTTGTTTATATTAATTCGATTGACAAGACTACATCTCATCAAATTCTTTCAAAATATCTGCCGTAATATATTCTACAATATATTTTTTACTTTTTTCTTTCCAATCTGTAATCTGCGCACCAAAAGTCTCTTCAAATTCCTGATACACCTGTTCCCGTTCCGCTTTATCACGACTTCTCACATATGCCATCGCAAACATCTTCATTGCACTGTCTTCTAATAACGGTGTAAACGGACTCTGCTGATTTTCCTGTAACGCATTGGTCTGCTCTGATGATTGTATTTCTTGGACTTCCCGTGTTTCTGCATACACCTGTGAAGCTGTCTGTGTTGTTTCTGACAGCTGTTGGAAATAATATCTGGACACATCCATCGTAACAGGATCTTCATCTTTTAAGTACTCAAACCCCGGAATATCAAAGATAACCTTCTTATTCTCATCTGCTAATGCTGATACAATTGATCTTGCACTAAGCGGCAGAATTGCATACGTATGTCCACTCTTTATTACACTGCTGCTGATACGGATTTCCTTGATTTCTTTTTCCATATTACACACCTCTTTCACCTTTGTATCCGGCAATTTATTCGTGTGACATTCTCCAATCTATACATCTTTGTAAATATTCAATATACTCCGGATTCTTACACATACCTTTTCCCGGTGTATCACTAATCTTTGCGACATCCATACCATTACATTTTGTCGTTTTCATAACGATATTCAATGGTTCTTCATCTGTATCATTCGAAATATATGTTCCAATACCAAAAGCAATTTTACACTTTCCCTTAAAGTAATTATAAATCTTATCTGCTTTTTCAAAATTTAAACTGTCACTAAACAATAATGTCTTCTGTGTTGCATCAATTCCTAACTTTCTATAATGTGCAAGCATCTTATCGCCCCATTCAATCGGATCTCCCGAATCATGTCTGACACCGCTAAATAATGTTGCAAATGTGAGCTGAAAGTCTTTTAGGAAACAATCTGTAGTTATCGCATCTGTCAATGCTGTTCCATTTAGCACACCATATTCATCTACCCACGCCTGCATAGAATACCAGTTCGAATAAGCAGGATTGTGTTTATGATTTCCCTGTCCTACACACATAATCCACTCATGTGCCTGTGTTCCAACCGGAATCAGATTATATTTCTTTGCAAGATATACATTCGATGTGCCAACAAATGCTGACTGCTCCAAATCTTTTTCAGCAAGTTTTCTAACCGCTAACTCCTGTGCTTCTCCTGAAAGTCTTCTTCTTAATCCGAATTCACTAAATGAAGCGATATGATATTTTCCGCTCGCCAGCCACTGAATCTTCTCATCTAATTTGCGTTCAAACTGTTTCATCAAATCCTGATAATCATATGCCATTCTAAAATATACTTCATTTATAATCGCAAGAACCGGAATCTCATACATGGAAGTATTCAACCATGTTCCTAATGTTTCGATGGATAATCCACATTCTGCGTCCTTTGAAATCACAAAATCCTCAAAGCGCGGCTGCCACAGACGAAGGAAATCCACATAGCTTCCCTTAATCCATGTAATTGAATCCAAATACTGCAGTTCATCTTCTGTAAAACGAAGGCTGCAATATGCTTTGAGCTGCTCAATAATTTCATCCACCATCTCTGATGTAAAATGAACATCCTTATTTCTGCATTTGAATGTCCAGGTTGTCTTATAATCGCTAAACTGATGATAAATTGCCTGTCCCATTGAAAATTTATATGCATCTGTTTCTAATAAACTATTGATAATCTGTGGTAATTTCATTATTATTCTCCTTCTATTACATTAACCTGGCACATTTTCATTGTTTCAAGTGATGCTTTATGTGTATCCGGTGTTACGCCTGCACAGCAAGACGCATCTACATATACTTCCGCTTTTGGAAATGCAGTCTTAATCAGCAATGCATTGGAAATCACACAAATATCCGTACATAAACCGATCAGTTCCACATCTTCACCTGATAATACGTCACTCCAGCCACAATACCCGAATGTTGGTTTATCAATGATTGTATCTGTATCTTTCACTGTTAAATGTTTATCAAGCTCCCAACCTGCTGTTCCTTTGATACAATGTTCTACAGGAAGATGCTTTCCTTCCAGTGTTTCCAAATAATTTACAGGATGTGTATCTCTTGTAAAAATGATTCGTTCTCCATTCTTGCGATACACTTGAATCTTCTTTTCCACATTTGCGACAATTTCCTGTGCTTCTTTTGTTCCTAATGAACCGTCTACAAAATCCTTCTGCATATCCACTACAATTAACGTTCTGCCCATCTGAATCCTCCTGTGCCGTATCTTTTCTTATTTTATATGTTACCATTTTCTAACACGAATTCAAAGGTCTATTTACAAAAAACGACTTTTAATTGTTAGAATTTTAACATAAAGTTCCATTCTAACCGTTAAAAGCCGTTTTTTGCTTCATTTATGTTTGCTTATGCAACACACTAAATGTTTATCCAATTCCCCTTCGGATAACATTTACTGACGTAGCTTGCCTGCCAATTCTTTTAACTGTTCCGTCAGTGAAATAACCTGCTCCATAATATCAATATTAGACTCTGTTGTTTCTAATGTATTATTCGCATGACTCGCTACTTCCTCTGAAATAGATGAAATGGTAGAAATACTATCCACAATTTCGTGATTTGCAGTCAATAATTCTTTGATATTTTTCTCAAGAAGCTGCGAATTCTCTTTCATATGACCTGTGCTGTCTTCAATGTCCATAAAACTCTTCACTGCATTTTTTGTTGCAATGTCTTGACTAGAAATCAGTTCAATCATTCCATTTGTAACATCTACAACATTATTAATTGTTGTACCAAACTCCTGCAGCATCTGCTGAATCTGTGTTGTTGCCTGATCTGTCTCACCTGCCATGCCTGAAATCTCTGTTGCAACAACTGCAAATCCTTTTCCTGCTTCTCCTGCTCTGGCAGCCTCAATACTTGCATTTAATGCTAACAGCTTCGTCTGTGCCGTTATTTTATTAATAATAGCTATGACAGATTCCATCTGCTCCATATTGGAACAAAGTTCCTGTAATTTCGTCTTTACATCTTCACCTGCTTCTACTGACTCATTGACTTTTGCAATCAGATTTTCTATATTCTGACTGCCTTCTGATACTGCTTTACCGGTATCCGCAATTCCTTGTGTAATGACATCGGCACACGTTGTAACTTCCGTAATTTTATTTTGTATATCTTCTGTCATTCCTAACTGATTCTGAACAGCCTCTGCAGTATCTGTTGAACCTTGATTCAATTCATTCATTGCCTGCTTTGTTGCTAACATTGTATGATTCAATTCTTCAATCTGCGCACTTACAATATCAATTGTATCCGACATCGTATTTGAAGTCTGCAAGGTTGTATCAAGCAATTCATTTGTTTTTATACTCTGTTCCTCAATTTGCTGTAACTGTAATTCATTATTCTTATGAATAACCCTTGTTGTCCATAAGGAATAAATACAAATTAATGTCATCGCTAATACTTGAATTTCAATCATTGCACTGTCTTCTTTGGTATACGTTCCATTCGATATAAAGAAAATAACCTGAGCAATGTTTACAATTACAATTCCAACAGATAATTTAATACTGTATGAAATATCTCCATATGCAGTAACAACAATTAACATTGGTAATACATATATAAACGCCAATTTGTTATTTGTCGTTATACATATAAAAATATAAAATATCGCAAATCCATATCCAACAAAATGTTTAATCAGCTTTGATGACGGATTCTTCTTATATGTAATACTTTCAATTACCGGTGACGCTATTCCTATCAAACACGTCAATATGACATACTGTACCGCTCTTGCACCTTTTGCAAATTCAGCAAAATATGCCACACATATAATTAACACTTCAATCCAATGTGTCATTCTCGCAAACGCATTATTCCGTGCCAACTGAACCGTTTCCATATTCAGTCCTTCACAACCACCTTGTTTCTCCATAACCGTATCCTCCATGATTAGATTACTTTTGTTACTGTATTTGATTTATTAAATAGTAACAACTTATGATATTTTATATATTATACCAACAATTTGCATAAATTGCAATTAAAAATCTGATATTTATTCATCATTTTTCATATTGTTCTGAACTATTTTACATTCACATTGTAATTTTGAATATTTTATATACCGATTATCAATATTTATTTTGTTGAAATATAAAAAATTAAAAAAGTCTTTGAAACATCCCACTTTCTCTTTGTGGAATGAAATCAAAGACTTTCTTTTTATATTTTTATTCAACAGGTTTTGCAAGATTTATCAGCGTATCGCCTGCCACACGATATTCTGTCCATTCTGACATTGGCTCTGCCCCTAACGACAGATAAAAATCAATACTTGGCTGATTCCAGTCAAGACAAGTCCATTCTAACCTTCCGCAATTCCGTTTAACTGCAATTTCCGCCAATCGCTGCAGCATAGCTTTACCATATCCTTTTCCACGACATTCCGGAATGACATATACATCTTCCAAATGAATCCCTGCTCTGCCAACAAATGTCGAAAAATTATGAAAAAACAGTGCAAATCCTACTTCTTTTCCTTCTTCCAACACAAAAAATACTTCTGCACAGTGTTTATCAAATATCCATTCTGTAAGCGTATCTTCATCAGCAACGACCTCATCACTTAATTTCTGATATGCTGCAATTTGCTTGATAAACCACAAAATCAGTCCAACATCTTCTCTTGTCGCATTTCGAAACTCTGCCTTCATATTTCTATACAACCTCTCCTATTCTCTTATTATATCATATATATACTCGAAAACTCGCACTTCGTGCTTTTTCGCTACTTCGTAGCTGTATTTTCTCGTTAATGGCTTGAAAAAAAACAAATGCCACCTTCGGTGTCGCTTGCTTTTTTCTGTGCTCATTTTATCTTATGCACAACTTCATTTCATCGTTCCTGCTTCTAAAAATCATAGCGTTTCACTTCGCAATTCTTCACGCCAAATGCAGCAAACTCTGCATTACTCATCTCTGAAAAATAAGACTGTACGATTCTTGCAATTCCATTGTGTGCAACAAGCATGTACGTCTTATCCTGCGCCTTAATTTCATCTAACAAATTATAGATTCTTTGTGCCAGCATCAACATTGATTCACCGCCTTCATATCGGCAGCAAAAATCTTCTTTCGCTCTTGCAAAATCTTTTCCATCTCTTGGTGTTGATTCCCATTTTCCAAAATTTTGTTCCTTTAATCTCGGTTCTACTCTTGCTGGAACTCCTGTTATCTCAGAAATATGCTTCGCTGTATCTGCAGCACGCACCAATGGCGAATATAATATTTCATCCACCACAAGTCCTTCCTCTATGATTTTCTTCCCTGTCTCAATTGCCTGTTTGTGTCCTAATTCTGTCAGTGCAATGTCCGTTGCTCCACAGATTTTATTTTCTACATTCCAAATTGTCTGACCGTGTCTTACAAAATAAATATGTCCTTGCTGTTTCATATGTATCCCCTTCTGTCTACATGATTAAATTTTATGATTCTAGTTCTATCACCCGAAGATCTCGATACGGGTTCACGCTAGATAATCCGATTCTTGTAATCTTTACATCAAATGGACAGAAGTATTGCATCATTACTTCTATCCCTTGACGCATCTGCTCATTTGTTAATTTTTTACCAATTGTAATATGTGGCAACCACTGCATTGGTAAATAATATTTGCTCATACATGTATTTGGCATCTCTGCAAATGCCTGGTATATCCGCTGCGACATATCCTGCAAATATTCATTGAGAACTGGTGTTGCATATAACACATATGGCAGCAACATTCCTACCGATACAACGGATATTTCTCCTGCCTTCAGACAAGAAACCGCCTGCTCAAATACAGGAATCAATTCTGTTCCTGTTCTTGCTTCAATCGAAGCTATTGTCATATGCGGTGGAACCTTATTCGCTGTCATAAATGTATTTCCTGTTGCCATTGCAACTTGATCAATGTAATGTTGTATTCGCTTTGAAGATGACAAATCAAAATATGCTGATATAAGATACATTCGACATTCCTTTCTAACCTATCTATATAATCTTCCCCGCTAAATGATCTACCTCATGCTGAATAATCTGCGCCACAAATCCCGTATACTTCTTTTTGCATTTCTGAAAATTAATATCTTCATAAGCTACTTCAATTTCTTCATAGCGGGTTGTCGGACGCACCCCCACGAGCGACAGACACCCCTCCTCTGTCTCATATGCACCTTTTTGACTTACAATCACCGGATTATACATAATTATAGGAAGAAATCCTGTATCTACGATAATAATTCTTTTCCGAACGCCAATCATATTGGCTGCCATACCAACACATTCCTGTTTATGTGCTGCTAACGTATCGAGCAAATCCTGAGCCACTTTTGCATCTGCTTTGGTTGCCGGTTCTGAGGGTTGATTTAAAAAAAATATATCTTTCATGATTGGTTGTATCATTTTCTGCCATTTTCTCCTTCACTTTTAAATATGCTTTCTCCTAACTTAATATAAATTGTATTCTTTGTCTAGGGCAAATGCAAATCCATTATAATTTTCACTTAATTTATTATATAAAACGCGCTTTATCACTTACAAAAATTATAAATAATTTTATAACTTTTTCTTGCGTTATCCGCACTTATATGATAATTTCAAGTTAGATAATTTGCGTTATTATTCATATTAAGAAAATTAATTTTTTTGTTATTTTTCTTGTTTTTATTAGTTAGTTTATTTATTAATATAAGTAAATTATCTCAAATTATTAATATTGTTCACTTTTGCAATTATTTGTATTTCAATGCAATTTGACAATTTAACAATATTTATATTTCACTATTATTATAAGAAAAGAAGGTACCCTATGAAGAAAAAATTATGTAATCACTTAAAAAAAATTCGTATCCTGCCTACTTGTTTTTGGAATTATACTGTCAGATTCAAGCTTTTCTACTCTGATGAATCTAACCGTACAGGCTGCCACTTCTGATGTGTATATTTACATTCATGAAGGTGAACAGACAACCGTATATAATTATTCGGAAGCATACTCCGAACTGGCTACTCAGCCTAATGCATCCATTGCAACTGCTGAAGTATCTGCGCAATCCGGTACAGTCCAGCCTGTCAGTGCTCCAAATACCACGATTTCTCTAAACGATTGTTTATACACGCTTGAATCCGGTTCGGAAGTCGGAACATACCGATTGTCTACTATTGTAAATGACACAACTGTATATCTTGCACCTAGTTCTGCCCCTAACGGATTACCAAACTATCCAAACTCTGTCCTTCCTAGTAATCTTACAATCAGTCGTACGTTTGTCGAAGGAGGTCAGACATTTGATGCAACAGAGGGGTATTTTTATTTACGTGACAGCGGATATGGTTCATCTGTTCCTCGATATATCCATTTTAACAGCGCAAAAATATTATTTGATCGTGTTACAACTTTACGCAACAATCCTAATTTTTTAACAGAATGTAAAATACAGTTATATACTCCCGACGAAACTGCAACCTCCGACATTCCCGGATTTGCGTCCATAACAAGCAGTGATGCACTTTCTGTTGGCTCACAATACATTGTTCTTGCATCTGCAAAAGATGGAAATCGGTATGCGTTACAACCTTCGAACAGTACGTCTAACGCCAAAACTCATTTAGCCATGCTTCTTGGGAAAGCCACTAAAATTGACATCACCGGTGTACATACCGGCACCACTTCCCTTGTTCTTGGTTCCGGTTCCAATGCAACTACATATCATATCACCGTTTTGCGCAGTGGAGCACAAGATATTACCCTCTACACTGACCAGACGCCATCTCAAACTACGATTACTAATGTAGACGGTACACTTAACACTATGCCTGACGCTGCAATCGTTCAATATGAAATCGACAATCAGACTACCATTGCACGCGGTCGTACTGGAACAAATGCTTCTTATAATGGAAATTTGATTGATCTGGATAATTGTTTATATACATTTCAAGCTTCTACCGTTGATAACATTACAACGTATAAGATTTTTGCAAATGCAGGCGATACGCCTATATATTTAGCCCCACATTTAAATGGGAAACCTACCATTCCTCAATTTGAGCTTACTTCAAGTACAGCTACTGCTACTACTGTTTCAATTCTTAACAGTCCTGTACAAAATTCTGTATATTTCAAAAATATTACTGGCTATTTATTTTTTCATCGTGATTCAAAGCGATATTTTAACCAGCATACAGATGTTAGTAAAACTTCTACTAGCTGTAGTTTCCTTCTCTATCGCAAAGCTACATCCGGAGAGACTTCCAGCACTGAAATTCCCGGATATGTACAGCTTCAGTCCGATGATATGAAAAGTGCAATTCAAAATGAAGAAAAATATCTCATTGTAGCAAAAGCGAATAATGATTATTACGTTCTTCGCCCAAATACAAATACAACACAGCCATACAGTCATATTGCCAAAGTAACTATTTTAACAAATCAGGATATTACTTTCACTGCATTAAACCCAGGAAATACACATATGAATGTTGGAGAATCCGACTTTAATATTTCTATTCACTGTAATATTTCCTTAGATGCAAAAGGTGGTAACCTCGCTACAATTGATGCAGTGAGAGATGTTACAATTGGTACGCAGCTTGCACTGCCGGCTGTCACAAAAGAAGGTTATAATTTCCTAGGATGGTTTACCCAACCTGATAACGGTATTTATGTACCGCAGGATTACCAATTTGACACCACCTTATATAATAACTTAGATTCAAATCATAAACTTTATGCACATTGGGAAGTTGCTGCTACAGAATCAGAACCTACTCATCCTGATACGAATGATGATGTTACTATCACATTACTTCCAAACGGAGGTTCTATAACAAATGATACATTTACAATTAAACAAGGTATAACCCAAGATATTGAAGTTCCGACTCGCACCGGATATACATTTGTTTCATGGAACACTTGGACCAATACGGCCTTAGTTCAAAACCGAATTACAAATTATGATTATGTAACTCATGGAACTGCCCTTGTTGCCAATTGGACTCCTAAGCCAGCTGCTCTTACATTAAATGCAAATGGCGGCTCTGTTAGCTCTACTTCTGTTACAGGTTTATTTGACGGCAGTATCGGTACCATCCCTACTCCTACCAGGACGGGTTATGCCTTTGACGGTTGGTTTGATTCTGCTGTTGGTGGTAATACGTTTACTGACACTACTTTTACTGCAGAAAACAGAACGGTTTATGCACATTGGACTGCAAAGGATGCTACATTGACTTTCGATGCAAATGGCGGTTCCGTTACTCCTGCTTCTGTTTCAGGTTTATTTGACGGCAGCATCGGTACCATTCCTACTCCTACCAGAACGGGTTATACCTTTGACGGTTGGTTTGATTCTGCTGTTGGTGGTATTACGTTTGCTGACACTACTTTTACATTTGAAAATAAGACCATTTATGCACATTGGACTGCAAAAGATGCTACATTGACTTTCGATGCGAATGGTGGTTCCGTTACTCCTGCTTCTGTTACAGGTCTATTTGACGGCAGTATCGGTACCATCCCTACTCCTACCAGAACAGGGTATGCCTTTGACGGTTGGTTTGATGCCGCTACTGGTGGTAATACGTTTACTGACACTACTTTTACATTTGAAAATAAGACCATTTATGCACATTGGAGTCCGAAACCTGCTACATTGACTTTCGATGCGAATGGTGGTTCCGTTACTCCTGCTTCTGTTTCAGGTTCGTTTGATGGCAATATCGGCACCATTCCTACTCCTACCAGAACGGGTTATACATTTGATGGATGGTTTGATTCGGTTGTTGATGGTAATACTTTTGCTGAGACTACGTTTACTGCTGAAAGTAAGACGATTTATGCACATTGGCGTCCAAATAATGCTACGCTTACTTTAGATGCAAATGGTGGTACGATTACTCCTTCTTCCGTTTCAGGTGTATTTGATGGTAACATCGGTATCATTCCTACTCCTACTAGAACGGGTTATACATTTGAGGGATGGTTTGATTCGGCTGTTAACGGCAATGCTTTTGCTGAGACTACGTTTACTTTTGAAAATAAAACGATTTATGCGCATTGGCGTCCAAATAATGCTACACTTACTTTAAAGAAAAATGATGGCACAAATTCATTTACTTCTATGACTGGTACGTTTGATGGACCTATTGGCACGATTTCTACTCCTACTAGAACAGGTTACATTTTTTCTGGCTGGTATTTAGCTGCAATCAATGGCACGCCTTTTACAGATACTACGTTTACTGCTGAGGATAGAACAATTTATGCGCATTGGACTGCAAAAGACGCTACACTTACTTTAGATGCAAATGGTGGCTCTGTAACTCCTACTTCCGTTTCAGGTGTATTTGATGGTAACATCGGTACCATTCCTACTCCTGCCAGAACAGGGTATACCTTTGACGGTTGGTTTGATTCTGCTGTTGGTGGCAATGCATTTACTGATACTACTTTTACTGCAGAAAACAGAACGGTTTATGCACATTGGACTGCAAAGGATGCTACATTGACTTTCGATGCAAATGGCGGCTCTGTTACTCCTGCTTCTGTTTCAGGTTCGTTTGACGGCAACATCGGTACCATTCCTACTCCTACCAGAACAGGGTATGCCTTTGACGGTTGGTTTGATGCCGCTACTGGTGGTAATACGTTTACTGACACTACTTTTACATTTGAAAATAAGACCATTTATGCACATTGGACTGCAAAAGATGCTACATTGACTTTCGATGCGAATGGCGGCTCTGTTACTCCTGCTAATGTTTCAGGTTCGTTTGACGGCAACATCGGTACCATTCCTACTCCTACCAGAACGGGTTATACCTTTGACGGTTGGTTTGATTCTGCTGTTGGTGGCAATGCGTTTACTGACACTACTTTTACTGCAGAAAACAGAACGATTTATGCACACTGGAGTCCGAAACCTGCTACATTGACTTTCGATGCGAATGGCGGTTCCGTTACTCCTGCTTCTGTTTCAGGTTCGTTTGATGGCAATATCGGTACCATTCCTACTCCTACCAGAACAGGGTATACCTTTGACGGTTGGTTTGATTCTGCTGTTGGTGGCAATGCATTTACTGATACTACTTTTACTGCAGAAAACAGAACAATTTATGCGCATTGGACTGCAAAAGATGCTACATTGACTTTCGATGCAAATGGCGGTTCTGTTACTCCTGCTTCTGTTTCAGGTGTATTTGATGGTAACATCGGTATCATTCCTACTCCTACTAGAACAGGGTATACCTTTGACGGTTGGTTTGATTCTGCTGTTGATGGCAATGCGTTTGCTGATACTACTTTTACTGCAGAAAACAGAACGGTTTATGCACACTGGAGTCCGAAACCTGCTACATTGACTTTCGATGCGAATGGCGGCTCTGTTACTCCTGCTAATGTTTCAGGTTCGTTTGATGGCAATATCGGTACCATTCCTACGCCTGCCAGAACGGGTTATACCTTTGACGGTTGGTTTGATTCTGCTGTTGGCGGCAATGCGTTTGCTGACACTACTTTTACTGCAGAAAACAGAACGGTTTATGCACATTGGAGTCCGAAACCTGCTACATTGACTTTAATGAAAAATGATGGTACAGATTCTTCTTCTACGATTATAGGAACATTTGGAAATCCTATTGGTACCATTTCAACTCCAACCAGATCAGGCTACATCTTTTCCGGTTGGTATTCAGCTGCTATGAATGGCGAGCATTTTACAGACACAATATTTACTTTTGAAAAGAAAACCATTTATGCGCATTGGACTGCAAAGCAAAGACGACTTACATTACATTTCAATGATGAAAATACTCAGAATGTATATATTGACGGAAATATAGAGGATACTGTAGACTTACCTACTCCTTCCAGAGAAGGATATACATTTGACGGTTGGTTTGACAAACCTGTTGGCGGAACAAAAATAACAGAAATAAATTCTGAAATGGAAAATGTTGCATTATATGCACATTGGACACAGTTAGGATCTGGTTCAGAAACAACTTCTGCTTCAGAAACACAACCTGCTCCTACTACAAAACCTACAACTGAACCTACAACAAAGAACCCTTCGTCTCAGACTACAACTGAACCTACAACGAAGAACCCTTCGTCTCAGACTACAACTGAATCTACAACAAAGAAGCCTTTGCCTCAAACTTCGGCTGAACCTACGACGACGAAGCCTTTACCTCAGACTACAGCTGAGCCTGTAACAAAGAAGCCTTTGCCTCAGACTACAGCTGAGCCTACGACGACGACGCCTTTGCCTCAAACTTCTGCTGAACCTGTAACAAAGAAGCCTTTGCCTCAGACTTCGGCTGAGCCTACGACAAAGAATTCTTTGCCTCAGACTACAGCTGAGCCTACGACGACGACGCCTTTACCTCAAACTTCAGTTGAACCTGTAACAAAGAAGCCTTTGCCTCAGACTTCGGCTGAGCCTACAACGAAGAAGCCTTTACCTCAGACTACAGCTGAACCTACAACAAAGAAAACTTCACCTGAAACTTCGGCTGAGCCTACGACAAAGGCCTCCACTAAAACTCAGCCAGCTACAGTACCTGCTCAGGTACAGACTACTACGGATACATCACTTCCGATAACGACTGAATATACATACAATCCACTTTCATTGGAAGCTGAAAATTCAAACGAAGAACATGGTAAACATGCTCCAAAAACCGGTGATTCATTGCCAATTGGAATTATGATTCTATTACTTTTTAGTTCATTAATTTCATTTGTATTATTAGCAATAACATCAAGAAAAGAGCATAGATAAAACGTAAATATAATAAAATAAAGCCCCGGGAATTAGAAATTTATCACTCTAACGCCCGGGGTTTGTATTCCCATGTTCTCTATCGTATTCTATCCTGAAATGTTCTTAACATGTCGAATATTTATCTGTACTGTCCATAAATCCCCCTTCTATATCGTATCGTAAAATACATATTTACATTTATCTATTCTTCTCTAACCATTTCTGTGCATAAGAACATGTCGCTGCAACCTGTTTTCCCTGTTCTTCAATGTGTGCAACTGCCGCAGACACTAACTTTCCGGCTACTCCCTGTCCTCTAAGTGAGTCATCCACAAATGTATGATTAATGGTGCATACTCCTTGCTGTGTTTCTGGAAATGTCACTTCTGCTATAACCGCTCCTTCTTCATTTTTTGCATAAATTCTATTTGTTTCTGTAATAAATTCCATAGCAACCTCCTCCGTTCCAATACAGTATCTTTGTTCATATAAAACAATTCCATTTTCGCACACATTTGACAAAAATACAACCAATGATTATTCCGATTTATAAATCGCACGATTATTTTATTCAATTCAATCACAACATGTCAATATATAGACTTTATTTATTTTTTATAATTATTGTACAACAATTTATTGATAATTATCTGACAATTATTTATAATAAAAACAACTATAACAAAGAGATTATTTTTACATAAGACTCCAGGAAAGGTTGGTATACCATATGAATCAGACAATTCAGGATATTTTAGAAAGACGAAGTATTAGAAGTTATACAGAAGAACAGATTTCAGATGCAGATCTTGATTTAATCATCAAAGCCGGTCAGTATGCACCTAGTGCCAACAACAAACAGCCATGGCATTTCACAGTAATTCAGGATCATAAGCTCCTAAATGAGCTTAACTCTGAAACCAAGCAGGCCTTTTTTGCAAGTGAGAATCCTTTTCTTCGCAAAATCGGCGAGAATGAGGATTTTAATGTATTCAATGGCGCACCTACGGTAATTGTATTATCCGGTGATGCTAAGAATCCTAATTCACCAACTGATTGCTCTATCGCCGGTGAAAACATGATGCTTGCTGCAAAATCTTTAGGGATTGGTTCTTGCTTTACAGAATCAGCCGTATATCTTTTAAATAATGAAGAAGCGGATTATTTCTGCAATAAATTAGGAATTCCAAGCGGCTACAAAGCCATCAGTGCAATTCTTTTTGGCTATAGTGCTCTTGACGAGAATCCGGAAGCTCCTGCACGTGCAGAAGGCACTGTCAATTACATCCGATAGTATTTAACAATGTTGTATTACAGTGCTTTATCATCTCAGCCTTCACATCATTAGCTAATTATCGAATATAAGTGCATTGTTAACAATTCCATTATTTATATGCATAAAAACCACATACAAGATTGTATGTACACTTCTCAAATACAACAAACTTGTATGTGGCTTCTATTGCTGATTTATACAATACACGGAACAATATTCTCTCTACAAAAACGAATAAATTCGTTATATATATTAATTAATACTTTCTGCATATCTAACTCTTTTTCATTGAAATCTGTTCTTTTCTCTACCTGCTGATAAACACAGTCATTGACTTTATTTAATAATTCATTCCAGTTATCATAAATATACGCTGGTAACTCAAGCATATTCTGGTTGAGCATTTTTTTCATGGAATATATTTTGTCATCAAATATATTCTTCATGGTATCATATTCTTGTTGCACAACTTTTATTTTTTCCTCTGTGCTAATATATTCTAAAATAATTTCTTTATTACCTACGATATCATTTCTTTCACCTTTTAAGTATTTAATATTTTGCAAATACTGATATCCCTTTTTATAAAATTGCATATAATCGCCTTTTATGTATGCACATTTCTCAAAGAAATCCTCTAGTTCTTTATAACACAGAATCACTGTATCTCTAAGTTTATCGTCAATTTTCATTTCTATTATTTGTCCCCTCTTTAGCTTTATTGCCTTTATATTATTTAATACAATTTTTAATCTGTCAACAATTTTATCATAAAATCAAACCTAATAAAATGAAAATTGTGCGATTGCATTAGTTCCCTGTTTTACATCGCTGCTATCTAATTTTTTAGCAAACACAATCATTATCACCATTCCTGCTATTCCGATTAAAAAGCAAATATTTGCTGGAAACGCAGTTACATGTGCTATCAAGATATTCCATTTTGGGTAACGTAGTATTTTTCATTCGATTTCATATAACCAATCTTATTTTTTTATATGTATCTTGTCAAATTATTTTATACAATCTACAATAACTACATTATTATCCAATATTCCTTCCTGTATTTTATAGTACCCCTTATAATGTCCACCACCTTTTTTCCATACTTCTACTAATACTCTATCTCTCGCAACATATAATGGTAGAATCATTTGTTCTTCTTGTTTTAGCTGTATTATGGATTGTAACTTATCCTGTATCAGCTCTCCTGAAATATTTTCACTTGTCGCATCAAAGGAAGTATTCGCAATATTTTCAAAATAGTAATTTTCTCCCATGTTAGCAATATTTCCTAACATCGTGTTCTTGTCCGAAATAAATATTTTACTTTTATTATTACCATCTATGTCTGATACATATATACCATCTTCCACTTTCCAATATGTCAATTTATCCGCTTTTATCGTATACGAACAGATATTATCAACTATCGAATCCACTTTTCGATCCGCTAAACGAAATTTACAAAGTTGTGAATATTGTAAATTATTATTAGATGATTTTCTAAAAAATAAATGATTATTACTTATTTTTAAATCAAACAGTGCTGCATACATATCTTCATAATGATATAACACTTCTTTTGAACGGTCCTTTATATCAACTTTGATAAGACTTGCATCATTCTTCACATTTTCGCTTCCTATTGATTGTGTATAAAAAATATAATTATCTGTCACAACATATGAAAAATAAATATTACTTTCATCTGGGGTTATTCCCAAATCACAAACCTTTATATGCTCTGAACCATCAGATGACACTTTATATAAGCTACACAGATAAGATGCACTGTCTCTACCAATATAATATAAATAATTTTCAAAATAGTTCAAACTATTATACAGGACACTTCCAATATTGGCATCGCAGTCATCCAAAATTACCCCCTCATGACTTAAATGCTCACAATTTATTTTTGAACATAAAATATGAACTTCATCATAATTGGGATCCATATATTCAATGTATGATTTTCCAAATTTAGTAGAAATAAAATAGAAACCATTTTTTCCTTCTATTGCCCTTGTCGTCTGCGATATATATCCTGATGAATCGCTATAAGCATTTACCTCTATTTTTTCTGTTTTATTCTTACTACAACCAACCAACGAAATTCCTAAAAGTACCATTAAAATACTTAGAATTTTTTTCATACACTTCTCCTTTTTTCATAATACATAATTTTAGTGTTTTCATCTAATTTTCAAAATAATATAAATTTTTAAAACCATCCCCTCTTTTCTTTGTTTGATCGTTCCAATTTTATATGTTTTCTGTATTTCATCCATTTCCTTTAACGCCTGTACTGTTCCATAATTTTTTCATAAATTATTTATCATTAATTTCATAAAATCCTCCTGCCATGTAAATTGTAAACAGCGCCCCTATGCACAATGCAACTACAAGAAAGCATAACTTTATCATAATACTTGATAAAATTCCTATGCAGCCTATTATTCCCATCATACATACAACGATAGGAACAAAAAATAGACTGTTCACGTGACTGTTTTTTGAAAATATTATAGAAACTACCATCGTCACATATCCTATGGAGCCCTTATATAGCACATCTAACCATAGAAATTGTTTGATTGTCATATGCCTAAAACAATTGTTCATTTTATCTTGCATAAAACCGAGGGAAATTAACGGCGCATCTTTATATGGTAAGTTATACATATGACGAAGACTGACCATATCTATTCCATATATTATGATAACTAGTAATATTATCACTCCAAACAGTATCAAATATTTTTTTCTATAAATTCTTTTTAGTCCTTTTTGAGAACATTTCATTATCTTAAGCACCCCTGATGTTCTCTCTTCTAAAAACAATCCCGAACTCAGTATTGTAATAAGTGCAACAAGTATCCCCATGATTCCCAATTCACGCACATATGAATTTGAGCCGATTATTTCATTATATCCACGACTAGACATTGCATAGGTATCTATATTTTGATCGCGCAGTATCTTTTGATGATGTTGCTGAATTTGTTCATATTCCTCTAATTTTTTCATTATTTCATTACGAGAGAACTCTAATGAAGCGATTTCTTCCATCTTTAAAAATCGCATTTCTCCATCATCAAATGAATTTTTGACTTCTTCACACCGATTTTCCATATCATCTGCTTCTTCTTTTAATTCATTTATATAAGAATTAAATTGATTCCAGTCAGCTCCTCCATATTCCATATAAATTTCATCCATTTGTTTCTGTCTCTGTGGAAAATCTATTCTTGTATGATATATTAAGATGATTTCAAATAAAAATGTTGCAACTATAAAAACATATCTTTTTTTTCTAAATAGAATCTTATAAATCTCTATTCCCGAAAAATGCATATGCATTAAAATTTTACTGATCCAAGTTTGTATTACCGTACTTATTCCTCTCAAATAAACACTTGAAAAAGGATATCTTCGCATATAAACAAACGAACAAATTCCAAAAAATACAATCAATACAAAAATCATACAAACAAGCATTGCTAAACATGCAGAATACGGTTTGTCAAATACCTTTACATTTTGATACTTTCTCAAATAGCATGAAAAATCCATTAGACGAAATACATTTATATTTGCCAATCTTCTATGAGAACTATTATTTTGAACAAGCAAAGATGTCCTCCATTCTATAAACATGGTCGCACCAAACAGAATCATAGCAATATATTTATTTCTACATATATTTAAAAATGCATTGGCTATCAAAACAATTACAGCTATACCAACTCCCGTCAGCAAAGCATTTCCTATCAAAAATTGTCCAATTGTTATTTTATATGTACACTGTTCATATAATGAAGAACTCTGGATTGGTACGCGAACAGGAATATATCCATACAATATATTCGTCAATAAATACATTACAAACTCTATTGTCGCATTGATTATAATTGTCAATATTACAAAACTAACATTTCTTTTCAAAGATAAAACAAATCGTCCATATTTTGCCGTATGCGTAAATAATATTTCTCCATTATCGAATTCTTTTTGACTATGAAACAAACAATAAAGCATAATCATTAAACAACACCCAGAAAAAACTGAAATTGAATCTGTGTACAGATTAAATCCTTTTGTAGGAATCATTTCCGGTTTTATATTTCTTACTCTATTGTAATCATCATATGTTTTTTTCATATTATCTAAATTATATTGATTGTCTTGTACAAAAACTGGCATGTTTTGATTGATTTGTGCATTGAATAATATTTTTTCTATTTTTGTTGGATACGCATTTATATAAATTGCATCGTTTTTGATATCTTCGGCAAAATCTTTCCCATATATTTTTCTTAATGTCAAAATATACTCGTCTATGTCCTCCTGATTCATATTTTTTATATCATCTATCGCTTGTTTATATGCTAAATTACGCGTATGAAAATCTTGAAGTCCATCTGTTCCAATCGCCCTTACAACATAATAAATTGCACAAAATGTCAGTACAATTCCTATCAACAATAGAAATTTACTCGTAATCATACGTTTCATTTCTCTCATGTGAATCCCCCCAATATTCTTATGTCAAATATTTTTTATAAAGTACATTTCTATTTTTAGTATATAACTGTATCTACTTTACAGTCAAATAATAATTTATAGAATAACGACTATAAATGCATCGTATCCATTTATGAAAAATAAAAATACTACGCCATCAAGATATTCCATTCTTGATAACGTAGCATTTTCATTCGATTTATCTTTTATAGAATCTTTTCCATTTATAAAATAACCCCAAGCATAATAAAAAACTGGGCAACTGCATTTGTCACTTGTTCAATCCAATTGTGTTTTACATTTGTACTATCCAATTTCTTTGCAAATACAACCATCATAACCATTCCAAGTATTCCAATCAAGAAACATATATTTGCCGGGAACGTGGTTATATGTGTCATAATTGATGTTATCACAATCTTACTTCTATCAACAAACAATGATATTAGAATCAGCAAAAATCCAACTGGCATGACACCTCTCATCTGATAAAATAAAAATGGAACATTTTTTCCAGATAGCGCAAGTACAAACTTCCATAAGCATTTGAGCGCTCCTGCAAGAATTACCAAAAACGCACCAATAAAAAAGAACAAACTATGAAATCGTAGTGACACCACACTGACCATAATACTAAAAAATACCACTGGAATACAGTCGACAATCGCTAATCCCAACGTAAACTCCTGCAAATTCTGTGTCCGTTTTCTAAATCAGCCATTTCTCTCTCCTTATGTTTCTCATATTCAAAATGCAGCTCATCCTTTTTATCAAAACAAGCTGCATCTCTTTTTTCTATTTCTTTTAAATTGCGTATCTTTTATAAATACAATACGCTCTTAATTTTTCGTTATGCAACCAGCCATTTATATTTTTCTACACTGTATAGTGGAATAAATGGCACCATAATCGGAACTGTTTTCACATACTTCTGATATTCCGGATCATTTCCATAATTCTTATTCTGACGAATCTCCAATCGTCTTGCACCGCCAAACATCACATAAATAATACCAAGATAGCCAACAAGTGCACTCAGCCACATCCACACATTGTGATATACATTCAATCCCGATACAAATACGCCCGTCCAGAATAACATTTCTCCAAGATAATTCGGACAACGTACCAAACGGAATAATCCTGTATCAACAAAACGGTGTGGATTGACCTTCTTTGCACGATTCTTCTGCAAATCTGCTGTCGTTTCTACACATAATCCAACTATCATAATGCAGATTCCCACAATTGCAAATGTATCATCCACTTTTCCTGTCTGCAAACGAAACAGCACTGGTAATGTCTCACACACGTAAAGAATCGCTGCTGACACCCAGATTCCACATTTTGCAACAAATGCCATATCTTTTCCATCTTTGATTTCCTTTTTCATGGTCTTGTTATACGATGCACTCTTTAACTCTCTGTATCCTAAATAACCACTCAGACGACATCCATAAATGATAAACAACGCTGCAAGAACTCCTGTTGCAATTGTTAATTTTTCTCCAAAGATGACAAACAGTGCAATTCCAATTGCAGCTACTGCCCCACCATAACCGAGTGAAATAAACCACACGTACTTCTTAAATCCGATTGATGAAACAAGTAACGCAATCACAAGTAAAATAAGATAAGTTTTCATATGTATTCTCCAATCTATTTTTATTTTGTGTCTATTGTACACCCGTTCGGATGTGGGTTCAAGGGAACTATTGATATAGCATCGTATAACACCTGATAATAAAACGGATAAAAAGAATACTCAAATCTTCAAGTAATGATGGCTAATTCTGAAGAATTATGACAGTGTTACGTTTCGGCTTAGCCTGCTTTTGCACAGGATATACTTTGGGTAATCATCACCAACTGATACCGTGTTATACGGATTCTTTATTTCAATAATAATAACTTCATTCCTCTATAACTCTTCTCTTAATATGTTATATTCCCCACCATCTTTCTTTAATTTATCCTTATTTTTTCTGATTATTTTCTTTCATAGCTTGTTTTCATATTTAATATGTACTATTTTAATATAAGTATTATACAATTATTTTGATTATTATTGGATTTTTGTTGAACTTATAATGAACTTGAGCTGAATATGTATCTTTTAATGCTTGCACCATATCAAAAAGAGAGTTTGTACCAACCTCATAATTGTTAGATTTCAATCTAACTTTTGATATTATACAAACTCTCTTTTTATACAAAGTCCTAATTCTTTTATATTATATTCCTATTAGTACAACTTCGCTCCCGCAGGAATATGATTATCTACCATAAGAAGATGTAATTCTTCATCCTCAGAATCTTTAAGATTATTTACTGCTGAAAGTAACATACCATTAGATTCAATTCCCATCATTGCTCTCGGTGGCAAGTTTGTGATAGCAATCAGTGTCTTACCAACTAATTCTTCTGGTTCATAGAATGCATGAATACCTGAAAGGATTGTTCTGTCCACGCCTGTACCATCATCTAATGTGAACTGTAATAACTTCTTAGACTTCGGTACTGCCTGACAAGCCTTTACCTTTACTGCTCTGAAATCACTCTTTGAAAATGTATCAAAATCAACTGCTTCTTCAAATAATGGCTCAACTTTCACATTTGAGAAATCAATCTTCTCATTTGGAGTAAAGTGATCACAGTTACCTTCAAATCCACCTTCTGTTTCTGACTTCGTCTTCTTATCTGAGTCAAGTGACTTCATCGTAGGGAATAACAATACATCACGGATTGCTGGTGAATCTGTAAGTAACATCACAAGACGGTCAATACCATATCCGATACCGCCTGTAGGTGGCATACCAATTGATAAAGCATTTAAGAAGTCTTCATCTGTATGCTGTGCTTCATCATCCCCATTTTCCGCATTGATATCCTGCTGTGCAAAACGTTCTCTCTGATCGATTGGATCATTTAATTCTGAGTATGCATTACACATTTCCCATGTATTGATAAATAACTCGAAACGTTCAACCTTCTCTGGATCACTTGGCTTCTTCTTTGTTAATGGAGAAATTGCAAGTGGATGATCCATAACGAATGTAGGCTGAATCAAGTTCTTCTCGCAGTATTCTTCAAAGAAGAGGTTTACGATATCGCCTTTTGTATGACGTTCTTCAAATTCGATACCCTTTTCTCTTGCAAGTGCCTTTGCTTCTTCATCTGTCTGAATCTGATCAAAATCAACACCGGAATACTTCTTGATACAATCAATCATTGTAATTCTCTCGAATGGCTTACCAAAGTCAATCTCAATACCATTATATGTGATAACAGAAGAACCACATACCTTTTCTGCAAGATACTTAAACATAGACTCTGTTAATTCCATCATACCATTGTAATCTGTATATGCCTGATATAATTCCATCAATGTGAATTCTGGATTGTGTCTTGTATCAACACCTTCGTTACGATATACACGACCGATTTCGTATACTCTTTCAAGTCCACCAACAATCAATCTCTTTAAATATAATTCCAAAGAGATTCTTAACTTTACATCTTCATTTAATGCATTGTAATGTGTCTCAAATGGTCTAGCAGCTGCACCACCAGCATTAGATACCAATGTAGGTGTCTCTACTTCCATGAAGTCTCTGTCTGCAAGGAAGTTACGAATCTCCTTAATAATCTGACTTCTCTTAATAAATGTAGTCTTTACTTCATCATTCATAATCAAGTCAACATATCTCTGACGATATCTTGTATCTGTATCTGTGATACCGTGGAACTTCTCTGGAAGCACCTGAAGACTCTTACTTAACAATGTAAGTTCTTCTGCATGTACTGAAATTTCTCCTGTCTTTGTACGGAAAATAAATCCCTTCACGCCGTAAATATCACCAATGTCTGACTTCTTAAAATCTGCATATGCTTCTTCACCGATTGCATCTCTTGCAACATATACCTGAAGTCTTCCCTTTAAATCTGCAATATTACAAAATGATGCCTTACCCATAACTCTCTTAAACATCATACGTCCGGCAAAATTTACTGTAATTGGAGATGCATCCATAATCGCACGTCTTTCATTATAATCTGTATTTTTTGCATCTCTTGCCTGCTGCTCATCTAAGCCTTCTACATTGACTTCTTCTCTATTACCTAAAAGTTCCTTTTCATGTGCTTCATAAATTGCACGAATCTCATCTGTGTGATGTGTTACATCATACTTTGTAATCTGAAATGGATCTTTTCCTGCTTCCTGTAAATTCTTTAACTTATCCATACGGTTACGGATCTGTTCATTGACATCAGGTCCCTGTGCTTTCTTGTTCTCTGCCACTGTCTTTCTCCTTGTTCTATATCAATAACGTATCTATCTTACATCGTTGGTAAATGTTACTATTTACCGAATTGTTACGAAATTATATCAAATTAGTCATTAATAATTGCTTTGATTTCGTACTTGATTTCACCAGCTGGTGCTTCAACAGTTACGATTTCCCCAACCTTCTTACCGATTAATGCAGCACCTAATGGAGATTCATTAGAAATCTTATTATTTAAAAGGTCAGCTTCTGAAGAACCTACGATTGTATATTCAATTTCTTCTTCATAGTCACAGTCATACAATTTAACAAGGCTTTCCATCTTAACTTTATCCTTGCTCTTATCGTTATCCTGGATAATTTCAGCATTTGCTAAAATCTGCTCTAATTCTGTAATCTGAGCTTCGATATCACGCTGTTCATCCTTCGCTGCATCATATTCAGCATTTTCTGATAAGTCGCCCTGTTCTCTTGCTTCCTTTAACTTCTGAGCAACTTCCTTTCTGCGAACTACTTTTAAATTCTCTAATAATGCAACTCTCTCTTCATAACCTTTTTTTGTAAGAAACTGTTTCTCTGCCATTCTATCTGATACCTTCCTCTTATTATTTTCTTTTAAATGTAGTAGAATCATTGTATAAATATAGTGAAATACCATATAGAATATCCTACTATCAGTCAAAATATTATAGCCCATACTATATTTTCTGTCAACCGCTGTTATAGGAATTAAATTCCGATTTAACGAGCAGTGCCAAAAAGAAATAACAAATACACGATGAGAGCTTGCTCTCAAGAGCGTATTTGTTATTTCTTTTTGATAGTGCGACTGCACGGATGAGCAAGGAGCGCAGCGGATTGCGAATCGCACTGCGTAATGTAGTAGCTCTCAATGAAATATGAATACTCGATGAGAGCTTGCTCTCAAGAGCGTATTTGTTATTTCTTTTTGATAGTGCGACTGCACGGATGAGCAAGGAGCGCAGCGGATTGCGAATCGCACTGCGTAATGTAGTAGCTCTCAATGAAATATGAATACTCGATGGGAGCTTGCTCTCAAGAGCGTATTTGTTATTTCTTTTTGATAGTGCGACTGCACGGATGAGCAAGTAGCGCAGCGAATTGCGAATCGCACTGCTTAATGTAGTGGGATTCTACAAGGAAACTTTGACCTAACGGACGGTCAAGAGCCATATCATTATTGACAAACATGCTTCATTTCCTGCTCGCTTCCTCGCGCTTATTATGGGCAGTCGCTGGGCCTCGCCTGCGGCTCAAACAGTTCGCTTTGTGCCCATGCGACTCGAAAGCTCCCTACGGAAGCCTCGCAACTGTTTGTCAACAATGAATGTCTCTTTCCCTGTGTATCTCAGAATGTAAATAGTCGTTAAATCTTTCACCGTTGTACATTCGATTGAAAACAAATACTGTCCGAACACAGACGTATACTAAAAAATACACGAATAAAATAACACTCAGCAAACGAACAATTGAAAAGAAAAATTCATATCCGTTCAAATCGCAATTAATTACATTCGTTAAAAATACCCATCCGGAATCCCAGCACCCACGCCCAAAGGTTTGTGGCGATGCCGTAAGTAGCCATGCACCGGAGAATATCCTGATGAAGTGAAACACAGCAAGCAGGAAAATATTATTTGGATGACTGCAACATGTTTGAGCCGTAGTCGAGTTTTGCGTTTCTACCAAAATTCATCTTTCCAGCTCTTCGTCCGTTAAAGCAATCCACTAGGAATAGCCAATACAGTCCAACAGCCACCCACGCCCAAAAGTTTGTGGCTATGCCGTAAGTAGATGCGCACCGGAGAATATCTTGATTGAATGAAACTCAGCATAT
>DGTC01000046.1 GCA_002394205.1 Lachnospira sp. UBA4346 | reverse complement strand
TCACATCATTGACTAATATACACTTATTTGATTTTCTTTTTTGATTTTGTACGCGTATTCTTTAATCAATAGACTTCCTGATTTGTATAGTATAACAGATCCTATAAATAGGCATACTTTATGAAATGGAATCTTTTTAGAGTATATTTAAGAAATCAAATTCTCCTAAGTATCATATCGTATTATATTTTATTTACAATGATATACTCATGTGTATTTATAACGAAATACTTCTATTATTACTAACGGCTATTTCATACTTGTTTTGCGTTTTATCCTTTAACTGCAGAAACTATAGAACCATCTAATATTTTATGTTTCTTTTCAATATTATATAAATTCTTTATTTGATGTTTTATAACTGCTGTTTGTATACGTTTTCTTTTCAAAGGATTTATCTATCTTATTACCTAATATTCTATTCATATCTCTGCTACACTGATATTTCGATATACTATTTTAAATTGAATCATCTGTTATCGCCCTTACCTCACTGCTGCAAACATACTTAAATGACTGGTAATCTTCCTATTCTGAATTGCCTTTTGTTATATTTGTGTGCGTACATACTTCTTTATCGTTATATCTTATATTTAAAACATTTGGCTCGTCTATAAACATTTCCGGTAAATCATTTTCATTTATTATACGACCTATCTGCTAATAGGCAATTGAGTCTTTCCTCTTCCATATCTTCAAGATACTCTTTCTGTTCCTGCACGATATCTTCAATCGCATGATCTATACGCTGAATTAATTTATCCCATTGTTGTAATGTATATGTCTGTGCTCCAATTGCATATGATTTATTTTTCCAATTTGTAAAGGTATCTGCCAGTCCATTTGCATCTAAATACTGATTATATGTTTGTACATTCAATAAATATTGTTGTGCTGCTGTACGAAGCATTTTAATCCAATCAAATGCATTTCCTACATGATTGGGATTCTGTAAATCTACAAATGTATCATTTAAATATCCGTTCATTGCATATGTTTTCATTCTACTGTATGTTCCAAAAGTTCCACGCACTGTAATTCCTACATCATCCGTATAACTGCACAGTGCAAACATTTCTAACTGTGATGCCATAGACGGATTTACCTCATTAACGCAAACATTGTATACACGCTTCTCTCCACCATAATTAGACGATACACGAATAATCGGATTTTCTTTCGTTGACTCTGCTGCATAGGAAGAAACCATTCCGAAACTTTCTATATTATCATAAGGTACCATCGTCAATCCTAATACGTTCGATTCTTTTCGAATCGACACAGTTATGGATTCATATGCAGTCTTTTTCGGACGATCGGCTCGTTCCACTGCTTTGGATAAATTTGAGTAAAATGCATTGATACGCGCATCGGATGATTCGTTGTAACCTCTATAATCTATATTCATGTTATACAATCCCTCCTCTTTAGCATCAACCACAATACAATTATAATTTTCCTACGCTCTCTTTATCCGTTACAATTAAAAGATGTTCATCTTCTGACATCACCCAATTCGGATCTACTGCCATATTAGCTTCGCCATCTTTGATAATTGCAATTACATTGATATGATATGCATTTCTTAAATTTAATTCTAATAAAGTCTTTCCAATCCATTCTTTACGCATAGAAATTTCCAACATACAGATATTTTCTTTTAATTCTATAAATTCAAAAATATCGGAACGTGCCAGTGTTCTTGCAAGTCGTCTTCCTTCACTCTTTTCCGGCATAATAATGTGTGTTGCGCCAATCTTGCTAAAGATTTCTGCCTGAATATCATTCAATGCCTTAACATTAATATCCTGTACCCCTGCTTCTTGTGCCTGTAAGATTGCCATCAGGGTTGCATTCATATTTCTTGTGATTGCAACAACCACCGCATCCATATTAGACAACCCCAATTTTTCATATGCTCTGACATTTGTAATATCCATGACGCGTGCTTCTGTTACATATTCTGCAACACTTGCAAGTTCTTCTTCATCTGAATCAATTGCCATAACATCTACCCCAAGCCGCGCCAATTCTAATGCAACGCTCTTGCCAAATTCCCCCATACCAAAAACGGCATAAGACTTTGTTCCTTTTTGATTTTTTTTCATAATGCTCTCCATTTATTTTTCTTTTTTCTAAACATTAAATTGTTTCTCTTTCACTGCATTTTTCAAACTCAGAATCTCTTCAATAATGGTAAGTGCTACCTCAAGTGGCAGTGGTGTGGTTTTATCTGTTTTTTAGGAAGTTGTGAATGGTGGCGAGTTTGCGTTTTCAAAATGAATTCATCTTTTTCGACAGGCGTCCATCCATCTATCAGGCAGAGTTCCTCCACAAACCGGAACTTATCCAACTGTAATATCTTCCTCCACATATCGCACTGCTCCCTGCGTATTTTTCATCGTAAATGCAAGTACCATAGACATTGGTCCAATTCTTCCAAGAAACATACAAATACAAATGATTATTTTTCCAATCAGATTCATACTTGCTGTAAAATCTCTCGATAAACCTGCCGTTCCTAATGCACTGTATACTTCAAATAAAATATCAATCGCAGAACCATTTACAAATAAATACATAATCATTAATGCGATAATGCTTACAATTCCACTAATCATCACAACTGAAAGTGCCTTTCGAACTGTTGTTTCAGAAATTCTTCTGCGATGTGCTGTTACATCATTCTGCCCTCGAACGGTTGATAATACTGCGATACACAATACTGCAATCGTTCCTGTTTTCACACCACCTGCTGTTCCGACAGAAGAACCTCCAATAAACATCAATACAACCGTAACTAAAACAGAGGGTGCTGTTAATCCTTTCTGAGAAATTGATGCAAAGCCTGCTGTTCTTGTCGTTACAGATTGAAACAGACATGCAAGAATCTTTTGTGGCAATGTGAAGGTTCCGATGGTATCACTATTATGAAATTCAAAGACTAAATATAATACTGCACCTGCAATAATCAGGCTTGCTGTCATTTTTAGTACAACTTTGCTATGTAAAGATAAATGAGATCGTCCTACTTTCTCATGATTGTGTTTACCATATTTGTAACGAAGTACATTTGCCACATCCCACCAGACAATAAAGCCGATTCCACCAACGATAATCAAAAACATTGTTACAAAATTAACCCAGACATGATGCACGTAAGGCACAAGACTATTTTCTCCAAGAATATCAATTCCCGCATTACAGAACGCAGAAATCGCATGAAAAATAGAATACCAAATTCCTTGAATAATACCATAATCCCGTATGAATACCGGAGCATATCCGAACGCACCAATGCCTTCCACAATAAAAGTTCCAAGAACGACTTTTTTTAGAAATACTGCAATTCCTGAAAGGGTATCCAAATTAAAACTATCACCGATAAGTTTTCGATATCCGAGTGACAACTTCTTTCCAAGCATCATCAGGATTAACATCGTCATTGCTACTACACCAAGTCCTCCAATCTGAATGAGAACCAATATTACAACCTTTCCAAACAAACTCCAATGAATGGCTGTTGGCACGGTAACAAGTCCTGTTACACATACAGATGTCGTTGCTGTAAACAGTGCATCTATAAATGGAGTCGCATGTCCATCTGCTGCCGCAATCGGCAATGTAAGAATGGCCGCTCCGAATAGTACAATAAACAAAAAGCCCAATATAATAACCTGTGTTGTTGAAAGTATCTTTTTCTTCTGTTCTGGTACATTGCTTATTTTTATCATAATTCTTGTCCCTTTTTGTTATTTTTACACTTACTAGATTTCATTCTTTCAATTTCTATCTTTTGTAATGACTCTCTCTTGCCGAAATGTTTGACAATTCCACTTGTTGATTTTATGAAAGGCGGCAATATTCTTTGGCTGCTGTTTCATAGAGATTATTTCCTTCACTGTCTATCACAACAATTACCGGAAAATCTTCTACCTGTAATTTACGAATTGCCTCTGTTCCCAAATCATCATATGCAATTACTTCGGAAGAAATGATTCTCTTTGAAAGAAGCGCACCTGCTCCGCCAACTGCTGCAAAATACACCGCTCCATTTCTTACAATTGCATCTTTGACTGCCTCAGAACGCTTGCCCTTTCCAATCATTCCTTTTAATCCCAAATCTAACAAATCCGGTGCATACTTGTCCATTCTGCTCGCTGTTGTTGGACCTGCAGAACCGATTGGTCTGCCTTCTCTTGCCGGAGACGGTCCCATATAGTAAATGATGTTGTGTTCCATATCAATTGGCAACGGTTCATTGTTCGCTAATGCTTCAGCCATCCTCTTATGTGCTGCATCTCTGGCTGTATAAATCGTTCCTGTAATATATACATAATCCCCTGCTCTCAATTCTTTTGCATCTGCATCACTTATTGGTGCCTGTATCTTCTTATCCATATTTTTCTCCAATCTATCTTCTATTTCATTCTTTTCTCATCATTTTCAACTGTTACAACATATTGATTTCTAAACATTCTACATCAAACAACAATTCTTAACAAACAACACTGTTTTTCAACCAAAATCCTTATCCAATTTTCTAAAGGATTCTTATAAAAATTCTATAATACTCTATGTACATGGCGGTTAACATGGCAGCAGATGTTGACTGCAACCGGTAAACCTGCAATGTGTGTCGGATATGTTTCGATATTAACAGCAAGTGCTGTCTTTGTTCCACCAAGTCCCCCCGGTCCGATTCCTAATTTGTTAATCTTGTCTAACATTTCCTGTTCTAATTCCTGTACATATGCAACCGGTGAAGACTCCTCCAGATTTCTTGTAAGTGCTTTTTTGGCTAATAAGGCACATTTTTCAAATGTTCCACCAATACCAACACCAACGACCATCGGAGGACATGCATTTGGACCTGCGTCTCTGACTGCTGTTAAAATGGCATTTTTTACCCCTTCAATACCATCAGCAGGTTTTAACATAAATACACGACTCATATTTTCACTGCCGAATCCCTTTGGTGCCACGGTAATATCAATGGAATCTCCTGGAACAATGCTGTAATGAATAACCGCAGGCGTATTGTCCTTCGTATTTTCTCTATAAATTGGATCTTTCACTACAGACTTACGAAGAAATCCATCTACATATCCTTGTCTGACACCTTCATTAATGGCATCTGTAATGTCCCCACCTGTCAAATGCACATCCTGTCCTACTTTGATAAATACAACTGCCATTCCTGTATCCTGACAGATTGGAATGGTATCCTGTGCTGCAATCTCTAAATTTTCTTCTAACTGACTGAGTACCTGCTTTCCTAATGGTGATTCTTCTTCCTTGACTGCTGTTTCAAATACCTTTTTCATATCCGGTGAAAGATAATGATTCGCTTCAATACACATTTCTTTGATATTTTTTGTAATCTGTTCTACCTTCACTTCTCGCATCGTTTCTCTCCCTTGACTTTTACATGTTCTAAATATATTTTCATAGATTTTGCTGCTCCATACGCCTCGCTTTCTAAATACGCCGGCATATGCAAAAATCGGTATAAATGAATGTTCATTCATTCTATTTGGTATATACCTAGTAAATATTTATTATACTACACATTTCTATTATTTGCCTATCCTTTTATTGCAGAAACCGTTGGATTTTTCCGAAGGCGAATTTGTGATTTGGAATTTGGTAAATATACCCAGCTCACACACCGGTTAAAAAACAAAATTTCCCATTTGTCCGCGCTCATCGTACACAAGTGTACGTTCGCTACATACAAATGAAAAATTTTGTTCTTTTAAACGGTGCATTTCGTTCTGGGATATTTCCAAATTCTATTTACGTTTACGATATTCGGAAAACTCCAACGGTTTCCATCACAACATTTTACGCTTCTGTAATATATCCTTTTTTACATAAAAATTGTAAAAATCGGTTCAGTTCTTCTCTCCAGAACTCCCATTCATGCCCCAGATGTGCAATTTCATCATACGTATAATCATATTCCGGCATCTGTTGAAATGCATCCCGCACGATATGATTCATCGAAAGCCAGGGATCTTTTCCACCGCACGCATGATATACGACCGGCTTTTCCACATTTTCACGAATCAGGCTGTGGGCAAGGTGGATAATGCTATAATCTGTGTCATGTAAATCGCCAGCTCCAAATAAACGAATTCTCTGAATGGATTTTGCAC
Source organism: Lachnospira sp. UBA4346 (assembly GCA_002394205.1). Classification (GTDB taxonomy): domain Bacteria; phylum Bacillota; class Clostridia; order Lachnospirales; family Lachnospiraceae; genus Lachnospira. Next base: position 62,437 of record DGTC01000046.1, on the reverse strand, counting down.
TGTTATCATTTTCAAACACGGCATCTGCCTTGTCCCCGGCAGAAAATGCACCGATTGCACAATACTTCTTCGGATAAGTCAGTGCCGTATGAAAACATCCATATCCGCCATTTGAAAAGCCTGCAATGAAATTCTTCTCCCGTTCTTTCGAAATACAGGCAAACATATTCCAAATAATTGACGGCAGTTCTCTTCCAACATATCGTCCATAAGAATCTCCGATATTCATATCGACAAAACAGGATTCATTGACATTGGGAAGTACAAATGCAATATGATACTGATCTGACAATTCCTGCATCGGCGCATGATAGAGCCACGCTTTATGATTTCCACTGCTGCCATGATATAACCACATACAGGAGAGTTTTTCATCGTTTGCAATCTGTTGTGGCAATATAACCGTACAATCAATCGTTCGCTTTAACGACATGGAAAATACATTGACATTCATGACTGCCATATTACTTTGCCTCCTTTTTTTCAGAAATGATTGCAATCGTGCGTGCAATACACTGATTCCAATAATCCCATTTGTGTCCGCCTTCTGCCGTTTCGTAAGAAACATCATATCCTAATGTCTGCAAATGCGCATACATCTGACTGCTCATATCTATTCGCACATCCTGTAATCCGCAAAAAATATAAAACCTGGTAACTCCTTCTTGTGATTTTTGGAAATATTCCTGATTGTCTGTTGCCTGATGAAACAAATCAAAATTTCCATCCAGAAGCTGCTGCCGGCTTCCAAATACAGGAAATAAATCCAGCCCCTGCGGATGATCATATCTTTGTAGAATATCTAACAAACCTGAATATGAAAATACCTTCGCATACTGATTGTATTCCTGAAATGCTGCATAAAATGCTCCATATCCTCCCATAGACATGCCTGCTATAAATCTGTCCTGCTTATCTTTCGATAACGGAAACCATGTTTCACACTGTTCAATGAGTTCGTGTGCAACATATTGAAAATAATCTTTTCCATGAATATTATCTACATAACATCGGTTATCTCCAGATGGCATAACAACCGCTAAATTCTTGCCTTCTACAAAATCGGCAAGCTGTGTCTTTAATAACCAGGATGCATGGTCACCTCCCGCACCGTGCAGTAAATATAATGTGCGATATCCCCCTCTGCCTTGTGGAATCAAAACATCTAGCATTACCGGCATATGTAATGTTTCTGATTGAAATTCTATTGTTAGCCAAGCCATATTTTCTCGTATCGTCTAATAAATTCTTATCATCAGACGAACTCCTTTCCCGTTCTTAACATATTTCAAATCTAATTTTAATAAATAAGAATGTATGTGACAGTTCCCATTTGTGTGCATCCTGCGGCGCATTTTTTTATTATAAGACTGCATTTTTCTATAATATGAATAAAAATACCTGAACCGATACTATATATCTGATTCAGGTATTTTCTTAGAATAGCCTTCTGCTCCTATTCTTCGTTCTTATCTTCTTTTGCACGCTGTAACAGTGCATCTAATGATTGATCTGTATGTTCTGTGTTCTCTGCACTCTCTACATTTTCTTCATCAAATCCTGCTGCATCGTGGTCATTTTCATCAACCGGTTTCTTACGAACCTTTGCTACGGTTGCGACAGTAACATCATCATCAAGATTAATTAACTTCACACCGGATGTTATTCTTCCAAGTTTTGAAATATCTTTACAAGGAATCTGAATAATAATTCCTTCTGTTGTAATTAACATGACTTCTCTTGTATCATCTACAGCCTTCACGCCTACAACATTACCGGTCTTTTCGTTAATCTTATAACACTTTACACCTTTACCGCCGCGGTGCTGAACGGCAAATTCCTCTAAGGATGTAATCTTTCCAAGACCATACTCAGATACAAAGAGCAGTGAGTCGCCCTGTGTATCAACCTGCATGCCAATCACTTCATCTTCATCTAACAGATTCATACCGATAACACCCATCGCACTTCTTCCTGTTGGACGAACATCTGTTTCGTGGAAACGGATACACTGACCTAACTTTGTAACTAAGAAAATCTCTTTGTTGTTATCTGTCATTTTAACTTCAATCAACTCATCATCTTCACGAAGTGTAATTGCCTGAATACCATTTTTACGAATATTGGCATATTCTTTCATCGGTGTTTTCTTAACAATACCCTTCTTCGTTGCCATGAATAAGAAATCTTCTTCATTCAGATTCTTAATATCAACAGGAATCACTGCTGCAATATTTTCATTTGGCTGAAGCTGCAACAAATTAATGATTGCAGTTCCTCGTGACGTTCTTCCTGCCTCTGGAATCTCATACGCACGCAGCTTATAAGCTCTGCCTGTATTGGTAATAAACATCAATCCGTGATGTGTTGTTGTCATAAACAGATCTTTAATATAGTCATTTTCAAGTGTCTGCATTCCCTTAATTCCACGGCCACCACGATGCTGGCTCTTGAAATTATCCGGAGTCATTCTCTTGATATAACCCAAATCTGTTCTTGCAATCACAACCGGTTCATCCGGAATTAAATCTTCCATTGACAAATCATATTCATCAAATCCGATAGATGTTCTTCTGTCATCTCCGTATTTATCTGCAACCAATGAAATTTCTTTTCTGATTACACCTAATAACTTATTTTTATCTGCAAGAATGGCTCTGTACTCCTCAATCTTTGCCTGTAATTCTTTTAATTCTGCTTCAATCTTATCTCTCTCTAATCCTGTAAGAGCACGCAGACGCATATCTACAATTGCCTGTGCCTGTGCTTCTGAAAGACTGAATTCTTCCATCAAACTTGCTTTTGCAACTGTAACATTTGCAGAATTACGGATGATATGAATCACACGATCAATATTATCTAAGGCAATCATCAACCCTTCTAAGATATGAGCTCTTTCTTCTGCCTTATTTAAATCATACTGCGTTCTTCTTGTTACAACATCTTCCTGATGCAGTAAATAATACTTCAGCATATCATACAGATTTAAAACTTTCGGCTCATTATTAACCAATGCTAACATAATCACGCCAAATGTATCCTGTAACTGTGTATGCTTATATAACTGATTTAAAATAATATTGGCATTGACATCTCTTCGAAGTTCAATACAGATTCTCATACCACTTCTGTCGGATTCATCTCTTAAATCTGTAATACCGTCAATCTTTTTATCTCGAACAAGTTCTGCTATTTTCTGAATTAATTTTGCCTTATTTACCATATATGGAAGTTCTGTAACTACAATACGGTTCTTTCCATTTGCCATCGGCTCAATATCTGTAACTGCACGAACTTTAATCTTACCACGACCTGTTCTGTATGCTTCGTTAATACCCAACTTGCCAATAATTGTACCACCTGTTGGAAAGTCCGGACCCTTGATAATCTGCATAATTTCATCAAGGGATGTGTCTCTTCCCTCTTCAACACGGTTATCAATAATCTTTACAACTGCTGCAATGACTTCACGCAAATTATGTGGTGGGATATTCGTTGCCATACCGACTGCAATACCGGATGTACCATTTACTAAAAGGTTTGGATAACGTGATGGTAATACCGTTGGCTCTTTTTCTGTTTCATCAAAGTTTGGAATGAAATCAACGGTATTTTTATTGATATCCGCTGTCATTTCCATTGAAATCTTACTTAATCTTGCTTCTGTATATCGCATGGCAGCTGCACCATCACCATCGACAGAACCAAAGTTACCATGACCATCAACCAATGGATATCTTGTATTGAAATCCTGTGCCAACTTAACCAATGCTTCATAAATAGAAGAATCACCATGTGGGTGATATTTACCCATTGTATCACCGACAATACGCGCACATTTACGATGTGGCTTGTCAGGTCCATTATTTAATTCTATCATCGAGAATAAGATTCTTCTCTGTACCGGCTTTAGACCATCTCTTACATCCGGCAATGCTCTGGATGCAATAACACTCATCGCATAGTCAATGTAATAGTTTTCCATGGTCTTTTGCATATCGACTTCATGAATCTTATCAAAGATATGTTCGTCCATTTCAATCTCCATTCTGTTCAATCATTTGTTATTATTTTCACAAAATAAATGATTAGATATCTAAATTCTTTACATATTTCGCATTTGCTTCAATAAACTCTCTTCGAGGCTCTACTTTATCGCCCATCAGTGTTGAGAATGTTACATCTACTTCTGATTCTGAATCTTCATCCATATTAACACGTAACAAAATACGTTTCTCCGGATCCATTGTTGTATCCCACAGCTGGTCAGAATCCATCTCTCCAAGACCCTTATAACGCTGAATCTTATTGCTTTGGTCTCTGCCAATTTCTGTAAGAATCTGATTTAATTCATCATCGCTGTATGCATACCATACTTTCTTATTCCGTTCAATCTTATAAAGTGGCGGCTGTGCCAAATATACATGCCCCTGCTTAATTAAATCCGGCATGAAACGATAGAAGAACGTAAGCAGCAGCGTCGCAATATGTGCACCATCCACATCGGCATCGGTCATAATAATAATTTTATGATAACGCAGCTTGCTAATATCAAAGTCTTCATGAATACCTGTACCAAATGCTGTAATCATTGCCTTGATTTCTTCGTTTCCTAAGATTCTGTCTAATCTCGCCTTTTCTACATTTAAAATCTTACCACGTAACGGAAGAATTGCCTGTGTTGCACGGCTTCTTGCAGTCTTTGCTGAACCGCCGGCTGAATCTCCCTCTACAATGTAGATTTCACAATTTTCCGGATTCTTATCAGAACAGTCTGCCAATTTACCAGGAAGACTGGAATTTTCAAGTGCTGTCTTTCTTCTTGTCAAATCTCTCGCTTTCCGTGCAGCATCTCTTGCACGCTGTGCAAGTAATGATTTCTCACAAATTGCCTTTGCTACAGCCGGATTCTGCTCTAAGAAATAACGCAACTGCTCACTGACAATACTATCCACGGCACCTCTTGCTACTGTATTTCCAAGTTTCTGCTTTGTCTGTCCTTCAAACTGCGGATCTTCAATCTTAACACTGACAATGGCCGTTAATCCTTCTCTGATATCATCACCTGTTAATGCAGGATCACTCTCTTTGATAATCTTGTTAGACTTTGCATATTCATTAAATGTCTTCGTTAATGCATTTCTAAAACCTGTTAAATGCGTACCGCCTTCCGGTGTTTTGATATTATTTACAAAGGAATCAACCACTTCGTTATATCCGTCATTGTGCTGGAATGCCACTTCTACCTGTACTTTATCCTTTACACCTTCACAATAAATAACACGATCATATAAGGTGTCTTTGCTCTTATTTAAGTATTCGACAAATTCCTTAATACCACCTTCATAGTGGAATAATTCTTCCTGCTCAATCCCTTCTCTTTTATCTGCAAGAATAATCTTAATTCCTTTTGTTAAGAATGCCATTTCACGAAGACGATGCTTTAAAACATCATATTCATAAACCTGTGTTTCCTGAAAGATTTCTTTATCCGGAAGAAATGTTACCCAGGTACCTGTATCATTTTCATCACAGTCACCGATTACTTCCAAGTCGTTACATACATGTCCTCTTTCATAATGCTGCTCATAAATATGTCCATTTCTTTTAACTTTAACTTCCATGCGTTCTGATAATGCATTTACAACAGATGCACCTACACCATGAAGACCGCCGGATACCTTGTATCCGCCGCCGCCAAATTTACCACCTGCGTGTAATACTGTATACACGACTTCAATGGCAGGTCTGCCTGTCTTATGATTAATATCTACTGGAACACCTCGTCCATTATCATCTACTGTTATGGAATTATCCTCATTAATTGTAACATGAATTGTATCACAGTATCCTGCAAGTGCTTCATCTACTGCATTATCTACGATTTCGTAAACAAGATGATGAAGACCTCTTGACGAAGTGCTGCCGATATACATACCAGGTCTTTTACGAACAGCCTCTAAGCCTTCAAGAACCTGAATCTGATCGCCGCCATATTCTCTTTCTGCCACGTTTCATTCCTCCTCGTCTGATTTCTATTGTAAAAATTTCTGCTTTGCATAATATACTTATGTTTATTCTGAAATTTAAAGAATTTATAGTGAAAAGAGCTGTATTTAGCCTTCCTGATCATTCAGGTTTTCTACAACGCCTCTGACTACTTTAAATATTTTGTTAATAGCAAACCGGTTATTGACAAATTCATCCAGCCCGGTACAGGTAATAATCGTCTGAATATCGCCGATACTGTCTAATAAGAACTGCTGTCGGTTACTATCTAATTCTGATAATACATCATCTAGCAAAAGAATTGGTGTATCATTGATGATTTTTTTCACAAATTCAATTTCAGCCAACTTCAAAGATAATGCACTCGTTCTTTTCTGTCCCTGTGAGCCGAACTTTCGTACATCAATCTCATTGATAAAAAATCCAATATCATCTTTGTGCGGACCTACACTGGTTGCCCGAAACTTCAAATCCTTTATTCGGGCAGCCGCAATATTATCAGCAAACCTGTCAATTTCGGTACAAGGAATATATTTTAATACAAGATGCTCCAAATTTCCAGATAATCTGCTGTGAATTTGTGCAACCATATCATTGAGTTCCGTAATAAAATCTATCCGCCGTCTGATAACCTCACTACCATATTGTACCAACTGCATATCGAAAATATCAAGCAGTGCCGTCTGCTCTGCATCCGGTTGCAATGAAATATCTTTTAACAATTGGTTCCGCTGCTTGACAACTTTATCATACTGCACCAGATTGTTCAGATAAATCTTATCTAACTGACTCAGCTCCATATCCATAAAACGCCTTCTCTCAGAAGGACCATTTTTGATAATGTCAAGATCCTCCGGAGAAAACAACACAATATTAATGATACCAAACAGTTCCACAGCTCGTCTAATCGGAATTCCATTCACAGCAATCCCTTTCGATTTGTTTTTCTTCAAATGCATATCAATACGATAAGGAATATCATGTTTTTTTACTTGTAATTTTATATGTGCCTCATCCTGTCCGAACCGGATAATATCCCTGTCTTTACTGCCTAAATGAGATTTAGACGTTGCACATACATATAAGGATTCTAAAATATTGGTCTTTCCCTGCGCATTATCTCCAAATATAATATTGGTTTTTGGCGAAAAAGATAAATTTAAGAACTCATAATTTCTGTAATTTTTTAAATCAACAGACTCAACTATCACAATAACACCAATTTCTAATTCTATTATTTTTCGATTCTGACTTCATTGCCATCAAAGGAAATAATTTCACCGCCGGTCAGCTTCTTACCGCGCTGTGTTTCAACCACTCCATTGACCGATACCAATCCATCCTGAATGACAATCTTCGCTTCTACGCCGGATTCTACCAGCCCTGCTGCCTTGAGTGCCTGACCTAATTTAATATAATCCTCACGAATCTGAATAACTTCCATTGTGTAACTCCAATCTTTATGCGCTAAAATTTACCGGAAGAATCAAATAAATATAAGATTCTTCACGATCTTTTATGAAACAAGGTGCCTTTGGATTTACCAGACAGATTGTAATATTTTCGTCATCAATAACACGTAATGCATCAATTAAGAACTTCGGATTAAATCCAATCATAATATCATTGCCTTCTTTTTCAATATCAATGACTTCATTTGAAGAACCCAAAGAAGACGTTACCTTTACCTCTAAAGAACCGTCCGTAATATTAATAATGATTGGCTTTTTGTCGCTTTCACGAATCATTAAATTCGCTCTGTCAATAGAATCTAACAAATCTTTTTTATTAATTGTAATCTTCGTCTTATAATCATTAGAAAGCATCTGATTTACTTTGAAATATTCACCTTCAATCAGTCGTGATACCACAATTGTATTTTCAAATTCAAATAAAATATGATTATTTGTAAAATATATATGAACAAATGACTCTGCATCCGGTGCTAAAATCTTACTTAATTCGCTCAATGTCTTACCCGGAACGATAACCTTTGCATCATCAGCAGGTCCATCTAAAGAAATATTACGAATTGCAATACGGTGACCATCTAAGCCGACAACTTTTAAGGAACCATTCAATACTTCAAATAATTCACCTGTCATAATTTTGTTGTTGTCGTTCATTGCAATAGAAAATAATGTTTGTGTAATAACATCTTTTAATTGGAACTGTGATAATGTAACACTTCTTTCTTTTGTAATTGCAGGAAGATAAGAAAAATCTTCACCAGACTTGCCTGCAAGATGAAAAACACTCTTTTCGCAGGTAATCGTTGTTGTAAAATTATCATCCGTTTCTAATGTAATATCATTGTCCGGTAATTTACGAACAATTTCAGAAAACAACTTTGCATCAATGGCAATCTGACCCTTTGAAACAATTTCACCGGCAACCTTTGTTTCAATACCCAATTCCATATCATTGGCTGTAAATTTAATTTCATTGGTTGTCGCATCAATCAGAATACATTCTAAGATACTCATTGTTGTTTTAGAAGGAACAGCCTTCATAACAATATTAACAGCTTTGGTTAAATCGCTTTTCGTAAAAATCAGTTTCATAATGTGTAAAACTCCTTTCAAAGAAAAATAGAGAAAAAATGAATCAAATAAATATAAATAAAAATCCGTAGTAGTAGTAGTAGGGGGTGTGAATAAGTTTATATGTGGTACAAGCCCAGTAAAACCGCAGGAAAAAGGGTATGGACAAGTCCGTGAAAAGCATCTTAGTAACCTGTTCATAGTTTAGGGATAAAACAAACAGATAAAAAAGTTGCAAAAATGCAACTGTTTATAACAAGACGCAAATTCACAGGCTGACCACATGCAATAAACGTAAAAAACACATAACGATGTGGATAACTTTTAAGAAGGATTAATCTTTTTAATTAGAATATCCACAGTGTTTTTTGTTGCTTCATTACTTAATACTTCTTCTTTGATTTTCTCGTAGCCATGAATGACGGTTGAATGGTCACGACCGCCAAGAATCTTGCCGATTTCAGACAGTGGGGTTGTAGTCATCTGACGACAAAGATACATAATAATCTGGCGAGGTTCTACAATATTAGAGCTTCGCTTTTTGGAAAGAATATCTTCCGGTGTGATGCCGAAATGATCTGCAACGATTTCAATAATCAGTTCCGGTGTTACTTCCTTTTTCACATCAGGTGATATGAGGTCTTTTAAGACATCTTTCGCAAAATCCAGTGTAATCGGAGCATGTGTCAGTGTAGAAAATGCATTTAATTTGGTTAAAGCACCTTCAAGCTCACGGATGCTGGATTTAATATTGTTGGCAACGTAATCGCGGACATCATAAGGAATATCAAATCCGCCAAGTTCCGCCTTCCTATTTAGAATAGCCATTTTGGTTTCGTAGGTAGGAATCTGAATGTCAACGGAAAGTCCCATTTCAAATCGCGTACGAAGACGTTCTGTTAAAGTTTCCATTTCTTTTGGCGGCTTATCAGAAGTAAGAATAATCTGCTTGCTGTCCTGATAAAGCGCATTAAAGGTATGGAAAAATTCTTCCTGTGTAGATTCCTTACCGATGATAAACTGAATATCATCAATCAGAAGCACGTCGATATTACGGTATTTCTCACGGAATTCAGAGTTCTTCTGATTCTTCACGGAATCAATCAATTCATTTGTAAAAGTTTCAGATGTTACATAAAGAACCTTCAGTGACGGATCTGTTGAAATAATAAAATGTGCAATCGCCTGCATTAAGTGCGTTTTGCCAAGTCCAACACCTCCGTAGATGAAGAGTGGATTGTATACACGACCAGGAGCCTCAGCAACGGCTAATGATGCAGCATGTGCAAGATTATTATTATTTCCGACAACGAAAGTATCAAATGTATAATTTGGATTTAAATTCTGTAAAACCTTCATTTTGGCCGGAGAAGATGCTTCGCGTTTGATTTCTGCTTCCTGTTTTTCTTTGGCAGAAATCAGTTTTACATCATATTCATGGTGCATTACATCGCCAATGGCAACTTTGAGCATCTTTAAATATTTTGATTCAATTACAGAAAGAAACGAAACATTCTGTTCAGGAACAAGTAGCGTAATCGTATCTTCTTCTAATGAATAAAGCTGTAATGGTTGAATCCAGGTCTGAAAGGATGCCGCCTGAATGTCATAGTCATTTTTAAAGGTTTCTAAAATGAGATCCCATTTATTTTTTAATTCGTCCATAATATAAGCCCTTTCTGGCTGTCATAATAGTGGAAGTTGTGGAAAATGTGCATAAACTCCCATTTCATAATAACGCATAGTATAATAATATAACAGAAAAAACAAATTATCAAGTAATTCACAATAATGTTGTTAAGTTATAAACAGAATCTACAGGGGAAAATAAGGGATTTTGTACAGATTTTGTGAATTATCCCCGTAATTATAAACTGTTATCAACATATTATCAACAAAATGTGGATAACTTTTTTAAAAATGGTTGAATACGTGTTTATCAACAGGAAGCAGTGAATAATGAAAACGCCGATTCTTAAAAACAGCAAGAGACAATCATCAAAAATAAAGAAATTATAGAAAGTCGAATGCTTTTTGCTTGACTTCTTGGGAATTTATGCATATAATATAAAGCGATGTTTTAAATTTTGAATTGATAAAATATTCCTGCCATATATACTAGAAATGGTAGTGGCAGCTTTTTAGCAGTCACAAGTGGTAAATATAAGGAGGTGTAGAGAATGCATAAGGGTAAAATGACATTTCAGCCTAAGACAAGACAGAGATCTAAGGTTCATGGATTCAGAGCAAGAATGAGTACTCCAGGTGGAAGAAAAGTTTTAGCAGCAAGAAGAGCTAAGGGAAGAAAGAGTCTTTCAGCTTAGTTTTTATTAAAGAATAGGCAGATGGATGTACACATTCATCTGCCTATTTTAGATTTATAGAAATTTTGGTGGGCAATTATGAAATATGATAATTTTGAAACATTAAAAACAAATCGGGATTTTAGAAATGTATATAATAGGAAGAAATCGTTTGCAAACAAATATCTTATTATGTATATCAGAGAGAATGGAACGGATACATTAAAACTTGGCGTATCTGTGAGTAAAAAAGTCGGGAATAGTATTGTCCGACACAGATTGGCACGTTTAATTCGAGAAGCATTTCGTCTGCATACGCAGGATATTCGCGGAGGATTAGATGTTGTAGTAATTGCACGTGAGAATCTAAAAGGAAAGAATTATTTTGAAACAGAGAGTGCTATGATTCACTTATTTAAGCTGCATCATATCTATGCAGCAGGAAATATGGAGAAGAAATATGATAAAGAAAGCAATGATTCGTCTGGTAAAGTTCTATCAAAAGGCGATTTCACCGTATAAAGGGAGAAGTTATTGTAATTTTTATCCAACCTGTTCTCAGTATGCGATTGAGGCAATTGAGCGTTATGGTACATTCAGAGGCGGGTTTATGGCATTGAAACGGATATTAAGGTGTAATCCATTTTCAAAAGGCGGATATGATCCGGTTCCTTTCAAAGGAATGAAGATGAAGAAAAAATAATAGATTACATCTAGGATGGAGGTAGCAGATTGGGAATTTATGACACAATTATACAGCCAATTGCATGGGTATTAGGAGAAATCCTTGACATATTATTTAACGGATTATATGCAATTGGCCTTGGTAATATTGCAATTGCAATTATTGTTTTTACATTATTAATTAAGATTTTAATGATGCCACTGACGATTAAGCAGTCAAAGATGATGAAATTAAATTCAATCATCACACCGGAAGTACAGGCAATTCAGAAGAAATATAAAGACAAAAGAAATGATCAGGCTGCAATGGTAAAAATGCAGGAAGAAACGAAGGCTGTATATGAAAAATACGGTACTTCACAGATGGGTGGATGTATACAGATGTTAATCCAGTTCCCAATTCTTATGGCATTGTATCGGGTTATTCAGCAGATTCCAATGTATGTCGGACAGTTAAAGAACCTGTTGCTTGCAATTTTAAACGGTACCAATGGCGGAATTATGAGCGATGCAGGATATGCAGATAAGATGAATGCGATTGCATCAGGGATTGACTGGAATAATACGGATGCAGCCATTAAGGCAATGAACGCATTTACAGCAGACCAGTGGGCACAGTTACGTGATGCATTTCCGGCATTTGCACAGGTTATTTCAGACAATCAGACAAAGATTACAGAGATGAACACATTCCTTACAGTAAATGTATCACAGAATCCGCAGTTAGGATTATCAATTGCAGTATTGATTCCGATTCTTGCAGGTCTGACACAGTTTATCAGTGTTAAGGTATCACAGGGCAATCAGTCAGCACAAATGGATGATGATAATCCGGCAGCAGCTTCTATGAAGATGATGACATTATTCATGCCATTGATGTCTGCATTTATCGCATTTTCAGTACCGGCAGGTCTTGGTGTATACTGGATTGCAACAGCCGTAATTCAGACAATTATGCAGTTGTTAGTGAACCGTTATTATGATAAGATAGGCGTAGATGCGATTATTGCAAAAAATGTGGAACGTGCCAATAAAAAACGTGCAAAGAAGGGACTTCCACCGGAAAAAATTACAAAGGCAGCAACGGTAAATACAAAAAAGATTGATCAGGCAGAAAAGAATAAGCAGAGAATTGACAGCCTTCAGGCAAAGAAGGAAGCAAATGACAAAAAGATGAAAGAAATCTTAGAGTCAACAAATTATTATAAATCTGCGAAACCAGGAAGTCTTGCAGAAAAGGCAGGAATGGTATCAAAGTATAATGAAAAGAACGAAAAGAATAAGAAGTAGTAACATTGGCTACTAGAAAGAGGTTAATCATGGATTATATTGAAGTTACCGGAAAAACAGTTGAGGAAGCCCTTACAAATGCAATGGTAAAGTTGGGAACATCAAGTGATAATATTGAATATGACGTTATTGAAAAAGGAAGTTCAGGTTTCTTAGGTTTTGGTGCAAAGGCAGCAGTGATTAAGGCACGCAAAAAGGAAGAAAAAATTGTTGTAGATGACAAGAAGGAAGATCCAATTATTGCATCAGCAGCGAAGAAATTAGAAGAAGTTGCTGAAGAAACGGTCAGCGAAACAGTTGAAAAAGAAGAAGCGCAGGAAGAAGTAAAAGAAGAAGTTGTTGCAAAGGCAGAGAGTCTGTCAAAGGAGGAAATCGAAAGAAGAATCCGTACATTTTTGTCAGATATGTTTGGTGCAATGGCAATGGATGTAAAGGTAGATATCCATTTTAATGAGAAAGATGACTGCGTTGAAATTGAATTATCAGGAGATAATATGGGTGTTCTCATTGGTAAGAGAGGACAGACATTAGATTCTATCCAGTATTTGACAAGCCTTGTAGTCAATAAGGGAAAAGAAAAGTATGTACGTGTTAAGGTAGATACAGAAAATTATAGAAGCAGAAGAAAAGAGACACTTGAATCTCTTGCAAAGAATATTGCATACAGAGTAAAGAGAAGCAAACGTCCGGTTTCGCTTGAACCAATGAATCCATATGAGAGACGTATTATTCATGCTGCATTACAGTCAGATAAGTATGTTTCAACAAGAAGCGAAGGGGAAGAACCAATGCGTCATGTTGTTATTTACCTTGATAAGGAAAGAAATGAGAATAAATAATAACGCATAAAACATATGTAAAAAATATTCTGCACAATATGCAGAAGAATAGGAAATCGTAAAGATGGAACAGGATTGCTGTAAGAATATTTGCGGCAATCCTTTTACACATTTATAGTTATCACAGAAAGGGTAGATATAGGTTATGAAAGATACGATTGTTGCGATATCTACAAGCACAATGAGCAGTGGCGGAATCAGTATTGTAAGAATGAGTGGACCGGATGCGATTGCGATTGCAGACCGCGTATTTGTGGCAAAGAATAAAAAAAGTCTGTCAGAAAGTCAAAGTCATACGGTGCATTATGGTGTCGTAAAAAATGAAAATGATGTCGTGGATGAAGTATTAGCAGTTCTTATGAAGGCACCTAATACGTATACAAGAGAAGATATTGTAGAGATTGACTGTCACGGTGGTATCTTAGTAACGAAAAAGGTGCTTGAGACACTGTTAGATGCGGGTGCCAGACTTGCAGAGCCGGGTGAATTTACAAAGAGAGCATTTCTAAATGGCAGAATTGATTTGTCGCAGGCAGAAGCTGTTATTGATGTGATTAATTCGAAAAATGAATATGCATTAAAAGCGTCCGTTGGACAGTTGGATGGAAAATTATCAGCCAAAATCAAAGAACTTCGTGCAATATTGATAGAGGATATAGCGTTTATTGAAGCGGCGTTAGATGATCCGGAACATATCTCGTTGGATAACTTTGTGAACAAACTGGGGATAAATGTGGATAAGTGTGTGGATAGCGTGGATAACTTATTAAAAAGTGCGGATAACGGCCGAATTATGAAGGATGGTATCCAGACGGTTATTTTAGGAAAGACCAATGCAGGAAAGTCCAGCCTGTTAAATGCACTTGCAAAAGAAGAACGTGCCATTGTTACGGATATTGAAGGAACGACAAGAGATGTTTTGGAAGAACAAATTAACATGGGCGGTGTGTTATTAAATATTGTTGACACTGCTGGAATTCGAAAAACAGATGATTATGTGGAAAGCATTGGCGTAGAAAAAGCAAAAAAATATGCCAAAGATGCGGAATTAGTCGTTTTTGTAGTAGATGCAACGAGAAAGATGGATCAAAATGATGAAGAAATCTTAGACTTAATTCGTGAAAAAAATGTCATAGTTTTATTAAATAAGTCGGATATGCAGGCGGTTCTTACAAAAGAGGATATCAAACAGAAGATTGATTGTCCGGTTTTGCAGATTTCAGCAAAAGAAGAAACGGGATTAGAAGCGTTAGAAACATGCGTAAAAGATATGTTTTTCCATGGAAATATTCAGTTTAATGAAGAGATTTATGTTACCAATGCAAGACATAAGAGCCTGCTAAAGGATGCATTAGAGAGTCTGAAACTTGTACAGGATGGAATCGAAGCAGGAATGAGCGAAGATTTCCTGACAATTGATCTGATGGGAGCTTATGAAAAACTTGGATTTATTATTGGAGAAGAAGTAGAAGACGACTTAGCGGATGAGATTTTTGCAAAATTTTGTATGGGAAAGTAAATGAAATAATTAAATTTTGTATATAACAAATCAGAATATATGAGAATGGAGAAGAAAATGCCAAATATATGTGAAGAATATGATGTGGTTGTTGTTGGTGCAGGACATGCAGGTTGTGAAGCAGCACTTGCATGTGCAAGATTAGGCTTAGAAACCATTTGTTTTACCGTAAGTAACGATAGTATTGCAATGATGCCGTGTAATCCAAATATTGGAGGCAGTTCGAAAGGACATCTTGTTCGAGAAATTGATGCATTAGGCGGAGAGATGGGCAAAAATATTGATGCAACATTTATTCAGTCGAAGATGTTAAACAGTTCGAAAGGACCGGCGGTACATTCGCTTCGTGCACAGGCAGATAAATCGGATTACAGCAGAAGAATGCGTCGTGTAATGGAAAATACAGAGCATCTGCTGGTGAGACAGGCAGAAGTGTCAGAAATTATTGTAGAGGATGGCGTAATTCGCGGTGTCAAGACATTTTCAGGTGCTGTATATCATGCAAAGGCAGTTGTATTATGTACCGGAGTGTATTTAAAAGCACGTTGCATCTATGGTGATACAAGCTATGAAACAGGACCAAATGGGCTACAGGCAGCGACACATTTAACAGATTCTTTAATGAAAAATGGCATTGAAATTCGTCGTTTTAAGACAGGTACACCGGCACGTGTCGATAAGCGTTCGATTGATTTCTCAAAAATGACAGAGCAGTTCGGTGATGAAAAGGTCGTGCCATTTTCATTTACAACGAATCCGGAAGATGTACAGAAGGAACAGATTTCATGCTGGCTTACATATACCAATGAAGAAACGCATAAGATTATTCGTGATAATCTTGACCGTTCACCGTTGTATGCAGGGGTAATTCATTCTACAGGACCAAGATACTGTCCGTCTATTGAGGATAAGGTGGTAAAATTCGCAGACAGAGACAGACATCAGGTGTTTATTGAACCGGAAGGATTGTATACAAACGAAATGTATTTAGGCGGTATGTCAAGTTCCATGCCGGAAGATGTACAGTATGCGATGTATAAGACAGTTCCCGGACTTGAGCATGTTCGTATTGTTCGAAATGCATATGCGATTGAATATGACTGTATCAGTGCAATTCAGTTAAAATCCTCTCTGGAATTCAAGAAAATTAAGGGATTGTTTGCAGGCGGACAGTTCAACGGAAGTTCCGGATATGAAGAAGCAGCAGCGCAGGGAATTGTTGCAGGTATCAATGCGGCGATGTATGTGCAGGGAAGAGAGCCGATGATTTTAGATCGTTCAGAAAGTTACATCGGTGTGTTAATAGACGATCTTGTAACAAAGGAATCGACAGAACCGTATAGAATGATGACTTCCAGAGCGGAATACCGTTTGTTGTTAAGACAGGATAATGCAGATCTTCGTTTAACAAAGAGAGGCTATGAAGTTGGTTTGATTGATGAAGAACGAATGAATGGTGTGATTGAAAAAGAGCGTTTGATTCAAGAAGAATTAGAACGTGTAGAAGCCTTAAATATTGGAACAAATGACAAGGTACAGGAATTGCTTGCAAAATATGGCAGTACACCGTTGAAAACAGGTGCGACACTTGCAGAATTGGTACGCAGACCGGAGCTGACATATCAGGCACTTGCGCCAATTGATCCGCATCGTCCGGATTTACGGGAAGATATTCAGGAACAGGTAAATATCAATTTGAAATATCAGGGTTATATTGAGCGTCAGATGCGTCAGGTTGAGCATTTCAAGAAGTTAGAAAATAAAGTGATTCCGGCAGAAATCAAATATAGTGATATTAACGGACTTCGTAAGGAAGCCATGCAGAAATTAGAAAAATTTGCACCACATTCCATTGGACAGGCATCTAGAATCTCCGGAGTATCTCCGGCAGATATTTCTGTGTTGCTTGTATACATGGAACAGTTCTATAGAAAATAAAATGACTTTTGCTGCATAATTGCAAAAGAGTGAGGAAATATGGATAAAAAAGCATTTCAGGAATATTTAAATAAATTAGACATTCAAATCAATGAGCAACAGTTTGAACAGTTTGACAAGTACTATGAAATTCTTGTTGAATGGAATTCATTTATGAACCTGACAGGGATTACAGAGTATGAAGAAGTACAAATTAAGCATTTTGCAGACAGTCTTGCGATTCAGTATGCAATAAATGCGTGCAGACAGAAGAACCTGATAACGGAAATGGAATTTTTGCCGGAAACAATGAAAATCATAGATGTAGGAACAGGTGCAGGATTTCCGGGAATTCCGTTAAAAATCGCATTTCCGGCAGCAGAAGTATTATTGTTAGATTCCTTAAATAAGCGAGTGAAATTCTTAAATGAAGTGATTGACCAGTTGGGATTACAAGGGATTGAAACGGTTCATGCGCGTGCAGAAGAGGGAGCTAGAAACGGTGCATACAGAGAGCAGTTTACATGTGCGGTATCCCGTGCGGTTGCCAATCTTGCGACATTATCCGAATATTGTCTGCCATTTGTTGCAGTAGGCGGTTATTTTGTTGCATACAAATCGGGAGTGATAGAAGAGGAGTTGCAGGAAGCGACATCTGCAATTGAAAAGTTGGGTGGAACGATTGTCGATGTAGAGCATATTACACTGCCGGATACGGATATTGAACGTTCTTTTATTTTCATTAAAAAGGTTAAAAATACACCGAAAAAGTATCCGAGAAAAGCAGGACTTCCGGGAAAAGAGCCATTAAAATAGGAAAGTAAAAAATAAAGATGAAAATTCGGGTGTTAAAATACCGCATAAATAAAAGTGGTATTTTAACACCCGAATTTTCATAGAAATCGCTAGGTTCTGAATAAGTTATATTTATGATAAAAATAAGCGAACTAAGCGCACAAAATCACGAGGCTGTTCTAACTGTGGCAAATGCTTTGTATAGCGGATAGTGGCTGTTTCAATCGCTGGGTTTAATTCGGTATATTCTGCATGAATATGCGCTGTATTTGGCTCTTTTTCACCAGAGATAATATAAATACAGTTATCTAACTGGCTGATGGCACGTGCAATCGAAGCAGTTGTGTAATGTCCTTTTACACTGGAATACAGGAACTTAGAAGATGCACCGCTTAAATGTGCATTTTCATGGTAAGCATTAACTGCAGACTGTACGGAAACAGTTGCGTTGTCAAAATAATCTGCCGTAAAAGCCTTGTGTATATTGTGGCGGCTCATACAGATATTATATAGCAGTGTTCCGACAACCGGAACATTCATAAAATGATGTTGGAATATATTGCGTCTGGATGGACTGTTTAATGCACTCGAAACGCTGATTGGATTAACAAAAATCAGACGGTCTACCAGATAGGAATTGTTGTAGGCAGTCATCAATGCTATCGGTGCAGTAGTACCAGTTGCAATAATAGAAGTCTTTTTATGAATGATATTTATAATAAAATCATTTAATAACTGTGTATACATATAGGTTGTATAGGTAATATTGGGCTTGTCAGAGTGACCGCAGCCTAATAAATCGATTGCATATACAGTATGGTCTTTACTTAATAAATCAATGGATTTTGACCATTCGTAAGAAGAACTTGCGGCATCTAAATCATGTAACAAAAGCAGAGGACTTCCACTTCCGGTTACAGTATATGCGATTTTTCCAAACTTCCAATTGAAAAATTCTTCTTTTGGATTCAGAGTGACATGATTAATTGTAGACATTCTAAAAATAAAATTATTTACAAGATGAATGGATGATATAACACATGCCCCCATGCTTGCTGTAATACCAATTTTTGACCATTTATTCATACGCAAACTCCAATCTTAATTTTGTTACAGATTGTAAATTCTAACGAATTAACAATCCATTTGTTCGCTAACATATCGGATAAAATCAAGAAAATTGCATTTTCTTGATATCGCGACAGTCGCCAAATGAGCATATAAATATGCTCGCTTGGCTCGTTGTACGCGTAAAATGTCTGCTGCGCAGCCGCTTGATTTGTTCCGAGAAAGGCTCACAAATACGTGCTGTCGCACGTTATTGATTGTAAATTCTAACGAATTAACAATCTATTTGTTCGCTAACATATCGGATAAAATCAAATGTCTGCTGCGCAGCCGCTTGATTTTCTTCCGATATGTTACATTATAACTGATATTGGAAAAAGTATCAATGTTCTTTGACTTCTCTTTGAAAATAGAGTAATATATGTTATAAGTTGTAGTAATTAATATATAATTATAATATATATTATATAGGAGAAATATGAATAAAATTCATGAGTATTTACAAAAGGAAATTACACAATTAAAAACAAAGTCTGATGTATTTAAAGAGCATATTCGTCAATTAGATTGTGAAATTGCAAGCGAAAGTGAAGCAATTGGGCGTATTGAAGGTATGATGAATCATTCTGAACGCATATTTCAATCTGAAAATTCCACAAAAGGATTTGAAGAGATGGAAGTGGGACGACTTCAGAGTGAGTTAGAGGAGAAGCAGCAGGAAAAGACTGTACTGGAACAAAAAGTACAGGAATTAAATACGAAGATACAGGAACTTCAGTCATTGCTCTCAGGCATGCATAAAGATTGCTGGTATGAATATACCAGTTATGATATGATTCATTCTGTTGAGGTGGAGCGTCAGAGAATAGCGAGGGATATTCATGATTCTATTATACAGAACCTTACAGCGGTAATGTATAAGAATGAATTTATCAAAAAGATAATTGATACGGATTACAACCGTGCAAAGTTAGAGTTATCAGCACAGGATACGATGATTCGTAATTGTATCAATGAATTAAGAAATGTTATTTATAATTTACATCCAATGGCGACAGATGATTTAGGATTGGAATCTGTTTTTTATGATTTGATAGAGAGAATTAAGGCATCTACAGATATGATTGTAGAATATGATTACTCAAGTAAGAGAACAGAATTGAATTCATCCATTGTCAATGTTTTATTACGAATTATACAGGAATTATGTAGTAATTCTATTAAACATTCGAAAGGAACAACGATAACGATTCAGATTCGGATAGGAGAGAATCATATTGAATTGATTCAATCGGATGATGGTGTAGGATATGATTATCAGTCTTTAACCAAAGTAAGAAATAACAATACGGGATTTGGATTACAGATTATGAGGGAGCGTGTACATTTGTTGCATGGAAAGCTTACAATCCAAAATCTGGGAAAAGGAATTGAATATCGTATAGAAATTCCGATTCCAAAGTGTTGTGAAACAAAGTAGATAAAAAGGTAGGGGAAATTATGGCAATTAAAGTGATTTTGGCAGATGACCATTTGATGGTACGAGAGGGATTGAAGCAGTTATTGGAATTGAGTGACCAGATTGAAGTAATTGGTGAAGCAGGAGATGGATATGAATGTTTAAATTTGGTTAATAAATTAAATCCGGATATTGTTTTATTAGATATTAATATGCCAAATTTAGATGGCTTGAAGGTACTCAGTATTATGAGAGAACAGAATATGGAGAATAAGGTAATCTTTCTTACAATTCATAAAGAGATTGAGTATTTGGTTCAGGCGATTGATAATGGCTGCAACGGATATATTTTAAAGGATTCGGATTCGCAGACATTAATTACAGCAATCGAATCGGTATATTCCGGTGAGACATATATAGAGCCGTCTCTGACAAATCTTCTAAATGCAAACTTAGCAGAACGAGATGTAATGAAAGAGAAGATTAATGATTTAACAAAGAGAGAAATAGAAGTGTTGAAGTTACTTGCCAGCGGAATGTTTAATAAAGAAATTGCTTCTACATTAAATATCAGTGAGAGAACAGTAAAGAATCATGTGTCAAATATCTTTAAAAAAATTATGGTATCTGATAGAACGCAGGCAGCAGTATTTGCAATTAAGAATAATTTAGTGAAAATTAAATAATAGAACCAACTATATGTAAAGTGGATAGAGGTAGAAGAAATAATTATGTTTCTTCTGCCTCTTTTATGTTTCACGTGAAACATAAAAGAATATTATAGTTAATGTGCAGAAAATTATAATTTTATAAATTTTTTTGTTTATAATACAGAGAAACTTATAAATGTAATATAATGTGCATATATCACAAATATAAATATGGGTTATATTGACAATCATTTATTTGATTCAATAAAGAGTGTTTTATTGATGGCTTAAATGACTGTGAAAACTATGAAAGGATTAAATAAATGGAAAATAAGACAGATATTCTTGAAATCATGAAGAAAAATGAAACATATTATTCAGAGCATAAGATTATGCCAACAGAAGACCAGAAAAAAGCTAAAATGTTGTGCTACGAATATAATCAGACATCACCAATGGAAGATGAAAAGAGAAAGAAAATATTGAAAAAGTTATTTGGAACTTGTCATGAGCTTACGTTTATTGAACCGGATTTTCATTGTGATTATGGATTTAATATTCATACGCATGGATTGACATTTATTAATTACAATTGCGTAATTCTTGATACATCACCAGTTGATATAGGAGCAGGTACATTTATCGGACCTGGAACATGTATAGCCTGTGCAGGCCATGCAATACATCCGATACAACGTGCAGAAGGCATCGGCTATTCGAAGCCTGTTACGATAGGGGAAAAAGTATGGATTGGTGCAAATGTAACGGTATGTGGAGGCGTTCATATTGGGAATAGCTCTATTATAGGTGGGGGTTCTGTGGTAACAAAAGATATTCCGGATAATGTAGTGGCAGCAGGAAACCCATGTAAAGTGATTCGGGAGATTACGGAAGATGATCTGATTGAAAAAGGGAGAGTAATAGGAATGTAGATTCTAGTTTGTGGGATTTCGTAGTGGTATCTTTAACGAAAGTAATTGATTGCGGTTTCGATGTGTTGTTTGCTGCTCATAAAAGTATATAATTTACATAATATATGTTTTCAATCGAATATATATATGTGAAATATTTAACGACTATTTACATTCTGAGATATACAGGAAAAGTCCCCATTCATCTTTGGCGGATGATTGTGAGGCTTGTGTGATGACTTGCAGCGTCGAATGGGCATAAAGTTGTACTGCTTGTTAGTTCGAAATTTGTACGAAATGTTTCACGTGAAACGTTCTGTTTTTTATAGAAAATATGAAAAAATATCATAATCATATGGAATACGAAAAAAATTAATGCTATAATGAGTTTTGCAATTTATATAAATGTTTCACGTGAAACATTTTAAAAGTTAGTAAATGCAATGAAAAGAGGAATGATATGGGAAGAATTATATCGGTTGCCAATCAAAAAGGGGGCGTTGGTAAAACAACGACAGCAATTAATTTGTCGGCATGTCTGGCAGAAGCAGGGAAAAAGGTACTTGTAATCGATATGGATCCACAGGGAAATACAACAAGTGGACTTGGAATCGATAAAGATAGTGCAGAAAATACCATTTATGAAGTGATTTTAAGAGAAATCGGCATTAAAGAGGCAATTGTAAAAGAAGCGTTTGAAAATTTGGATATTATTCCTTCAAATGTGAATCTGGCAGGAGCAGAAATTGAGCTAATTGGAGTAGAGGACAGAGAATATGTTCTGAAAAACAGTTTGGCACAAATTAAAAATAAGTATGATTTTATCATCTTAGATTGTCCACCATCGCTTAGTATGTTGACTGTCAATGCTATGACAGCTTCAAATACCGTAATTGTACCAATTCAGTGTGAATATTATGCATTGGAAGGACTTACACAGTTGATTCATACAATTAATTTGGTAAAGAAAAAGTTGAATCCAAAATTGGAATTAGAAGGAGTCGTATTTACGATGTATGATTCCAGAACAAATCTGTCATTGCAGGTTGTGGAAAATGTAAAAGATAATTTGAAACAGCCAATCTATAAGACAATAATTCCTAGAAATATTCGGTTGGCAGAAGCACCGAGCCATGGATTACCAATTAATATTTATGACAGTAAGTCGAGTGGTGCAGAAAGCTACAGATTGTTAGCAGAAGAAGTGATTCATCGCAAGAAATAAGTAATGCAGGCTAGATAAATACATATGTTGTTAGATGAATATATATTAAATGAAAATCAACGGTTATTCGCAAATTGTTAATGAATATAATAATAAATAATAGCAAGTACAAAAAGACAAAGTATAATTGTATATCAGAAAGTGAGACTAGATATGAGTAAACCAACAGGTAAAAAGAATAATAAATCCTCGAAAGGTTTGGGGAAAGGATTGGGAAAAGGCCTTGGCAAAGGATTAGATGCCTTGATTCCAGAGGATAATGTACAGCAGGATGTTGTTGTAAAAGAGGTTGTGAAAGAAGTTATTGTAAAAGAACCGGCAGAAACAATGGTTCGTTTGGCACTGATTGAGCCAAATAGGGAGCAGCCTCGTAAGGCATTTGATGAAGATGCGTTGATTGAATTATCAGAGTCAATCAAACAGTATGGTGTGTTACAGCCATTATTGGTTCAGAAAAAAGATAAATATTATGAAATTATCGCAGGGGAACGCCGATGGAGAGCTGCCAAATTAGCAGGTGTAAAGGAAGTTCCGGTTGTAATCAAAGAATACACAACACAGGAAGCAATGGAAATTGCATTGATTGAAAACATTCAGCGAGAAGATTTGAATCCAATTGAAGAAGCAAGAGCATATCAGCGTTTGATTGCAGATTATAAATTAAAGCAGGATGAAGTTGCAGAACGTGTGGCAAAATCTAGAGCAGCCATTACAAATTCATTACGTTTATTAAAGTTGGACGAACGTGTACAGGATATGGTTATGGAAGGAAAGTTAAGCAACGGACATGCCAGAACGATTATTGGAATCGAAGATGCGGATACACAATATGAAATTGCAATGAAAATCTTTGATGAACAGCTCAGTGTACGAGAGACAGAGCGTTTGATGAAGGAATTAAACAAACCTGCAAAAGAACCAAAGAAACTTCCGGAAAATGATTTTATTTATCGTGATTTGGAAGAAAAATTCAATCAGATAATGGGAACAAAGGTTGTTATTAAGAATAAAAATAACGACAAAGGAAAAATAGAAATCGAATATTATTCAAAAGAAGAATTGGAACGCATTTATGATTTGTTAAAGCGTACCAGACAGTGAATGAAATCGTTAAAAATATATCATTTTATAAAATACACAAGGAAAAGGAGATGTATATGAAGATTAACTTCTTTGGACTGTTTTCTGTAGAAGCATTGTATATCATGCTTGGGTTATGCGGAATTACAGTAATCGCAATTATTTTGGCAATTATTGCAATTGCAAAGGCTTCATCAATGAAGAAAAAATATAAATCGTTTATGGAAGGTTCGGAAGGAACATCAATAGAACAGTTAATTAAGGATAATTTAGAAGATTTCAAGCAATTACAGGAAACATCATTGAATCATAAAGAAGCAATTAAAGATATTTATGATAAAATGCAGTATGCATTTCAAAAGATTGGTCTTGTAAAATATGATGCGTATTATGAAATGGGTGGAAAACTTAGTTTCGCATTGTGTTTGTTAGATAAGCAGAATAATGGTTACCTTATGAATGTAATGCATAGCAACACAGGAAGTTTTGCGTATATTAAAGAAATTACACATGGAAAGGCTGAATCTGAATTAGGAACAGAGGAAGAAGAGGCACTTCAGCAGGCAATTGCAGGACGACTTGGTGACGTACAATTGAGCGATAAAATGAATGATGTCATGTACGAAGATAAAGAAGTAAAATAATAAATAGCAGTATAAAATATCAAAAGACCAGATTTTGTATTTTGTTAAAAAATAATCATAAATTGCTGGAAAATTCAGTTAAAAAGGTGCATAATATAGAGGTGCGCTGATTAGAATACAAAATGATCATAGCGTAAGATTTAGGAGGAAGACATGTTAGATTTAAAATTTGTAAGAGAAAATCCGGATATTGTAAAGCAGAATATTAAGAATAAATTTCAGGACAAGAAACTTCCATTGGTGGATGAAGTTATCGAATTAGATGAAAAAGCAAGAGCTGCAAAGACAGAAGCAGATGAATTAAGAGCAAGCAGAAATAAACTTTCTAAGCAGATTGGTGCATTGATGGGGCAGGGCAAAAAGGAAGAAGCAGAAGAAGTTAAGGCTCAGGTAAATGCAAATGCAGAACGCTTAAAGGAATTAGAAGCACAGGAAACAGAATTAAATGCGAAGGTTACTGAAATTATGATGAAGATTCCAAACATCATTGATCCAAGTGTACCAATCGGTAAGGATGACAGTGAAAATGTTGAAATCGAAAAGTTTGGTGAACCGGTTGTTCCTGATTTTGAAGTTCCATATCATACAGATATTATGGCAAAATTTAACGGGATTGACTTAGATGCAGCCGGCAAGGTTGCAGGTAATGGTTTCTACTATTTAATGGGAGATATTGCCAGATTACATTCAGCAGTTATTTCATATGCGAGAGATTTCATGATTGACAGAGGATTTACTTACTGCGTACCTCCATTCATGATTCGTAGTAACGTTGTTACCGGTGTTATGAGTTTCGAAGAAATGGATGCCATGATGTATAAGATTGAAGGCGAAGACTTATATTTAATCGGAACAAGTGAACATTCTATGATTGGTAAGTTCATTGATACAATTACGCCAGAAAATCAGCTTCCGAAGACACTTACAAGCTACTCACCTTGCTTCAGAAAGGAAAAGGGTGCACACGGTATCGAAGAACGTGGTGTATACCGTATTCACCAGTTCGAGAAGCAGGAAATGATCGTTGTATGTAAGCCGGAAGAGAGCAAGATGTGGTTTGAAAAGTTATGGCAGAATACAGTAGATTTATTCCGTTCACTTGATATTCCTGTTCGTACATTAGAGTGTTGTTCAGGGGATTTAGCTGACTTAAAGGTAAAGTCAATCGACGTAGAAGCATGGTCACCAAGACAGAAGAAGTATTTCGAAGTTGGTTCATGTTCAAACTTAGGAGATGCACAGGCTAGAAGATTAAAGATTCGAGTTCAGGATGAGAACAAGAATAAATATTTTGCACATACATTAAATAATACAGTTGTTGCACCACCTAGAATGTTAATCGCATTCTTAGAGAACAACTTACAGGCAGATGGAAGCGTTCGTATTCCAGAAGCCCTTCGTCCATACATGGGTGGACATGATAAGTTACAGGCGTAGTTCAAGAAAACAAAGCTGCGAAGTAGCTAAAGAAAGCACAAAGTGCGGGCTTTCGAGTATATGATTTTGTAAATATTAAAAAGCAGATAAAGCATCGGAGAGAATTCTTGTAAAAGAAATTTTCCCGGTGCTTTTGTTGATTTATAAGAAAAGTTTCTATAAATAGAAATAAAGGGAGCAAAGCGTAACAAACGACAAATTACTCTATAAAAATGTTAAAAAATAGATTGGAAATAATAGACAGTTATATTGACGTATAAATGACGTTCAAATTCAGATACTAAGGATAATAACGCATGTACATACAATATGTAACATATGAAAATGAAAATTTAAATTAAGATATGACATTTTCCCATATTGTTACAAAAATTGCTGCATCAATTGTTAAATTGCTAGGGAATGGAGTGTGTTATGCCAAAAGAAACAAATCAGCATAAGAAATCAACGAAACAGAAACAACAAGTTAAATATCAGAAACAAGAAGCGCAAACACAGGAGTTTTCTGATACAAATACATTTGAGTATTGGACACTGCCGAATCGAATCCGTTTATTATTATGGAGTGCAGCAATCGTAGGTGGAATCATATTGATATTCAAATATTGTTTTATTCTCGTTGCACCATTTATGATTGCATATCTGATTGCATTGGCAATTGAACCGTTGGTGTGTCGGTGTGCAAGAATCTTTCGGGGAAAAATGACCTGTGCGTCTATTTTAATTGTGATAATATTAACAATCCTCTGCTTCGGGCTGTTGGGATATTTATTCTTTTCGGGAATCTGTGAGTTAAAAAAATTGGTTCAGAATCTGGACTATTATCTCATTCTGGTACGTCAAATGTCTGCGAAGGTGTGTCTGGATATGGATGGCTGGTTTGGACTGCATGCAGGATGTTGTATGGATCTTGCGGAACGCGTGTTTTCTGTATTCATTGAAAAAGTAAAAACGGATAGTGGAACGACCATTCATACGGCGTTAAAGTGGAGCGTTCCCATTGCAGGGAAAGTACTATTTGCAATCGGAACGGTTGTCGTGTGTCTGATGTGTGTTGTGTATCTCGGAAATCTGTTAGAGCCGATTCGTTCTTGGCGGAAGAAAAGCATTTATTCAGAAGAATTGGAGCTTATTTTTGCAGAATTAAAGAAGTTAATCTGTGTCTATTTTAAGGTGCAGGGGATTATTCTAATGATTAACAGTGCAATCTGTATTGTAGGTTTTGTGCTGCTTAAAAATTCTTATGCGGTGTTGTTTGGAATTCTAACGGGCGTGGTCGATGCACTTCCGATTTTTGGTTCCGGAACGGTTCTGATTCCGTGGGCGATTATAATGTTGCTCACACATAAAGTAACACAGGCAGCCATTTTATTTTCACTCTATTTAATCACGTACTTCGTGCGGGAAATTATGGAGTCGAAATGTATGGGAGATTCGTTAGGGATAGCACCATTTACCATGCTGGTCGTCATTTTTGCAGGATTCATTGTGTATGGAGTGATTGGTTTTATCTTAGGACCGGTATCATTTATTCTGATAAAAGCACTCATCGGTTACTTGAAAACAAGTATGGAACGTGGTAAACTTGAGAACGTATAACAAAAAAGGCTATGGAGCGAAAGGCTCGTCTGCATATACAAAGAGATATGTGGGTTGTACCGCCGTTGGTTGGTGGAGCGCAGTAGCGGTTAAGAAGGAGAAAGAAATGGCAGATAACAAGAAATTAGTAGAAGCAATTACATCAATGGACGTAGACTTTGCACAGTGGTATACAGACGTTGTAAAGAAAGCAGAATTGATGGGATATTCAAGCGTAAAGGGCTGTATGATTTTTAAGCCGGCAGGATATGCAATTTGGGAAAATATCCAGCATGAGCTTGACCGCAGATTTAAAGAGACAGGTGTTGAGAATGTATACATGCCAATGTTCATTCCAGAGAGTCTTTTACAGAGAGAAAAGGATCACGTAGAAGGATTTGCACCGGAAGTTGCATGGGTAACATTAGGTGGATTAAATCCGCTTCAGGAGAAGCTCTGTGTAAGACCTACATCTGAGACATTATTCTGTGACTTCTATAAGGATGAGATTCAGTCTTACAGAGATTTGCCAAAGGTATATAATCAGTGGTGTTCTGTTGTACGTTGGGAAAAGGAGACAAGACCGTTCCTTCGTTCAAGAGAATTCTTATGGCAGGAAGGCCATACAGCACATGCAACAGCAGAAGAAGCAGAAGAAAGAACACAGCAGATGTTAAATCTCTATGCTGGTTTCTGTGAAGAAGTCCTTGCAATGCCAGTTGTTCGTGGACGTAAGACAGACAAGGAGAAGTTCGCAGGTGCAGAGGCGACTTACACAATTGAAGCATTGATGCACGATGGTAAGGCATTACAGTCTGGTACAAGCCACAATTTTGGAGATGGATTTGCAAAGGCATTTGGCATCCAGTACACAGATAAGGATAATAAGTTGAAGTATGTTCACCAGACATCATGGGGAATGACAACACGTCTGATTGGTGCCA
Organism: Lachnospira sp. UBA4346; assembly: GCA_002394205.1. Classification (GTDB taxonomy): domain Bacteria; phylum Bacillota; class Clostridia; order Lachnospirales; family Lachnospiraceae; genus Lachnospira. The sequence continues at coordinate 33,542 of DGTC01000046.1, read as the reverse complement.
TTATCATGGTACACGGTGACGATTCCGGTCTTGTATTACCACCAAGAATTGCTCCAACACAGGTGGATATTATCCCGGTTATGCAGCACAAGGAAGGCGTATTAGATAAGGCTTATGAAGTAAAGGAAACGCTTGTAAAGGCTGGTTTGAAGGTTAAGGTAGATGACAGTGACAAGAACCCTGGCTGGAAGTTCTCTGAGCAGGAGATGCGTGGTATTCCGGTTCGTGTAGAAATGGGACCTAGAGATATTCAGGCAAATCAGGCAGTTGTTGTACGTCGTGATACAAGAGAGAAGATTACAGTTGCAATTGATGAACTTGCAGCAAAACTTCCAGAAATTCTTGATACAATGCAGAAGGAAATGTTAGAGCGTGCAAGAACACATAGAGATGCACATACATATGTTGCAACAAATTATGATGAATTCAAGGAAATCATCGCAAATAAGCCAGGTTTTGTAAAGGCAATGTGGTGCGGCGATCAGGCTTGCGAAGATAAGATTAAGGAAGAGACAACAGCAACATCACGTTGTATGCCATTTGCACAGGAACAGCTCTCAGACGTATGTGTATGCTGCGGTAAGCCGGCAAAGAAAATGGTATATTGGGGTAAGGCATACTAATGAGTGATATAACGATTGCATTGCCAGACGATGTCAAAGAGATTATACAGACAATTGAATCACATGGATATGAAGCATTTGCAGTCGGTGGATGTATCAGAGACAGCATCTTAGGACGCAACCCGGATGACTGGGATATTACCACCTCTGCAAGACCGGAACAGGTAAAGTCCTTCTTTAAGCGAACGATTGATACAGGAATCCAGCACGGAACTGTCACAGTTATGCTGCATCACACAGGATATGAGGTTACAACATATCGAATTGATGGAGAATATAAGGATGGCAGACATCCGGAATCTGTGGAATTCTCAGGAAAGCTCGTTGACGATTTGCAGCGCAGGGATTTTACAATCAATGCGATGGCTTATAATGAGAAGCAGGGGTTTGTAGATGAATTCGATGGTTTATCGGATATGAAGCAGGGCATTATTCGTTGTGTAGGAGATCCGAAGCAGCGATTTCTAGAAGATGCACTTCGAATGATGCGCGCAATCCGTTTCTCTGCACAGTTAGGCTTTGCAATTGAGCAGGAGACGTATGATGCAATGGTTGCGCTTGCTGGAAATATTGCACAGGTCAGTATGGAGCGTGTGCAGGTAGAATTGGTAAAGACACTGTTATCGGACAATCCATCTTATGTGAAGCGATTTGCAGAAAGTGGACTGTTTGCAGTGAATCTGCCATGTATTGATAATATTTTAACAGGTAAATATGCAAGAAATGCGTTGACGATGTTAAAATATGCGCCGAAACAATCGGTGCTTCGCTATGCAGCACTGTTTAATATGGCAGAGCCACAGGAGACAAAGAATGCACTCAAGTCGTTAAAGCTCGATAATTATACGATTGATACGGTAACGAAGCTCGTTACGTATGAGAAGGATGTTATCGCAGAAAATGAGCCGGCAGTCAGAGAAGCTCTGCATAAATACGGCATCGATATGTTACAATTGATGTTCACCCATGAGCATGCAAGAATCTGTACGCAGGAAGAGATTCTTGGACTTAGCATGTCTGCAAAGAAGCTCCATTTAGAGCGAATTGAGCAGATGAGCAAGGAGATTCTGCAGCGTGGAGACTGTTTCACGATTAAGGAACTCGATATTACAGGCAATGACTTAAAGGAATATGGCTTACAGGGCGCACAGATTGGCAAAATGTTAAATGAATTACTACACATTGTCATTGAGAATCCGAAACTCAACGAAAAAGAAACGCTGATTGCAATGATTGAACATGTAGATATAGATTAAAATATACACCACCTAAGAAACAAGGAATCCGAAAGCAGAGGAATTGTTGATTGGGTGGTGTTTTTATATGATGGGAAACCTCGTTCCGACAATATAAAAATGCTTTGCAGGATACATACTTCGTGCAAATGGAAAATGTCGAATTGTGTTCCAATAAACATAAATTTCGTTGGGAACGCAGCTATGAAAGAATCTCAAAGAACGACCAACATAAACCTCAGCAAGGGGTTATATTAAATGAATGGGGATTTGCGTAGGATTATGGGGTAAACGAATGGGGATTTGCGTAGAATTATGAAATAGATGAATGGGGATTTGCGTTGTATCTTGATTTTATTTTACTAAAAATGATTTAAATTGCATATAAGTATGATATAATGAGCGCAGGAAAAAACAAGCGACACCGAAGGTGGCATTTGTTTTTTTAGCCATTAACGAGAAAACAAAGCTACGAAGTAGCGAAAAAGCACGAAGTGCGGGTTTTCGAGTAAGGATATAATAGCAAATATGAAACGTAGACAGGCAGCAGTATAGGGAGGCATAAGGGATAAATGATACGGATTGGAATATGTGATGATGAGTATAATGTCGGAGTCTATCTAAAACATATGATACAGAACATTGTAGCAGAGAAAAATCAGGAATGTACCATAGATTTGTATCAATCAGGGCAGAATCTGATGGATAGATGTCTCGGGTATGATATTGTTTTTCTTGATATTGAGATGCCGGATATAGATGGAATCGAAGTAGGAAAATACATTTGTGCGAAGAATCCGGCGTGCAGAATTATTATTGCATCGGGGAAGGTAGAGCGATTTAAAGATGCATTTCGGGTTAAAGCACTGCGTTTTGTTACGAAGCCATTTGTTGCGGAAGAGATTGCAGAAGCAATCGAGGTCTCAGACGTGATTGTACAAAATGAACCAACCATTGCGGTGTATTTGGCACGAAATAAATATGAAATAGCGCAAAAAGATATTGAAATGATAACGGCGTACAATGGATATACGGAATATATTGTCGGGGAAAATAGATTTCGAAAAGAGTGCGCACTTCATATCATTGAGCAGGAATTAGATGAACGAAGATTTGTTAGGATTAACAGACAGAATATTGTTAATTTGGGATATATTGAGAATTTCAAAGGAAATCAATTGATGTTTCGAAATGAGATGTATCAGATATCACGCAGACAGATGAAATTATTTCAAAAAAGGCTTGTAGAATTTGACTTTATGTAATGAGGGGAACAAATGAGTAGTATTATTTATGGAGTAGTGGAGTTTTTAAAACTATTTTTTGGAACAAAGTATATTTTAAATAAAGAAATAAATGTAAAGAAAATACACATTTTATTTTATATCATCGCAGCAGTTGCTATATGGATGTATTTGAAAGAAGATTATAAGATACATAGTATGTTATTTGTGTTAAATGTATTATGTGTGATTCTTTTGACACATGCAAGATGGAATCGAGGATTGGGCGATATTATATTTTTGCAGCTGACAATATCGGCGGTTGATGAAGTCATTGAAGTGGCAGTGATTCAGATAATAGGACAGGCATATGCTGTTGTCGGAAATCTTCAGTTTTATGTAGGTTCGTTTATTACGCTGATATTAGAGCTGTTGGTAATACGATGCTATATGCAACATAGAAAATGGATAGATGAAGCAATTGTTCGTTGGGCAAATCAAATTATACGAATTGCAGCTGTTATTGTAATTATTAGTATGTTTATGACAGTAGCGGGATTGAATTATGCAAAAAATTATATTGATGATGTCGATGTCGTTCAAACAATGCGTGGAACTGCACAATGGGCATATGCAGCTGTGGGAATTTTGTGCGTTGTAATCTTTGCATTGTCGAATGCGTATAGAACAAACAAAGGATTATTAAAAAATCGGAATATTATAACCAGCTTCAGAAGGAGTATTATTTGCAGTTACTTCAAAAAGAAGCGGATACCAGAAAATTTCGGCATGATCTTAGCAATCATTTGCTTAGTATCAGAGGCTTGCTTGTTCAGGAAAAATATACAGAAATTGCACGTTATCTGGATAAGTTGGAGCAAAGCATCGAGGACATTCGGGATAAAAAATTCAATTCCGGAAATACAGTGATTGATGCAATGAACCAACATTATTTAAAAGAATTAGATGCATCGATTCATACGAAATTGGATATTCGGATTCAAGATGAGAATATCATAGAGGATTATGATTTGTGTACGATTTATGCTAATCTTATCAAAAATGCAGTCGAGGAATTAACCAGGGCACAGACACAAGACCGCATGTTGTTGGTTCAGGTACATCAGGGACAGTATTTTCTAAAAATTCTTGTAGAAAATAGTATTGTTGAACCTAGAGATATTCCGTTGCATGAAGAAGGGTATACAACGAAGGCTGACCAAAGAAAACATGGATATGGCATACAGAATGTAAAGGAAGCGGTTCATAAATTGCATGGAACATATGATATTACGACGGAAAATCAAAAATATAGAGTAGAGATTACGATACCATGTGGAATGTGAAGAGAGGTATTATAAAAAAATTAACCGTTTATCAAGTTAACTGACCGCTTATGGAGTTATCATTGATACGAAGGAGAGGGTGTGGTAAATAATAAGTATGGTTCGCAAATGATGAGGAGGGAGAAGATATGGAGTATTCGATTATGGGAATGTGGGAAGATTTTTACACATGGATAACTGGAAAGTAAAAATTTAATTTAAGATGGAATATAATTCACAATTCTTTGTGTTTTATATATCAACATAGAAAAATACTGCGCAGAGAATCTATGTTAAGAAATTGTAATTACAAAAGAACTTATGGGGATTAGAGTGGCATAGAAGCCATTCGTTTAAGAAGGGAGAAGAACATGAGATTAAGAAAGTTAATGTGTGCAGCAATGACATGTGTGATGATGGGATGTATTAGTGTAAATGCAAATACGGTGTTATTAAAAGCAATGGAAAAAACACAAGAAAATTTCGAATTACGGAGTGAAAGGATAGAATTTGAAAGTGAGTTATTAAAAGATATTGGGGAAATATCAATAAAATATAGTATTATTAATAATAACCAACAAAATAATTTATATCCAACGTTTGATTATCCAGAATTAGCTTTAGAAAAGTTTAAAGAAATTGAAGATGAGTTATTAACTGAATTAAAAGAAAATTATAATTTGGAAGATTTATCTGACTCAAATTGGAAAGTTTATAAAAAAACATTAGATAAGTATTTAAATAGTTCCAATAAATTAGAAAAATATGGAAATTCAAATGATGATGTAAAGTTATTTAGAGCATTTATGGATTTTTATGAAGATGATGAACGCAATACAGAAATAATAAATTATATAGAGGCAAATCCGCTAAAAGAGTTAAATAATGATTTGGACTTAATTTTGTTACTTCCATATAATACACCATTGGTCAGTAGTTATAATAATAATATCAAAAAAACAAAAATATCTAATAAATTTTCTTTAATGAGTATAGATGATAGTGCAAGGAAAGGAATATCTTATGCACGTGAGTACGCAAATGGTAGAAATTATGATTATGATTATTTTGATGCAGATTGTACAAACTTTGTTTCTCAAATATTAGAAAGTACAGGAAAATCTCAGACATCTAATTGGTGGCATAATAGAGATTTTATGGGGGGTTCATCATCATTCTAAGGCATGGATTAATGCGAATGCATTTGTTAATTATTGGGGAGCTTTGTATACAACACATAGCAATTATTATTTTAGTGCATATTTAAAAGCGGGGGATTTCATTGCATTAGATATGACTAAAGATGGTTCATGGGATCATTGTGCATTTATAGTATCTAGTGATAACTATTTAACAAATGGATACTACGATTATTTAGTAGCTCAGCATACGAGTGATTACCTTGCGTGGGCAACGGATGACACAAATTCGTGGGAGACATATGATGGAAATTCAACATATGCTGTTATAAGACCTTAAATATTAGTTAACAATATAGGGAGATATAATGAAAAAAAGATATAGAAATATATTAGTAATTGTAATTTTTATGATATTTACAGCAGTATATCTAGTATATGCAGAAAAAAAGATAGATTATTCCAAAGTCGTTGGTAATTGTGAAAATAAAAGTCTTGTCGATTATTGGGAACAGTTTGGTGAACAATATACCATTGGTGTAAATGCAGAAGGGTATCCCATCTTTCGGGATATGGATGCAGCATTTAAACAGGCACAAATAGACTGGGCGGAGGGATTTGCGTATTTGTATCAGTATACAGATGCACCGAAATTCTCGAAGAAAAGAAAGGTGCTGAAAAAATACAAGCTCAATGCGTTCCTGCAGACATCGGTTCCCATGACAGTAGAGAATTATGAGGAAATAGAGCGGCAATGTCGAATTATTGCGAAGTTTGTAGATATATATTTAAATAGTTATGGAGAGTATTAGCTAAAGCAAAGAATACATTATAGGACATTTAGAAATCGTAAATACTCAACAAAATAGACAAAATTTTCGTATATATAGATAAGAGCAGCTGATTTTCATGATAGATGGGAGGATGCCTATGAAAAAATTTGTAAAAAAATATCCATTTTGTGTAGGACTTATTCTTGTAATTGTATGTGTTGTTGCAGGATGTGTAGGCGTGTATGCATATCAGCATCGTGAGGTTGTGGAAGACCAGATTCCATATGAGAAAAACTGGATTACGGATGCAGAGCAGATTGATTCAATTCGGGTAAATGCAATGCCAATGTTAAAAATTGAAGGGGATGTTACCGATAAGGCGATGATTGCAGAGATTATGGATTATTTGAGAGAAGTGCCGATGTATCAGGTGAAGCCTTTTGAGGATAACAGCTCATATAATTCTTATTGTATGGACATCCGATACAATCAGGGAAGTGAACCGGTACATATTGTATTTGCACATGGAAATGATAGTTCTGTTCAGTATGAAAAGTGTCGGATTGACTATGATAAAGATGCGTTGGAAGCATTGTTTCAAAAGGCAGGTACGTACATAAAATAATGGTAAGATTTGATTTGTGAGCAATATTCGTTCTAAATCGTGCCATTATAATACAAAGGAGAAACCATGAAAAGAGTATGGATTGGAATATTTTTAGCAGGTGTTGTACTTATTGTGGGGTGTCAGTCTGCAAGTACAACAAATACAGAAAATACAACGCATGAAAATGTTGCCTTGCAAGAAGTACAGGCTGCATCGGGCGTTGCTGTGGATACACCACCTTGGAAACAGGAGAGAATAGGCAATACATGTGAATTATTTGAAAGTTCTAAGATACAGCTTGATGGAACTGTGATGAATTTGGAGAATGGACAGGCAAAGGCGCACTTAGAATTGATAGATGGAAATGTTATTTTACATTATCAAAGTGAATCTGGAACGATAGATAATACCATTCTTGAATGGAGTACGATGACATTAGAAACGCTGGCAATGACAAAGTTTTATGAGCTGGATATAGATGCAGATGGACAGAAAGAACTGCTAATTTCATATACACAGGGAAAAGGAACTGGAAATCATTTTGGAAATCTATGTGTCTATGATTTTGTGCAGCAGACAATGACTACATTATTTGAAGGCAATACATTTACAGCCAAGCAGAAACAAGAGATTTATGCGCAGTTTCAGCAGTGGAATCAGAATGATTTTGAACAAGAGACTGGGGTTCATGTAGAAAGTCCTGATGATATAACATCTTCTTATTTTAAGCCAATGGTAATTGAGTATCAGGGAGATTATAAGATTCAGGTTATATTTGTATTGCCGGGGACTGGTGAGAGTGGACGTGTTCGATATGAGAATCGAAAGTCGTTTGTAGCATGGTTTACGATGAGGGATGCACAGTTTCAATTGGATGCGATGTGGATGGAGTAAGATTAGAACGGTTGAACTTGTAATGGGAGGTATCTGTGATGAAAAAGTTTCCTAGAAAATATCGATATGGCGCAGGAATATTTGTTATACTGATAGGTCTTATGATAGGATGTATATTGTATACAACACATAAAAATACATATGCAAAAGTCGTTGGTAATTGTGAAAATAAAAGTCTTGTCGATTATTGGGAACAGTTTGGTGAGTCATATGCCATTGGTGTAAATGCAGAAGGGTATCCCATCTTTCGGGATATGGATGCAGCATTTGAACAGGCACAAATAGACTGGGCGGAGGGATTTGCGTATTTGTATCAGTATACAGATGCACCGAAATTCTCAAAGAAAAGAAAGGTGTTGAAAAAATACAAGCTCAATGCGTTCCTGCAGACATCGGTTCCCATGACAGTAGAGAATTATGAGGAAATAGAGCGGCAATGTCGAATTATTGCGAAGTTTGCAGGGATATATTTGGATAGTTATGGAGAGTATTAGATAAAACAGTGTGCATATTTCGTGTTGCCACATATTTTATCCGTTGATTTTCACGTACATAAACGAATAAACGGCGTGACACCGCAATTTGGAATGTTATATGCACCTTGGATATTTGTGAAATTAACGCTTTTATTTGAACTTATTGAGAGACATTTTACGAAAGTCATACAAAAGGAATCCGGGAAAAAAGCACAAGAATATCTGGAAGGACGTAATACCATTCAGACGGCATCGGTTATTTTGTTTGTTGATGTGATGATTATGCTTGCGTATTATTTCTATACAATCATTCGGGTATGCATGAATGTAGAACAGGTTGATTATAGCGCAAAATTATCAATACTGATTCTTTCTGCGATGTTATTATGTGCGAGCATTGGTATGATACTATCGCCGAAGAATCGTTGGTACGGACTGCGTACAAAATACAGTATGCATAATGATATAACATGGAAAAAGAGTAATCGGTTCGCAGGTGTTGTAGGAATTATTTTGATGGTTCTTATGATTCTTTTGGTGAGTTTTGTGCAGCAATGGACTCTGATTGTATTATTGCTGGGATTTCTTATAATCTGGAGTGTGGCTGGTTATGCCGCATCAAAATATTTTTATTGTCAACAGTGTAAAAAGGAGTAGTAGAAATATAGTTCGTAGAAACAGTACATTTTATATATCATAAAAATAGGAATAGAATATTATTGTATAAAAATAGTATTTATATTAAAATAAAACTAAATCCATATATATAGGCGAAAAGAAACAGAATTATTAGAAATAAAATGGGGGGAGGTCAGCAAAATTAGAGTGGATTAATAATTCTTAAAAATTAGTGTTTGGGGAGGATGCTTATGAAAAAATTTGTAAAAAAATATCCATTTTGTGTAGGACTTATTCTTGTAATTGTATGTGTTGTTGCAGGATGTGTAGGCGTGTATGCATATCAGCATCGTGAGGTTGTGGAAGAGCAGATTCCATATGAGAAGAACTGGATTGCGGATGCAGAGCAGATTGATTCAATTCGGGTAAATGCAATGCCAATGTTAAAAATCGAAGGGGATGTTACCGATAAGGCGATGATTGAAGAGATTATGGATTATTTGAGAGAAGTGCCGATGTATCAGGTAAAGCCTTTTGAGGATAACAGGTCATATAATTCTTATTGTATGGACATTCGATACAATCAGGGAAGTGAACCGGTACATATTGTATTTGCACATGGAAATGATAGTTCTGTTCAGTATGAAAAGTGTCGGATTGACTATGATAAAGATGCCTTGGAGGCATTGTTTCAAAAGGCAGGTACGTACATAAAATAACGGTGAGACTGGATTTGTAAGCAATATTCGTTCTGATTGAACTTGTAATGGGGGTATCTGCAATGAAAAAGTTTCCCAGAAAATATCAATATGGCGCAGGAATACTTGTTATATTGCTAGGTCTTATGATAGGATGTATATTGTATACGACACATAAAAATACAATGGCAAAAGTCATTGGTGTAATTTCTGCAGACATCGGTTCCCATGACAGTAGCTAATTACGAGGAAATAGAGCGGCAATGTCGAATTATTGCGAAGTTTGCAGGAATCTGTTTGGATAGTTATGGGGAGTATTAGAAAATAATTATATATGAAATTGGGAGGATTTTAAGATGGTTTTTGATGTATTATGGTCTGTTATTAATTTGGTTTTATGGATTGCTATCATTGTTTTAGTAATTCGTGGAATTCGTTTTGTTAAGGAATATGCAAAGAAGATTGATTTCATATGCGATTATATTGAAAAAGAAAAGAACAAGAGAGATTAAGACAGTTATCAAATGAATATGGGTTCGTATAAGAATACCAAAATAACAACGCCGACACAAAGAAGTTTGAATGATTCTCTATGTAGTAGAGGATATATCAATTCTTTCGTGTCGGCGTTGTTGTGCGTTTTTCTAATATGATTCGGTGTCAAAAGATGCAGTTTATGTTTCAAGATGGCAAATTGCACAAATTTAAACGCAAACTTCGTTGGGAACGAATCTCCAAGAACTACCAACTTAAATTTCAGCAAAGGCTTCGATTCTGGGAAGTTCTAGGAGCTGGAGTTTTATTTCATAAGAAATAAAACACTCCGTGAGGATGCGCACCTTGCAAAAAGGAAGAAATTACTGTGTAATTCGCCATCAATGTATGTTTTATAGCATCTTTTGACACTCGAATGATAATGTTCAAAGTTATCATTCTAATTTTAATGAGCGTAACACTTACTGGAAGTCTACGATATCAATCCACTGTTCTAACAGTGCTTTCTCGTTTTCGTTGCCCTTTGTTAAGCGGGCGGCGGCGACGATTGGAATCCAGGTTGTAACATAGGATTTCTTTGTATTCGTTTTCTCACAAAACAGGTCTAAGTAGGCATCTGCGAGGGACTCATTTGTAAGTTTTAATAACAGATAAGTGTTTGCAGCATCAGCACTGGCATTGCCCTGTGTGGCATGAACCCAGTCAACAGCAGTGATGTTTGTGATATTTCCGGCATCATCTGTCTGTAGGATGACATTGTCCGGACAGTAGTCACCATGGCAGAGCTTTGTGTGCTTTGGCATAGATTCCAATCTTGCAGATAATTCATACAAGACGCTGCCGTCAATCCCGTCCTTTAAGGAATCTATCTGACGTTTTAATTTATCTTTGAGCTTTAATAACAGCGGATTGCTTTTCTTTGCAAATGCAATCTGGTAATCGACAAATGCATTTAAGTAGTCTGCTTCTTTTTCCGGATGTGCGATAAGAAGTTCTGTTAAAGTAGGTCCTTCTACATATTCGCTGGTAATTGCCCACTGGTTATTTTCGACAGATACAGATAATAATTTCGGAATTGCGACACCGGCATCTTCTACTCTGGCAGTATTCAGTGCTTCATATAATACGTCTGATTTGTTATAATCTGCAGCAAATATTTTCGTTGCTTTGCCGTTTTCTACATAAACGGCTTTTTTTTCATTTTTTGCAATACATTTTTTCGTTGAATTACTCATAGAAATCTCCATTCTGGAGCATTTGGGTATGTGCTGCTCCAACACGTTAAGTCGATTTATCGTTTATTGCTGACAGTTTGTCAGAACATTTTCACGAAAATCGCACATTGTTTCAACCGTTTCAATAAATAACGTATTTCTAGATTGTATCCGGATCAACATCTTTACCATAGTAAGCCTTTAAATACATTGCCTTGATTTCCTTCATCAATGGGTAACGTGGGTTGGCACCGGTACACTGATCATCGAACGCATTTTCAACCATTTCATCTAAGGTTGCTAAGAAGTCTTTCTCTTCAACCCCATAATCTGCGATGGTAGGTTTGATACCGACGGCAGTTTTTAAATCTTCGATTGCCTGAAGGAAGTTTTCAAATACTTCATCATCATCTTTGCCTGTGATACCCACGAATCTTGCACATTCTAAGTAACGTTCTTTGCAGTGTGGATATTCATACTGCGGGAATGTTCCCATTTTAACTGGTGTTTCAGAAGCATTGAAGCGCATCACCTCTGTTAAGAGCAGTGCGTTTGCAACACCATGCTGGATGTGATGGAATGCGCCTAATTTGTGCGCCATAGAATGGCAGACACCTAAGAAGGCATTTGCAAATGCCATACCAGCCATTGTAGAAGCATTTGCCATCATCTCTCTTGCTTTCGCATCGTGTGGCCCATTGTTGTATGCAGCAGGCAGATATTTGAAAATATTCTTCATTGCCTTGAGTGCGAGTCCATCTGTGTAATCTGTTGCCATAATAGAAGCATATGCCTCTAATGCATGAGAAAGTGCATCGATACCAGAAGAAGCAGTCAGTCCCTTAGGCTGATTCATCATCAGGTCGGCATCAATAATAGCCATCTTTGGCAGCAGTTCATAATCGGCAAGTGGATATTTAATACCTGTATTCTGATCGGTAATAACGGCAAATGGAGTTACCTCTGAACCTGTTCCTGAAGAAGTTGGAATGGCGATAAAGTAAGCCTTCTCACCCATCTTAGGGAAGGTATAGATACGTTTGCGAATATCCATAAAACGCATTGCCATATCAAGGAAATCAACTTCTGGATGCTCATATAATACCCACATAATCTTAGCAGCATCCATCGCAGAACCACCACCGATTGCAATAATGCAGTCCGGCTCAAACAGTGTCATCTGCTTCGCACCTTCGGTTGCTGATTTTAAGGTTGGGTCCGGTTCCACATCATAGAAGCAGGTATGCATAATACCGAGTTCATCTAATTTATCTGTTACACATTTGGTATAACCATTCTTGTATAAGAACTGGTCTGTTACGATAAAGACTTTCTTCTTGCCCATTACCTTACCGAGTTCATCTAGGGCAACCGGCAGACAGCCTTTCTTGAAATATACCTTTTCTGGGGCACGGAACCACAACATATTTTCTCTCCTTTCAGCAACATTTTTAATGTTTAATAAATGTTTCACGCTAATATTTTCAGAGATGGAATTGCCACCCCATGAACCACAGCCGAGTGTAAGGGAAGGAGTCATCTTAAAGTTGTAAATATCACCGATACCACCCTGTGAAGAAGGTGTATTGATAAGAATTCGACAAGTCTTCATCGCTTCAGAGAATTTTGCAATCTTCTCCTGATTTGGTTCTATATTAATATACAGAGAAGAGGTGTGACCATATCCGCCATCGGCAATTAAATGTTCTGCTTTGGCAATCGCATCATCGAAATTCTCTGCTTTATACATTGCAAGAACAGGAGAGAGCTTCTCATGTGCAAATTCTTCTGATAAATCCACAGAAGTTACTTCACCGATTAGAATCTTTGTTGTTTCTGGAACGGTAATTCCTGCAAGTTTTCCGATATTATATGCACTCTGACCAACGATTTTGGCATTTAAGGAGCCATTGATTAAGATGGTCTTACGAACCTTATCAATTTCTGTTTTTGTCAGGAAGTGACAGCCACGCGCAGTAAATTCTTCTTTGACAGCTTTATATACTTTCTTATCAACGATGACAGACTGTTCGGATGCACAAATCATACCGTTATCAAATGTTTTTGAATGGATGATGGAATTGACGGCGAGTGTAATATTGGCACTCTCATCAATAATCGCAGGTGTATTGCCTGCACCAACGCCTAATGCCGGTTTGCCGGAAGAGTAGGCTGCTTTTACCATGCCGGGACCGCCGGTTGCAAGAATAATATCTGCTTCTTTCATTAATGTATTGGTTAATTCTAAGGAAGGAACATCAATCCAGCCGATGATACCTTCCGGTGCGCCGGCTGCAACCGCTGCATCTAAGATAATTTTTGCAGCTTCGATGGTGCTTTGCTTTGCACGAGGATGTGGACTGATGATGATTCCGTTTCGTGTCTTTAAGCTGATTAACGCCTTAAAGATTGCAGTGGAAGTCGGGTTCGTTGTTGGAATAACAGCTGCAACGACACCGATTGGTTCAGCGATTCGCTTAATACCGAATGCAGGATCTTCTTCAATGACACCACATGTCTTTGTGTCACGATATGCGTTATAGATGTATTCAGAAGCAAAATGATTCTTGATAACCTTATCTTCAACAATACCCATACCAGTCTCAGCAACTGCCATCTTCGCAAGTGGAATACGTGCCTGGTTGGCTGCGATAGAAGCAGCAGTAAAGATGCGGTCAACCTGTTCCTGTGAATACGTTGCAAACAACCGCTGTGCCTCACGTACCTTTGCGATACGTTCTTCAAGCGCCTCAACGGAATCTACAATGAATTGATTTTTCTGATTCTCTGCCATAATAAATCCTTCCTTTCAAATAAAAGATTGATAAAATATTAACAAACAACTACATTATATACGAAAATGTGAACATTGTCAATAATTTAACAATGATACATTTGTACCAATATGATGTGAATGTATGCCAAATGATATAATTTATGTCTCTATATCGTGATAAATTGCATGTGATTTTTTGCAAAATATTTCATTATATGAGAAAAATTTATCAATATACACACAACATTCAAACAAGTATATTATTGCACATAAATTGTATAAATATTATAATAGGAAACGATGTTAGTTTCAACTAACACAAAGCACTAAAATTTATTAATAATGATTCAGATGTAGCAGATGTATGTGGTATCAGAATTATTTATTAGGAAAGATGGGAGAAATGTATGTTTTTAGAGGTCAGTGATATTCAAAAGAGCTTCGGCAGTGGCGAGAGCCGTGTAGAAGTACTAAAGGGAATTCATTTTGCAATGGAGCGTGGAAAGATGTGTGTCTTATTAGGACCGTCCGGTTCTGGTAAGTCAACGCTTCTTAATATTATCGGTGGAATCGACACGGCCGATGCAGGATATGTAGCCGTGGAAGGTGAGAAGATGGCGCAGTTGTCTGATAAGGAATTGACACGTTTTAGAAGAGAGCATTTGGGTTATATTTTCCAGATGTATAATCTGATTCCGAATCTGACAGTTCGGGAAAATATCGAGACAGGCGCATTTTTAAGCAAGAATCCGTTGGATATGGATGATTTGCTGCATACCTTAGGCTTATATGAGCATCAGAATAAGCTGCCGAATCAGTTATCCGGTGGTCAGCAGCAGAGAACTGCAATCGGCCGTGCGATTATTAAGAATCCGGACATTCTGTTGTGTGATGAACCGACAGGAGCTCTAGATTATCATACATCAAAGGATATTTTGCGTCTGATTGAAGAGGTAAACCAGAAATATGGCAATACGATTCTTATGGTTACACACAATGATGCGATTCAGAAAATGGCAGATCGTGTCATTATTCTACGAGATGGTCAGATTCGGAAAGATTATGAAAATGATGAGAAGATTTCAGCAGCAGATTTAGAGTGGTAAGGAGAATAATAATGAAGAAGAATCCATTGCGAAAAAGAATACTTCGGGAATTTCGTCAGGACTTTGCAAAATATCTTGTTATTTTTGCATTTATGATTATGCTTATTTGTCTGGTATCGGGATTTCTGGTTGCAGATAATAGTATGGCCGCTGCTTATAAAGAAGGATTTGATAAATATAATATAGAAGATGGACATTTTGTATCTGCGATGAAATTGGATGAGAAGATGATAGAGACAATTGAAAAAGATGCAGATATTTCGATTTATAACATGTGGTATGCAGATGAAGCGGTTGACGGACTGGCAGAACATGCAAAACTTCGTGTCTATCCGGACAGAGAGGATTTGAACTTAGAATGTTTGATGGAAGGTGTTATGCCGCAGACAGATTCTGAAGTGGCGATGGATCGTGTATTTGCGAAAAATGTTCATTTACAAGTTGGCGATACCATTCATATGATTGGCAAAGATTTCACAATTACAGGATTTGTTGCGCTGCCAGATTACAGCTGTCTGTTTGAAAATAATTCCGATATGATGTTTGATTCGATTCATTTTGGTGTCGGACTGATGACACAGGATGCATTTGCAACTTATTGGAATGATGAGAATACACCGGAATATGCTTATGCATGGGCATATCACAATCAGGCACATGAGGCGGAAACAGAAGAAAAAGATGCAGCAGATGATGTGTTGGAAGTTTTAAAAAAGCAGGTTGCATTGAAAGATTTCATTCCACAGTATGCGAATAAGGCGATTCAGTTTACCGGAGAAGATATGGGCAGCGATAAGGCCATGTTTTTATTGTTTGATTATATTGTTGTGGCAATTATCGCATTTGTATTTGCCATTACCATTTCTAATACAATAAGTGCAGAGGCAGGGGTTATTGGAACACTTCGTGCATTAGGTTATACCAAATGGGAACTCATCCGACATTATCTTGCCATTCCGGTTGTCGTAACGCTGATTGCAGCAGGCATTGGAAATATCATTGGATATACAGTCATTAAGCAGTATATGGCAGATTTGTATTATAACAGTTACAGTCTGTGTACATATGAAACATTGTGGAATATGGAAGCATTTGTAGATACGACAGTTGTTCCCGTGTTATTAATGCTGGTGATTAACACGTTTGTATTGATTAGAAAACTTCGTTTGACACCACAGCAGTTTTTACGCAGGGATTTGAAGAAGCATGGAAAGCGCAAGGCAATTCATTTAAGCAGTCGAATCCCATTTTTACATCGTTTTCGTTTTAGAATCCTGTTTCAGAATGTATCCAATTATTTGACATTGGTACTTGGAATTGCATTTGCCGGTTTGATTATGTGTTTCGGGGAAATGATGGAACCGATGTTAGAAGATTATACAGCACTTATTCAGGATAGCTTAATTGCGAAATATCAGTATATTTTAAAAACTCCGGTTGAAACGAAGATGAAAGATGCTGAAAAATATGCAGTAACAGAGTTAGAGACCAATACAGAGAAATTCATGAAGGAAGATGTTACCATTTATGGCGTTGCGTCAGACAGCCGTTATATAACAGCTGCGATTCCAAAGGGGAAGGTGCTTGCTTCCAATGGATATATGGATAAATACGGACTGCGTGTGGGAGATACCTTACAGCTCGTAGACAGTTATACAAAGGAAGAATATACATTTGAGGTTGCGGCAGAATATAAATATGATGCTGCCGTTGCGATTTTTATGAATCGTACTGAATTTTGTGAAACCTTTGACAAGGAAAATGATTATTATAGTGGTTATTTTGCACAGGATGAAATTACAGATATTGATGATAAATATATTGCAGCTACAGTTACGCAGGATGATTATTTAAAGATTTCTAATCAGCTGAAGGTATCAATGGGAGATTTTATGGCATTATTTAAGGTATTCGGTGTGATTATGTTTATCTTATTGATGTATCTGTTGTCAAAGCAGATTATTGAAAAGAACACACAGTCCATTTCCATGGTGAAAATCTTAGGATATTCTAATATGGAGATTGGTAAGCTCTATATTACATCGACAACAGTTGTTGTTATTGTCGGACTGCTTGTCAGTATTCCTTGTATTGATGCACTGTTAGATTATCTGTTCCATACATATTTATATCAGGAAATGACAGGATATGTGCCATATATTATTTCAAATTTTGTATTTGTTGAAATGTTTTTATTCGGACTTGCAAGTTATTTCGTTGTTTTAATATTACAATTTATCAAGATTCGCAAGATTCCGCTGGAAGAAGCCTTGAAAAATGTAGAATAATTTCAAATAGAATTTCACTATCTTGTCATTTGTGTTAATTTATGGTATCTTATACATAGAATTATGCGTGAAATTGTACACGATTTGTACAGAATGTAATACAGATTGTATAGAACTTGTATTTTTGACTGAAATGGGGATTATTGTATGAGAGAAGTTATGGTGAGTGAATTAAAGGGCAATGAAATATTAGCTGTTCCTGTAATGACGGAATCTAACGTAATCCTTATTCAGGATGGAACGGTACTCAAGCAGGAATACATAGAGAAGCTCAAGGAGAATAACCGGGTATTTGTCTATGTTATGGATGATGTACATAACCGTAAGGAAAATGGCAAAAAGTATATTTTCAGTATGCAGGAGACAGAAAATAAGACTGCTGAACTTGTAGAGAATGTACTAAGAAAGCATATTTATAAACGAAACGAAGACCTAAAGGTTATCGGAGAAGCTGCAAATGATGTAATCAAAAGTGTTCTTGCAGAACCGGAAGTAATGACAAGTATGACAGAGATTCGTAATGTCAGCACGGATATGTATACGCACTGTATCAATGTATGTGCATTGTCAACGATTCTTGCACTTCGGTTAAAGATGTCGAAGAAGCAGGTGGAAAGTATTGCAACAGGTGCGATTCTGCATGATATTGGTTTGAAATATATTCAGGCACCGTATATTGATATTGATGCAAGCGAGATGAATCCAAAGGATGAATTAGAATATAAGAAGCATACGATTTATGGATATAGTTCGATTCAGGATGAGGATTGGTTATCAGATGTGGCAAAGGAGATTATTTTGCTGCACCATGAGCGAATTGACGGAAGCGGGTATCCATTTCAGCACAGAAGTGCAAAGTTAAAGACAGAAGTAAAGCTGGTATCAGTCTGTGATGAATTTGATGCATTGATTAGTGGAATTGGCAGCAAGAAACTTAAAATGTATGAAGCCATTGAATATATGAAAGTGCATGCAGAGAATGATTTTGACGGTGCGATTGTGAAGAAATTATTAGAGTCCGTTGCAGTCTATCCGGTTGGCAGTCAGGTCTTAACCAATGAAAATGAAGTTGGGGAAGTGGTGCGTCAGAATAAAGAAGTTGCAGACCGCCCAGTGATTCGCATGATTCGTCATGCAGATGGAAGCGAGTATACAGAAGAAGTAGAGAAAGATTTGTTGCAGTATCTGACAGTGTTTATTATAGACAGACTGTAATAAAAACAAAATATTTATAAGTAGATAGTTATTTGAAAAGATACCATATTACAGAGCTTTAATGGAGTGATGTGGTATCTTTTATTATTTATTTTGCGATTCAGTAAAATGGAAATACAATCATATAGCGAACTTTAAGAAGTCGTGCTATAATGGGCGATAATGGTAGAAATGCAGCAGTGAAGCTGCAGGATACAAATTATGCGTATGTAGTGCAAATTCAGAATTAAGGAAGAAGATTTATGAACATATATTTACAGGCATTGGGATTTCAGGATATGACATCTGAAAAAGAACGGGAATTCCTTAATGCACAGATTACACGATATACCAAAGATGATTTGCTTCTGTTAAATGAAACAATGAATAGAGGCGTAATTGTTGTACGTATCAGTGCTTCCACAGGATTGTATATTTATGGAAGATTTCAGGAAGATACATTTATATATGAATATTATTTTCCGTTTGTTATTGGAGACACCATTACGGAAAATGATGAAATTACGATTGAACGACATCTTGATAAAGAATCTTTTGCAGTGGTATGTGACGAACACAAGACTGGTGTAACGCTTATTTTTTACCTGCAAAATGTTATAGATTATCTAAATTATATGGTGTCTGGCAAAGAGTTTACAAAAGAGTCATTTCAGTTAGACCGCAAGAGTGCAGTTGCCAGATTGCCGATTCGTAATAAGAAGGTGACATTGACGGCATTGTCTTTAGGAGGGATGATTCTTCTGCCGGTCTATAAACCGGAGAGTAAGAAGAAGAAAATGCGGGATATAGACCGAAAACGGCAAAATATGGTGGCAGCGGCAAAGCGCGGAGATCAGGAAGCGATAGAAACATTAACCATTCAGGATATGGATACATATAATCAGCTGACGACGAGAATTCACAGAGAAGATGTTTTTACAATCGTAGATTCTACCTTTATGCCATGTGGTGTAGAATGTGATCAGTATTCCGTGGTGGGAGAGATTCGCAGATGTGAAGTGGAGAAGAATGAGTACACCGATGAATTGATTTATATTATGGATTTAGAATGTAACGATTTAGTATTTACAATGGCGGTAAATCGTAGTAATCTAATAGGAGAACCTGCAGTCGGTCGTCGATTCAAAGGACAGATTTGGCTGCAGGGCACTGTAAAATTCAAGTAGCGGGAAGTCTGTTAGAAGTATTTATGGGGCTTGTTTACAAAATAATAATATACAGACAGATAATGATATATAATTTATGTTTTTTTAATGAAAAAACAAATATTTCAGTAACAGAATTTGGTAAGAATATGTTATTGTAATAAAGTAAAGTTTTACACTATAAATTCATAAATTGTTTATAAATTTATCGTACAAAAGTACCGATACTAAATTCATACAGTTTAAAAAACGAAGGGAGAATTGAGCGATGAACAAATTCAGAGGAATCGGTGTACAGTTGGCAGTCAGCTTCCTGATTGCAATCTTAGTACCAACGCTCGTACTTGGAATCGTAGTAAACAATACTGTGGAAGATACACAGAAACGTAATGTTATGATGACAAGTGCACAGACACTGCAGGAGACACAGAAAGGGTTTACCAATTATTTGAAGACATTGAGTCAGCCGGTTGACTTATTATCAAGAAAGGAAGAAGTTAAGCATCTGGAAGATAAGGGTGATTTTGATTCCAATGTAACAACAATTCAGGATTCATTAATTGCATCCACAAAGGTTACAAGTGGTGCAGTGAAGGCATTTTTTACAACCAATACAGGAGCTAGAATTTTAGGATGGACAGAGACAGATGCATCTACAGGCAAGACGGTTAGTAAGAAGTCATTAGATATGGGTGTTGATGACACGGGAAGAGAATGGTATAAGTTATGTATCGGTGCACAGGCAAGAAACGGCATCTATGCAACATTTACAAAGCCATATACAGATTCAACATCAGGTGAGAAAGTTATTACAGTTTCACAGGAAATTAAGCATACAGACAAGTCTAATTATGGTGTTGTTGGTATGGATATTAAGTTCTCTGAGATTGAAGAATATATTCAGAGTATCTCTTTATTAAATACAGGTTATGTATTACTTGTTGATGAGAATGGTAATATTCTTGTCAATAGAGATGATAATGAATTTACTTCTATTGGAAACTATGACAGCTGGAAGAAGTCTTTGGAGTTAGAAGATGGCGAAGTAGGTTCTTATGTAGAGAAATTTGGCGGTCACAGTAATTCGATTACAATTATCAGAGACAGTGTAACAGGCTGGTCATTGGTAGGCGTTGTCGGCAATGATGAGATTACCAGTGTAACGAATAAGGTATTGAATGTAACTTTGATGTCTGCAGTTATTGCAATAATTGTTGGTGCATTGATTGCTGTATTTGTAACATTTATGTTTACAAAGGAATTCAAGAAGATTAATAAAGTTATGAATGCTGTTGCAGAAGGTGACTTCTCACAGAGAATTCCAACGAAGAAGAGGGATGAATTCGGTGTATTAGAGAACAGCTTTAATAACATGGTGGATAATGTTGCAGGATTAATTAAGAATGTTGAAGAGCGTTCTAATGTTATTATTAAGGCATCTGAGAATATTTCAGAAATCTCTAAGACAACCACAGAAACAACAAGTCAGGTATCAGAAGCAATCCAGAGTGTATCCATCGGTGCATCCGGACAGGCAGACAGTACGAACAGCGCAAGCCGTGAAGTTGAGAAGCTCGCAGAAAGATTACAGGAAACAAAGAGTTATGTTGGAGACATTAATACAATGTCATCAGATACACAGAAGCTTAGTAATGAAGGTCTTGCAATCGTAGATACATTGATTAGCAAGGGTCAGAAGTCTATTGATAATTCAAAGTTGTCAAAGGACGTTGTAAGCGAGATGATTACAAGTATTGATAAGATTAACTTTATCTCTAATGCAATTACAGAGATTACAGAAGAGACCAATATGTTGTCACTCAATGCTAGTATTGAAGCTGCAAGAGCCGGTGAAAGCGGACGAGGATTTGCCGTTGTCGCAGACCAGATTCGTAAGTTGGCAGAACAGTCACAGGCTTCAACAGATGAGATTGTCAAGATTGTAAATGAGATTTCAGAGAAGTCAGCCCTTGTTGAAAAGACATTGAATGAATCTGATGAAATCGTTAAAGAACAGAATAAGTCAATCGAAGATGCGAAGGAATTGTTCAATACAATTTCTGAATCTATCGATGCATTAACAGAAGGCTTACGCAACATCGAACAGTTAAATGAACAGATGGATCAGAGCCGTGAAGTTGTTGTAGCAAGAATGGAAGATGTTGCTTCTGTATCATCAGAAACAGCAGCAGCTTCAGAAGAAGTTACAGCATCTGCTGAGGAAGTAAATGCAACAATGCAGAACTTGAATCAGTGTACAATTGAACTGGATGAGATTGCATCATCATTAAAGGAAGCAATTGAGCAGTTTAAGTTATAATTTGTAATTGAAATAGATTACATACAGATACCACATCCGGGAGGTGAAGTGCTTTCTGGATGTGGTATTTTGCTTTAAAATGGTTGGGAAGCATATGATACACAACAGTTTCAAAAGTATATTGATTATTAATGGTGTTATGCCAATATCCTACTTCTGGAACTTGATTATGGGTTAGGAATATGCTACAATCGTATGCGTGTGTGGAATATAATATATCTGCATACGCATATCTTTATCTTTTTACAGATAATAAATATGCCATTTGCACCTTTAGTTAAATGGATATAACGAACGGGGTCCTCCTAAGGGAGAACAATGGTTAACACCATTTACTAGGAAATGGTCAGAAGTTGTAGTTCGATTCAAGCAATAGAACTGCAAAATCTATGACAACTATAAGATGAGACGGATCATGAAAAATGATCGTTTTCATAAATTTGATTGCTGAGTATGAAAGGCTGAAAAGCCCGTAAATACAGCATTTGTCTCCATAGTTAAATGGATATAACAGCCCCCTCCTAAGGGGCAGTTGTAGGTTCGATTCCTACTGGGGATATTCGTTTTTTGCGGTAACGATGAAGAAAGTCGTTATCGCATTTTTCATTTTGGGTGGCAAAAATGCCACCCGATGAGAGAATTGATCGATAGCAAGTCTCAGAGATAAGTATGATCTTCATATAAGGGTTGAGAGATACGTCTCAGACACTACAGATGCATCATCGGATGATAAATTTATTAGAAATTAAAATGAAGCAGTTGTATCAAAATACTACGTATTTTTGGAAAAATCAATAACCATTCTTTTTAATTCAGTTGCAACAGGAGTCAGATCGCTGATGTCATGTGCAATGATTCCAATCTCAGAATGGATCGCTGGCTGAATTGGATATTGATATAATGAATTAGGTGTGATATCAGCAAGTAGCTTTGATACGATTCCGATTCCATTCTTTTCTTCAGCCAATGCGATGACGGTTCCGGCATGTTCCACAACTGTGCTTTTTGCAAGGAAAGCAGCGTTGGTATCAAGATTCGCAAGCGTAACTTCTTTGCCAGACTGACATAGAATAAATTGTTTCGGTTTTTCCGATAAATCAATTATCGTGTTCTCAGGCAAAGATTCTTTAGATACGGCAATCATGTAATCTTCATAAATAACTTCATGATCGAGATTTCCAAAAGGCGAGTAGGAAATACCAAAATCAACCTGGTGTTCTTCTACTGCTTTTTTAATATAAGAAGCACTTCCTTCGGTAAGTTCAACTGTGACATATGGATATTTCTGTCGAAAGGCATAGAGAACTTTAGCCAGACAGAAGTTTGTTACGATAGGAACTGCGGCAATTCTTACTTTTCCTCCGATGAAGTTGTTGGAACGAAAAGCAGTCTGATACATACGATTTTCCAAATCAGCCATCTGTCTGGCTTGTAACAAGATTTCGTGTCCTACATCTGTTAGAATCAGTCCCTTTCTCTTATCTCGATGAAACAATTTTAGATTCAATTCATCCTCAAGGTTCTTAATTGCTTTGCTGACAGCCGGCTGAGAGATATACAGTTCATTGGCAGTTTCAGTGATACTGCCTTTTTCTGCCACGCTCATAAATATATGTAAGTTATGGTTTAACATAATCATTTGGTTATCTCCTCATTAATAAATATGCATTAGAGTTATAAACAAGTTTATCATATAATTGGATTTCAGACAAGAAATAGAAAAGAGATGAGTTGATATGCAGTTATTATTAGGCGTAATGGCCGGATTGGTTCTTCCGGTGCAGACTGGAATTAACGGGCAACTTAGGAAAAGAATCGGATCGCCCTATTATGCGTCATTCGTTTCCTTTGTAATAGCACTTTTATTTTTATTGATTCTTCTGCCATTTACAGGTGAAAACGATGTGATTCCTTTTGCAGAAATCGCAAAGGAGCCAATCTGGATTTGGTTTGGAGGAATCTGTGGAGTTATTTTTCTGACTGGAAATATACTCCTAATTTCAAAGCTTGATGGAGTACAAACAGTCATACTTCCGGTTATGGGACAGATATGGATGGGACTAATCATTGATACGTTTGGGCTTTTTCAGGCAGCAAAAGTTTCGCTGATAGTAAGCAGAGTCATCGGTGCAGCATTGGTGGTAATTGGAGTAATTACAGTATCCATTGCTAAGAGTAACAATGAAACAGATGTAAGAAGCAAAAAAGAAATATCTTCTGGTGTAAGTGTATGGCTATGGAGAGTATTTGGCGTACTGGCGGGAATGATTACCGCAGCGCAGGCGGCTTTCAATGGAAGACTGGGAAAGGTAGTTGGTTCACCAATCAAGGCATCCATTGTGTCATACATGGTCGGAATCACGTTCTTATTACTCGTTTGTATCGTAGTAAGAGTGAAAAATGGATCACAGCTTCCAAAGAACAAGTCGGATAGAAAAACATCTGCCTGGATGTGGTCTGGTGGCGTACTTGGTGGAATATATATCCTTGCAAATGTATCTCTAGCAGGTGCAATCGGAGTAGGAACTACGGTTATTGTGCTTCTAATGGGAGCGACGCTTGGAGGACTTCTTATCGATTACTTTGGAATTTTAGGTTGCGAGAAGAAGCCGGTAAATAGAAAGAAAATTATAGGAATTATCCTTATGATAGCTGGAGCAGCTTTGATTAAGCTGGTCTAAAAATAAAGAATTTATGGAGGAATTGAAGGATGAGCAAGAAAACAATCGTAGTAGTAGGCGCAGGAAAAGGTATGGGAAACCATATCGCTAAGAAGTTTGCAGAGAATGATTTCAGAGTTGTTCTTATGGCTAGAAATGAGGAAAATCTGGCACAGTATAAGACGGAATTTGAGGCACAGGGATTTGAGGTATATACAAAATCAGCAGATGCTTCTAATACAGATTCCCTAAAGGCTGCCTTTGACTGGGTAAAAGATCAGTTTGGTGTGGTTGATGTACTGGCATATAACGCAGCAATTCTCACAGCCGGAACTCCTACAGAGCTTACCGCAGAAGATTTGATGGAGCATTATCAGGTAGATGTAGCAAGTGCATTATTCTGTGCAAGAGAAGTTATCCCGGCACAGCTTGAACAGGGAGAGGGAACCATCCTCTTTACTGGTGGAGGACTTGCACTTTATCCTATGGCAGAGTACACATGTGTATCGATTGATAAAGCAGCTCTTCGTGGACTTGCATTTGCACTTAATCAGGAATTAAAGGATAAGGGTATCTTTACCGGTGTTGTTACAATCATGGGCAATATCGCAGAGGGAACTCATTATGATCCGGGTATGATTGCAGAGAAGTATTGGGAGCTTTATAGCAAACGCTCGGATGTGGAAGTTGTATATAAATAAAATTTCTATATTGGAGACATAGCATGGAAAACAAATTATTAGAGCTTACCTTGCAAAGACGTTCTGTTCGTAGATATAAGAATACCAGAATTGATGATGCCATCATTGAGGAAATCATGAAAGTAGCTCTGACAGCACCTACTTCATTTGGGCATAAAGCAGTAGAATTTGTTGTGGTGCGGGATTCTGAGGTAATCCGACAGGTTGGTGAATGTAAGAGTCTTGGTGGCTCTCAGGTAAGTGGAGCAGATACGGTTGTCGTAACAATGGTAAAGACGAAAGATAAAAGACAGAGCGAGTTTTGGATTGAGGATGGCGCAATCGCTTCTGCCTATGTGCTTCTTGCAGCAGAACAATACGGCTTAGGAGCTTGCTGGGTTCATATCAGAAACCGTACAGGCAATCATAAAAGTTCCGATGAAGAGATTCGTAAACTGCTTGGTGTGCCAGATGGCTATACGGTATTAAATCTTGTTGCCATCGGAGAGAAGGCAGAGATAAAAGCACCATACACAGAAGATGATCTTGATATGAGCTTGGTTCATTATGGATCATTTTAAGAAAAAGTGTAACTATTCAGAACAGGTCGGAGCATTTACTGCGGAGACCGTAAGAACATGATTCAAAGCACAAATTCCATTCGCTGAAAGCGAATTTGGAATGAATTTGTGCCCGTATCTATGAAGGTACTGAATAGATACGAAAAAGTATTACAGGAGAAACAGATGAAAGTATATGCGATTAACGGAAGTCCGAGAAGAAATAAAAATACAGCCACACTTTTAGATAAGGCTTTGGAAGGTGTAAAGGCGGCTCATCCAGAAGCAGAAACGGAGCGAATTGACATCTATACCTTGAATTATACAGGCTGTAAAAGTTGTTTTGCCTGCAAACGTAAGGATGAGATTAGTCTAAGAAAGTGTGCAATCAAAGATGATTTGCAGCCAGTACTTGAGAAATTAGCAACCGCTGATGCTGTGATTTTTGGATCGCCAATATACTACAGCTCCATCACCGGGCAACTGCATTCTTTTTATGAGAGATTGTTCTTCCCTTATATGCTTTATAAGGAAGGGTATCCAAATCTTGTAGAGAACAAAATGAAAACAGCCTGCATTTATACGATGAATGATACAGAGGAGAATATGATTGCAGGAAATTATCAGCAGTATGTGGGACTGTATGAAATGAATCTGGAACGGTATTTTTCAAAGCCGGAAGTGTTACATTCATTCAATACTTATCAGTTTGATGATTATTCAAAGTATATTTGCGAGACATTTGATGAGGAAGAAAAACGAGCATACCGAGACCAGCAATTCCCGATTGATTGTGAAAAAGCGTTTGAACTGGGAAAACAATTACTATAACCGTATAATTTTAAATTTATAGTTAATAATTGAAAATAAATTAAGAAATCAGGAGTATGGAATGTACCCCTGATTTTTTATACATGGATAGGTATGCTTGTTTTAGAAAATCCGGCATGGCAAGAAATTGCATGTGAGCAAAATCTGTAGCTGACATTTTATGTGGGTTCAGTAGCCATTCGATGGTCATCTGAATTGTACCATAGGAATGATATTTGATTAAATAAAGCTGTTCATCAGAGATAGTGTCTGTTAATAGAGATTCTTTTGTTTCTACAATGGTAGGCATTAATCATAAAGATGAAATAAAGGGAATGTTTTTACTATGTCCAGCATACGTCATCATTGATTTTAGAAAGATGTATGGGGATTTTCAAGGGTCAGCTCAGTTTGGAAATATGATGATTTCCGAAAAATATATGACAGATGCGGAAAGCTATGACCTATATAATGAAATGAAAAAATATGACGGTCATGTGATTATCTATCATGGAACCAGAGATGGCATGGCTCCTATTAGTTACTCTGAAAAAGCGATTGATTATTTCCCGGATGCAGAGCTATATACATTGAAAGGTGCAGGACATATGTTTGGTGGAAAGGAATCGGATGTAATTGAACGTGACATCATCAAGCATATATTAGAATAATCAGTAAGGCGGTGTGAAAATAAATCACATCGCCTCATTTTATGGCCAAAAATTATTTGGATGCTTTTACCGTATCTTCCAGCACCTTTGCAATGTCACAGACAATAGTCATACCACGATTCTCAATCCCCTCTGGGAGATAGTCATACTTATCGTTCACCCCGATATAGAAAGAATCAGGAAGCGCTCTTGTTAATTCCCAGAAAGGCTCCTGAATGAACATAGGGGTCATTCTTCCTACACCAAGCTCAAGGAAGAGAATCTTCTTGTCCTTATGTGTTTGGATATAATCAGAAATCTTGTCATACTGCTCCTCATATTTTGTTCCTTGCAAGAAGTTACCATATCCACGAACCCATGGAAAGGCTTCCGCACCACAGTGTGGACAACGTGGAATCATATCAGTCGGAATGGCAGTGTTATCACCCATTGCCTCCATCATTTCTTTGACGGGTTCTACGGCATCCCAGGTATCATCTGTACACTGGCGGCTACACTGGAAGAATCTGTGATCTCCCTGAATCTCTGCTACTTTTTCTTCTGGGTACAATTTTACAAACTGAGTGTCTTGATTTGTTGTTAAGATGAAGAAATCTTTACCTTTTAACAACGTATCCAAATCTAAATAAGGCTTTCTCACTTCAGCAGTCTGGGTGGTATGAAGAAACGTTGCCAGGTATCCCCATTTCTCGGCTGGATCTGAATAACGATAGAAAGAACCGGCGAAAGCACCCTTAAATCCATATTTTTCTGCATATTTTCCAAAGTACTTACGATAAGAAGCATTGTCTTCATAATAGAAGTCACCGCCACCGGCAGCTGATAATCCGGATGCCCCACCAACAATCACGCAGTCGGCTTCCTTAATTTTCTCAGCAAGTACCTTAATCTGTTCATCATAAGGAAGTGGCTCTTTTTCACTGAGTGCATAGACAGTCTCTCCAATAGAATACAGATCGTATCGGCTGGAATAATTCATTTGTGTGTGGTTTACTAAATCTTCATATAAACTCATGGTTTGTCTCCTTTAAACATTAATTTTTTATTGACAATAAGAATATTTATTGACATACTGTATAATAACAACATATACAAATTGAATGGAAATCACAATGACAAAATTTGAAAAGCTGTAAGTTTATAGACAGTTTCTAAAATCTGTCAGAGACTTTTTGAAATTAGGAGGCTATAGTAAGATGGCAAGAGAACGTAAAACAGATCGAAGAACCTTATATACAATTAACGCAATCAAGGATGCTTTTATTGAATTAGAGAAAGAGACAACTTTCGAGAAAATCAGTGTGAAGGCTCTCTGTGAAAAAGCAGAGATTTCAAGAGCGACATTTTATCTACACTATGATTCTATCAATGATGTATTGGATGAAGTGATTGATGATGCACTGCTTTTTTCAGAAAATGCAAGTGGTACTGTCATTGATTTGGTGGATATTATTAAATCGGGAAAGTTTGACATGCTGGGATCAAACGATATGATTCTTCCGGCTTGTCAACGCATGGCAGATTCCGATAAATACCACAAGCTTTTTATGGATGCTTCTTTGAGTGAATACATTATTGGCAGAATCGCAAAACATGAGAAGGAACATATTGTTCCAGAACTAATGGAGCGATGTGGTCTTTCAGAAGAATATGCAGAGATGATTTTTCGCTTTATGCTCAATGGTTCCTTCTATGTGAATAAGTCTCTTGGATGGGAAAAGAATGAGAAATGGTACAGATTTCAAAAGGTGCTCAGTGTATTCTTAGACGCTGGTATGAGTGCAGTGTCAGGAGAATGTATTCAATAATTACGAGTTAGCAATATAGAGAGCATCTTTTAAGAACTGATATTAAGACAGTTTGGTTGATTAATTAAGGATTAGGAAGGCGCTCGAATGAATAAGAATATAAAACAATTAAGAGAATGGATAGCCGTATCTGACGCAATCATTGTAGGAGTGGGCTCTGGACTTTCCAGTGCAGCAGGATATAATCATTATCACTGGATGAGTGCATTGGAGAAGCCGCTTCATCAGTTAAAGGAAACCTATGGATTTGAATCCCCTTTTGCCGGATTTTATTATTGTTATAGTGATTATGCGTCTCAGTGGGGATATTATAGTCAGTATATAAAGGCGATGATGGATGCACCTACTGGGCAGCCGGTGGCGGATTTAAGAGAACGGATTGGAGATAAGCCGCATTTTGTTCTTACTACAAATATTGACATGCAGCTGTCCAGAGTATTTGATGAGAAGAATCTTTGTATGTTTCAGGGAGATTTTTCTTTCTTGCAGTGTTCACAGCCGTGTGGTGATGAGTTAATTCCAGCAGAAAATCTCATTCAAGCAATGACAGAAAATTTAGTAGATGGTATGTGGATACCAACCGAGCTTGTGCCAAGATGCAAGCATTGTGGAAGAGTTTTAGTTCCGTGGGTGAGGGACGATACCTTTTTAGAGGGAAAATATTGGAAAGAATCCATACAGAGATATTATGATTTTGCGAATAAGTGGATCGGTCAGAAGGATAAGAAGGTCTTATTGCTGGAACTTGGAGTCGGAGAGATGACGCCTGCGATTATTAAATTACCCTTCTGGAATATGACAGCAGAAAATGAGAATGTGCGCTATGTGTGTATGAATAAAGAAGAGTCATCAGCTCCAGAACATCTGAAGGATAGAGCCTTGTATGTGCAGGGGGATTTAGGAGAAAATCTTCATTTCCTAAACATAATTTCATAAGTGTCTAGAACTAGACAAACTAAGGAGAAGTGTAATTGCAAACACTTCTCTTTTTTTGTAATCTGCTAGCGAGGAAGGAAATCAGGCAGCTGCGAAGCTGATATTTGGTTTCACCCGAGCGTACACGAAATAAATACATACGCAACGAAGCGGCAGGTGTTGATGAGTGATATCGTATAAAGTGAATGAAAGGAATAGATGTTTATGTTTAATTTAGTAAAAAAAGGTATGACAAAGGAAGAGAAAATGCAGCAGGTGCTTGATTGGATTGAAGAGGCGGACGCAGTCGTTATCGGTGGCGCAAGTGGAATGAGTACTGCGAATGGATTTGATTATTACAATCAGCATACGCCTTTCTTTGAGGAACATTTTGGAGACTTTGGTAAGATTTATGGAGAAGGAAGTGCTTGGAATCTACTCTATCATCATTACAGAAATGATGAGGAGCGTTGGGCATATATGGCAAGATCTGGGGCGGTTATGTTAGATTTGCCAGTTGGAAAAACTTATACAGATCTCTATGAGTTAGTGAAGCATAAGGATCACTACATCATTACTACGAATCAGGATGCACAGTTCTCGAAGGTATTCGATATCAATAAGATTTTCACAATTCAGGGGGATGCTCATTGGATGCAGTGCTCCGAGAGATGTAGTCCAGAAATCTACCCATCGGAGGAGACACTTCATAGATTAAATGCTTCTATCGTGGATGGAAAGTTAAAGACTGAGGATGTTCCTCGTTGTCCAAAGTGTGGAGCGGTTATGGAGCCTTGGGTAAAATCATTTATTTTCCAGTATGGCGACTATTGGAACAAGGAAGCGGACAAGTATAAGGCATACCTTGAGAAACATAAAAATGAAAAAATATTATTTTTGGGACTCGGTATCGGACGTATGACACCAGAATTTATCAAACATCCATTTATCAATATGACGTATGGATTTGAAAATGCAAGATGTGCATTCCTTAATATGGGTGAGCCTGAACCTATGAAGGAAGTAGCAGACAAAACCATTGCATTAAATGTTGATATTTTAGAGACGTTAGATCAGATGGTAAACTTGCAAAAAGAGCGTGCAAGTTCAATGAAGAATGGAAATGTGGATAGAAAAGCTGTAGTAAATGCATAAGAAAATAAGGAAAAAACCTCGGCTCGCTGATCACATCAACATCAAGCGAGCCTGATGGACATTTTGTTTCACAAAACAAGGAGGATTAGAACGATGAGTGAGATGAATAAAATTGCAGAGAAAATAAAAAGTGCAGACGCAATTCTAATTGGTGCAAGCAACGGTTTATCCATAACAGAGGGAATTCATTTGTTTGCAAATAATCAGGCGTTCGGGGAACTGTTTGGAGATTATCAAAAGAAATATGGACTAACCAATCTACTTTCCGGAATGTTAGGTCAGTGGCCAAGCGATGAGGAAATGTGGGGATTTTGGAGTCGCATGGTAAATCATTACAGTAACAACTATGAGCCTAGTAATGCAATGAAGGATCTTAGAGCAATCGTCGGTGATAAGGATTACTTTGTTGTGACAAGCAATGGAGAGCAGCATTTTGAGAAAGCTGGCTTTGACGATGACAAAGTTTTCGAGGTGGAAGGTGACTGGCTTCATATGCAGTGTTCACATGGCTGCCATGATGAGCGTTATGAGTGGTCAGACCTTGCGAAGAAGATGGCAGAGAGTCAGGTAGATGGAAGGGTGCCTACAGACTTGATTCCAAAATGTCCGAAGTGTGGAGGTCCGATGAATCCTAATATGGCAGCGTCCCACAGCTTTATTCCAAAGCCGGGAGTACAGGAGGCTTATCAGAATTTCCAAGCAAAATACCACGGAAAAAATCTGATAATTCTAGAACTAGGAATAGGGTGGAGAAATCAGCTGATTAAAGCACCACTTATGAGACTTACCGCAGAAGAACCGAATGCAACATACGTTACAATCAATCTTGGAGAAATCTATATCACAGACAATATCAAAGAGAAATCCTTTGGATTGGACGGATACTTAGAACCAATCCTACATGAGATACGAGAAGCGTGTGATAAGTAAGGAAGTGATTGGTATTACTATACAATGCGAAATAAATTTTGCATGATGGAATAGAAATGAGGTTTGATGAATGAAATATTTAGTCGTAGTAGATGTACAAAAGGATTTTGTAGACGGTGCGCTAGGAACAAAGGAAGCTCAGGAGATGTATCCAAGATTACTTGAGAAGGTTAAGAAATTTGAGGGAGAGGTGATGTTCACAAAAGATACTCACCCAAAGAATTATCTTGATACACAGGAGGGACATTTTCTTCCGGTGGAACATTGTATCAAGGAAACAGAAGGGTGGAATTTTCCAAAAGAATTGCAGCAATTAAGTGAGGAACGTAATGCAGTCATATATGAGAAACCCACCTTTGGCAGTGTCCACATGGCGGAGGATTTTCGTCAGCTCAATATGAAAAATCAGGTAGAATCGGTGGAACTGGTAGGACTTTGCACGGACATCTGTGTGGTAAGCAATGCACTTATGCTAAAAGCAAATATGCCGGAAGTTCCAATATATGTAGATGCAAGCTGCTGTGCGGGAGTAACGTCCGAAAAACACAATGCGGCACTTGCTGTGATGGAAAGCTGCCAGGTTATAGTAAAACGATAAATAAAAAATAATGCAAAATTAGGAGTGGTGTGTAGTGGCAAATAATAAGAAACAATTTGACAAAAGAAACATTGCAATGGTTATGGACCTCTATGAAATGACCATGGCAAATGGATATTTTAAAGAAGAAGGATATGAAGAATACGTAACATTTGACGTGTTCTATCGTAAGAATCCGGATGGTGCTGGTTTTGCAATCTTTGCAGGATTGGAACAGGTGCTTGATTATCTGGAAAATATGCATTTTGAAGAGGAAGATATTGAGTACCTTCGTTCTCTAAATATATATGACGAAGTATTTTTAGAGTGGCTTTCCAATTATCACTTCCGTGGTAATGTCTATGCAATGAAAGAGGGGACAATCATGTACCCAAATGAGCCAATCCTTACCGTCAATGCGCCACTTATCGATGCACAGCTTGTGGAGACTGCAATTTTAACACAGATTAATCATCAGTCTCTCATTGCTACGAAGACAAATCGTATCGTGAAGTCTGCACAGGGCAGAAAGGTATCTGACTTTGGAGCAAGACGTGCCCACAATATGGATGCTGCCGTATATGGTGCAAGAGCAGCCTACATTGG
>DGTC01000008.1:10373-14425 GCA_002394205.1 Lachnospira sp. UBA4346 | reverse complement strand
GGAAAATATTATTTGGATGACTGCAACATGTCTGAGCCGTAGGCGAGTTTTGCGTTTCTACCAAAATTCACCTTTCCATCTCTTCGTCCGTTAAAGCAATACCTTTCCGTCCACACCCACGTCGGCAGGTTTGTGGTGCTGCCGTAAATAGATACGCATCAAAGAATACCTTGATTGAATGAAACTCAGCATATCGGAAAAATAATTTATTTTGAAAAGCGCACTGTTTGAGCCGTAGGCGAGTTTGCGTTTTCAAAATAAATTTATCTTTTTCGATATGCGTTAGTACGTCAAATTTTTCCGTTATCTATCAGGCAGAGTTCCTCCACAAACCGAAATATGTACAATCGTCTACGGTTTCAAATAGCTATCTTCATAAATATCGAAAAATCCTGATATAAATTTTGCTTGTTTCTTTTCTTCTGCTGTTCCTGTCGTAGTTTGCCAACCATATGCCTTATACATGAAATAGTTATACTTGTTCAATTCATCCAAACCAAACTCATTTTGGATAAGTTTGATACCGTCAGAATACTTTTCGAGTAATGCTTTATAGGCAGCATCGGGGTCTTTGAAAACCGCGTAACCATCTTTATTGGCACCAATTGAAAAACGCTCATCAATTTCACTGTAAAAATCTATATCTACAGATCCTTTTATGTTTCCTTGCCCTGCAACATACTCTTGTGTGTATGGGAATGGTATACCACTGCCTGAATCTCCCCTACATGTAGTCAATAAACTCGCTGTTAACATTAGGCTTAATATATTAATTTTTCTCATAATAAATCCCCTCTCAGTTACGATTTGATAATTACTTACTACGCACAATTTATAGTGCCTATTTATATCAAATTCATTATACCCACTTTCTGAATTTACAACAAGGGACAATGCCGTGATATTGCATCACTATAAAACTTTTTCTCTGTAAGATACGTGCATACCCTTAGCGACGCATTTTTCACTTTATAGAAAAAATCTCCTACTAAAGCTAAAAAACCTTGCCCACAAATTTCCATTCGCAAGCAAGGTTTTCCTATCCATTATTCCATTTTCAAAATCAATACTGCTTATCCTTCATGCACCTTAATATGTCTGCTCAGATACTTATACAATACCGCTGTAATCACACCATCAATTGTTGCTTTAATCAGGTTAAATGGTGCAACTGCAATCGCTACAAATGTAAAGATGTCATGAATCGAACTGTTAATCTTATTTCCCATTGCAATAAACACTTCCATTGGCATGCCATACAGTTCAGAATACTTTGGCAACAGATAATATGCATTTAAAACTGTTCCTGAAAGAATCAATACGATTCCGCCAACAATCAATGAAACAATTGCCATCTTCTTTGTCTTTTTGCAGTGATACAAAATCGAAGCCGGAAGAATATAAAAGCAGCCTAAAATAAAGTTTGCAAAATCTCCTACAAACGCTGTCTGTGTTCCTTTGATAAATACATGCAGAATAACCTTCACCGCTTCAATTGCAACACCTGCGCAAGGCCCTAACATAAATGAACCGATGAGTACCGGAACTTCACTGAAATCCAACTTATAAAATGATGGTGCAACAATTGCAACCGGAAAATCAAAATACATCAAAATTAATGCAATCGCCGATAACATTGCTATTAACACCATCTTATTAATCTTTGTCTTTTCTGAGGAAAACTTCACATTTTTCTTCTTTTCAATCAGACGTTCACTTGCATATGCAATTGCATACATAACAACAATCATTAATACAGAAATCAATACAAACGATACATTTTTTTGTACCGTATCAAAAAACTTACCCATTCTTCTCTTTCCTTTCATTGTTTTTAAACAAGAAAGGTTCACCACGATACCTCGGGTGAACCTTTCTTGTCATTGTTCTTCTAGAATACTGATACGAATACGAAAACCTCCCATATACTCATATCTTATCATAAGAACAACAACTTCTCTCATCCAGACTATACTGTCGGTCTAAGAATTTCACTTAGTCAGCATTGTACCTGCCTCCATTAAATCTATCATTCAATAGCCATACAAACGCTCGCGGACTTTACCGCCGGTCAAGAATTGATTGTATAATTTTTCACAATCTCACTTTGCCCCGAAGTTGTATTATTTAATTGTTTTTGTTATCAGAATTCGCACGTCATTCTAATATAACCGCAATTTACACATCTAACTTTCTGCTTCAATTGAACGGCTCTCTGCCACCTTTTTGTCAATGATGTCTGTAATTTCAGCTACACCAACCTCAAGAACACGGTGTCCATGCAATAACTTATTTTGGATTGTAAAGAATGATACTACCTGAATCTTCGAATTATCTTTACGAATCACACCATGCTGATAACAGATACACTTCTTTGTGATAAATGCTTCTCTCATCTCATCAATCATCTCTTCGTATTCTACACACGGAACAAGATTCTTAAATACAAGACCTGCATCAACATCTTCCTGTGTATATCCAAATAATTCTTCGAAACTTTCATCAATTGAGATAATCTTACCACTTCTTAATTCAACCGCATACTGTGTATACGGCACAAAAAACATTTTTCTTTCTTTATCCTGCATACTCACCACACCTTTCTCCTTACATTGTATCGTAACCTAATTATTTTGTCAAAGTATTCAGACGTTCCTGTACCTGTTCAAGCATCTGTGTATACTTTTCTAATTTTGCCTTTTCTTCATCAATCTTCGCCTGTGGTGCTTTTGAAACGAACTTTTCGTTTCCTAACATACCATTACAGCGCTTGATTTCTCCGTTGAGCTTTGTTTCTTCCTTCTTCAGACGTTCGATTTCTTTATCAATATCTACAAGTTCTGCAAATGGAATATAAATTACTGCATCCGGAATGACAGTTGATACCGCATCATCCGGAATACCTGCCTTATCCGCTTGAATAGCTACTTCACTTGCATATCCTAATATTGCAAAGAATACTTTACCATTTTCAAAAATATCCTGAACAGCCTTGCTTTCTGATACAACATACACCTTTGCCTTACGACTTGGTGCAACGTTCATCTCTGCACGTAAGTTACGGATATTACGAACCGCTGTCTTGATTGTCTCGATTGCAAATTCATCTTCCTTAAATGAAAGGCTTTCTGTATATTCCGGCCATGCAGAAATCATAATAGATTCTTCCTTATCCTGAATATTGCAGAAAATTTCTTCTGTAATAAATGGCATATATGGATGTAATAACTTCAATGCATCAATTAAGACCTTCTTTAATGTCCAAATAGCTGCTGTCTTTGTTGTATCCTCATCATTGTACAAACGTGGTTTTACCATTTCGATATACCAGTCACAGAATTCTTCCCAGATAAAGTCATTTAACTTCGCAACTGCAATACCAAGTTCATATTTCTCCATGTTGTCTGTTACTTCTTTCACAAGCTCGTTCATCTTAGAAAGAATCCACTTATCAGCTGCTGTCAAGTTCTCAGGTGTTGCCATATCTGTTGTAATCTTATTATCTGGATCGTTCATCATAATAAATCTTGATGCATTCCATACCTTATTGGCAAAGTTACGGCTTGCTTCTACTCTTTCCCAATAGAAACGCATATCATTACCAGGTGCATTTCCTGTAATCAATGTATAACGAAGTGCATCTGCACCATACTTTTCAATAACTTCCAATGGATCGATACCATTTCCGAGAGACTTACTCATCTTACGTCCCTGTGAATCACGTACAAGTCCGTGGAATAATACCTTGCCAAATGGCTTCTTGCCCATATGCTCATAACCTGAGAAAATCATACGGATAACCCAGAAGAAGATAATATCATAACCTGTTACCAATACATCTGTTGGATAGAAGTAATCTAATTCTTCTGTGTTATTTGGCCAGCCAAGTGTTGAGAATGGCCATAATGCTGATGAGAACCATGTATCCAATGTATCCGGGTCCTGTTCCATCTTGCCGCCGCACTTTGGACATGTGCAGACTTCTTCTCTGGAAACAACCATTTCTCCACAATCCTTGCAGTAATATGCAGGAATTCTGTGTCCCCACCAGA
>DGTC01000008.1:0-10322 GCA_002394205.1 Lachnospira sp. UBA4346 | reverse complement strand
GAGCTGTCTTGAGATACACCAGTCTCTGATATTATCTGTCCAGTTAAAATATGTCTTATCCATAGATGCCGGCATCAATTCAATATCACCGTTCTTAACTGCTTCTACAGCTGGCTTAATCAGTTCATCCATCTTAACAAACCACTGCTGCTTAATCATCGGCTCTACTGTTGTCTTACATCTGTCATGTGTACCAACATTATGTGTATGATCTTCCACGCAAACAAGTAATCCAAGTGCATCGAGATCTGCAACCATTGCCTTACGTGCTTCATAACGATCCATACCGGCATACTTGCCACCAAGATTGTTAATTGTTGCATCATCATTCATAATGTTAATTTCTGGAAGATTATGTCTCTTACCAACTTCAAAGTCGTTCGGATCATGTGCCGGTGTAATCTTAACAACACCTGTACCAAATTCCTTATCAACATATGGATCAGCAATAATTGGAATCTGACGGTCTGTTAATGGAAGATTAACCATCTTGCCTACGAGATCCTTATAACGGTCATCATCTGGATTTACTGCAAGTGCACTATCACCAAGAAGTGTTTCCGGACGCGTTGTTGCAATTTCAACAAATCTTCCCTCTTCACCGGCGATTGGATAGTTGATATGCCAGAAATGTCCAGCCTGTTCTTCATGCTCTACTTCCGCATCTGAAATAGAAGTATTACATACCGGACACCAGTTGACAATTCTTGACCCCTTGTAAATTAATCCTTTTTCGTATAACTTGATAAATACTTCCTGAACGGCTTCTGAACAGCCTTCGTCCATTGTGAAACGTTCTCTGTCCCAATCACAAGATGAACCAATCTTTCTTAACTGGCTCGTAATGGTTCCGCCGTATTCTTTCTTCCATTCCCAGGTTCTCTTTAAGAAGCCTTCTCTGCCAAGCTCGTGCTTATCAATGCCTTCATCCTTTAGTGCATTGGTAACCTTAACCTCTGTAGAAATACTTGCATGGTCTGTTCCCGGAACCCAGAGTGCTTCATACCCCTGCATTCTCTTAAAACGAATTAAGATATCCTGCATGGTATTATCTAACGCATGTCCCATATGAAGTTTACCTGTAATATTTGGAGGCGGCATAACAATCGTAAATGGCTTTTTGCTGCGATCTACCTCTGCATGAAAATATTTCTTGTCAATCCACTTCTGATATAATCTATCTTCAATATCAGCAGAATTATAAGTTTTTTCTAATTCCTTACTCATTTTCCCAATGTCCTTTCTTATTTTGAAACAAATGCACAATCAAAACAAAAAATGTGCCTCGGCACATCCTGCGGAACATTTTTATATTATAGGAACGAAGTTTCCTATAATATAAAAGCCCTTCACAGAAATCACTTTCTGCAAAGGGCGTTATTCTACGCGGTACCACCTTTGTTCAACGATCATTACATTTGCAATCATCATTCTCTCAATTCGATAACGGAAATCACCCGATATAACTTACTTCACAAGTCACTCTGTTCAAGCGACAATACGTTCAGTTATATTGCTCCAAAGCTACCTTCTTCCTAACCCAATCTGTGACGGTCTTACAGCCTGTGAACCATCTTCTCTGTCAGTGTCTTAAGAATACTCCTCTTTGTCATTGCTTTATAAATATAGTAGTTTCTCAACAGAAACATCTAATAAACAGACATTCATTTTGTCTGTATGTTCTATAATATATGTTTTCTTTTTATTTTGCAAGTGTTTTATTGCTTTTTATAAATCTATTTCCAATATAACCGGACAGTGGTCAGAACCCAGAACCTGCGTATCAATCGCCGTACCCGTCATTCTTTCTGCAAGGCGGTTTGATATTAGGAAATAGTCTATACGCCATCCTGCATTCTTTGCTCTTGCCTGAAAACGATATGACCACCAGGAATAGATTCCTTCCAAATCCGGATGCTGTGAACGAAACGTATCTGTAAATCCTGCTGCCAGAAGCTGTGTAAACTTACCACGCTCCTCATCGGTAAATCCTGCATTCTTACGATTGGTCTTCGGATTCTTCAAATCAATTTCCTCATGTGCGACATTCATATCTCCACATACGATAACCGGCTTTTTCGCATCCAACTGCAATAAATACGCCTTGAAATCATCCTCCCACTTCATCCGATACTCTAATCTTGCAAGCTCTGACTGAGAATTCGGTGTGTAGACTGTTACCATATAATAATTTTCATACTCTAATGTAATCACACGCCCCTCCGTGTCATGCTCCTCGATTCCCATTCCGTAAGTAACCTGCAACGGTTCCTTCTTTGTAAAAATGGCAGTACCGGAATATCCTTTCTTCTGTGCATAATTCCAATACTGATAATAACCCGGAAGTTCTAATTCTAACTGTCCCTCCTGCATCTTACTTTCCTGTATACAAAATACATCCGCATCTGCCTGATGAAAATAATCTAAGAAGCCTTTCTGTACACAGGCTCGAATTCCATTTACATTCCATGATACTAATTTCATGATATTCTCCTTTTTTTCTGATAAATACATATTTAACAACGCTTCAAATAACAAAACAGCCAGACAGCTATATCTAATTGTAGATAACACTCGTCTGGCTAATCCTTACCTATATCTGTTATGCGTATTATTTTAACTGATATTCCATTTACTATTAGAAACAATAATTGAATGTAGACTTACATATACCATATCAATTTACAACTTTATTATATTATATTTTTATATCATATGTCAATTTTTTAATCCAGCAACAATTCATCTACCGTCACAAACACATATCCTCTATCCTGCAAAATATCAACAACTTCAAGTGCTGCCACAACAGATGTTTTATAAATATCATGAAATAAAATAATATCTCCATCTTTTGCATCTGATACAATCTCACGTACCATATTTGATACATCTGTGCGCTCCCAGTCCTTCGGATCAATACTCCACAACACCGGTATCATATTTACCTCTGAGAGCAATTGATTCGAATAATCTCCATATGGCGGACGAATATACTTCGGAATAACTCCTGTAATTTGTTCCATCACTTCATTTGTCTGTACAATTTCCCGTCTGGCAGCTTCAATTGAACAATTTTCCAATTGAACATGTGAATATGTATGATTTCCAATCAAATGCCCTTCCTGCTGTGCTTTTTGAACGATTTCCGGATGTTTTTGTGCACTTTCTCCAATAAAAAAGAACGTAGCATGCACACCACGTTCCTTTAGTCCTTCTAATAATTCTTCTGTTGTTTCCGCTGCAGGTCCATCATCGAATGTCAGTGC
The DNA here is from genome assembly GCA_002394205.1 of Lachnospira sp. UBA4346. Classification (GTDB taxonomy): domain Bacteria; phylum Bacillota; class Clostridia; order Lachnospirales; family Lachnospiraceae; genus Lachnospira. Next base: position 7,053 of record DGTC01000008.1, on the reverse strand, counting down.
AATGCGGTTTTCATAACGACGATATCCATAGTCTGTATCATCCGACGCCTGAGCTATTACCTCTTTTGACTTCTCATTCAAGCCAAATATACGATTATGGTTCTGCAGCACCAGACCTGTCAGAATCATCCCACAAAACACTTCCAAAATACAAATCCTACTATAAATCCGATGCCAAATACTCTGTTTCATAACATCACGCTTCCTTCTTATGCTGTACTATTATATGCAGCATTTGTTCAGGTATTCGCATCCTAACACAATATAGTCAGATATCTGTATCCTTTTATCTTCCCAAATAACTGTCCATTTCCTCTGTAACCTCTTGTAGATCACGTTCTAACGCAACTGCAAGTTCTCCATACAATAACTTCTTTGCCATCGTAAGCATACGACTATCAATTGATTTCATCTTTCTTAAATCCTTTGCACGCTCAATCTTTGTATCATATAGAAAACGAACCATATGTAACAAAATATCTACATCCTGTGATTTAATCATATCATCATATTGTGATGGTGATATTTTCTCATTTAATGCATCATCTTCTTTGCAATTCTTAGCACGCTCTACGAGTTCTTCTGCCTTATTATGGCTGATAATTGTTCTCATCGCCAATGTATGATTGCCGTCGACCGGAGAATATATAATTCCCTTACTGTCATAAATTGGCTGTAAGAAATAATAGTTGCCCTCAATCCCTTTAATTGGCGGCGTTGCAATATCGACAATCTCACAAGCTCCCAAAACGCCATAAACAACCTTTTCACTTATCTCAAACATGTAATACTTCCTTCCTTTTGTGACTTTAGTCTCATTTGAATCTTTCCATAGCGTGATATACCTATATACATAGTATACAACATTCTATTATTTTTTTCAAATTGTCATTTTTCACAATATAGTACTATCTTATTTGCATAAAGAACAAAGAATGTGACTTTTTCATTTGTGCAAGTGCGCATCCTACGGAGCATTTTTATATTATAGAATGAAGTTTCCTAATAATATTAAAAATGCCCACCAGTTCAATCTGGCAGGCTTCTAACGATACTTTATAAAACGTGAAACACGCTTTCTTAATCCATCATTTGAATCCATTGTTTATCTGTAAATAGCATCATGCTTTAAACTTATATCCACAATTTGGACACATCCAATATGTTGTCGAATTGATTGTCTTACCTTTTCCACAAGCACCACATAAAATACCAATTGGTTCTAATAAAATTGCACCATACGTACAGAATAACCGCAAAAAAAGGATGATGTCCTGTTCAGACACCATCCTCATATCTTATGATCTAACTCTATTTTATTCCTGTGTGTACAACTCCACACTACCAGCAACGTTGCCATTTGCAACATAATAGCATGCATTATCTTCCGGCTTGATGTATAACTTTACATCTTCAACCTTAACCTTCTGCTTCTTGCAATCCGCTAATACACGTTCATATAAAGCTTCTTCATCAATCTGATTACCATGATACTGGAAAAATACAACTCTTTCCGGTTCAGTTGCTTTCTTTGCCGTTTTTGTTGTCTTCTTTGTAGTCTTTGTCGCAGCCTTCTTTACTGTTTTCTTTTCTGCCTTTTTTACAGGTTCTTCTGTTTCAACAGCTTCTGCCTTTGCTTCCGGTTCTGCTGCTTTAACAGTCTCAGCCTTCTTGTCTTCTACTTTTGCTTCAACAACCAGAGCATCAACTTCCTGTGCTTTCTCCTCTGTAACCAAATCTAATGTCTGCTGAACTGCTTCCGGTTCTGCTTTCTGTGCGACATTCTTTGTAACTTTTGTCTTAGCCTTGCTTGCACTTTTTCCTGATTTCTTACTTGCCATGTCAACTACCTCCCCCGATTCTACTGCACTATTTTGTGCAGATTAACATGTTAAAAATTCTCTAATACTATCTACTGCTAATTCTTCATCTGATCCTGTTGCAGAAATAATTACTGTCATTCCTTTTTTCAGGCCAAATGCCATGATTCCCATTAAGCTCTTTGCATTAATGTTCTTTCCATCGCTTTCAATCTCAATATGACTTTCAAACTTGCATGCTGTCTGAACAAGTTCTGCGATTGGATTTTTATGTGCCTTTTCAATGTCTGCTACTTCTACTGTCTGCTTCATCGTTTTTCATTCACCTTTTACTTTCTATGATTTTATTTATCATCATAATGTATCGATAAATTACTTTCAAAGTGTACTCTATCACGTGCAATAAGTCAACCGATATCCGTTTTTTCGGCTTAATTGACAAAAAAGGCTTATTTTTTCGCAAATATTTGTCATGAATCTTTATGGAATTTGCATATCCCGGTAACCCATTTGATACAATTCCAACATTTGATTGTCGAAATCTTCGTGAATCTCATAATCTTTTGTTAATTCACATAACTTTGTAATTTTTTCATCATCCGTCTTTTTATTTTCCCATGCTGCAAAAACTTCTTCTGCCAATGATGATAAATTATCCATCGTTTCTTTTTTTGGTAAACCAGCCTGTGCTGACAGTATTCCCAATGCATATGCACACTCATAATTTCCTGTCAGTTTTGCATTTTCAAACCGGCATTTAATACATACGGCCTGTCTTGCAAGCTCCGTTACCATACATCCTCATCTCCTTTTTCAGATTTCCCTGTCTCTCCTATATTCATCTGCTTACAGATGAACCTGACAGAATCTGATTCTTTGCACAGTATAGCACTTTACTTACAAAACTACAACCTTTGATTCAATTTTGATAAATATATAAATTCTATATCGAAGCCATTTTCACTTATGCATTTAATTCTTTTTGGAATGTCGTAACATATTCTGTTACAGCATCTGTACTATAATTATTTTCTTCCAATAACTTTAAGAAATGTGAACCTACAATTGCACCATCAATCTCATCTTTTACCGGAAGTACATCTGCTGCCGTCCGGATGCCGAATCCCATCATAACAGGAATCTGGCTGACTGCCTTCACACTTGCTAAATATTCCTTCAAATCCTTATGGAAATTTGCTCCCTTTCCTGTTACGCCCATCTGAGATACACAATATACAAATCCTCTTGCATGTTCAAGAATCATCGGAATTCTCTGCTTTGATACCGGTGCAACAAGCTGAATAAGAATTGGTGCATGTTCCTGTGCATTAAGTGCTGTCTGCAGCTCTTTTTGTTCTTCAAACGGCAAATCCGGAATAATCAGTCCATCCACACCACACGCAATACATTTGCTTACAAATGCTTCGATTCCGTAATGATACACCGTATTGTAATACATCATAAATACAATCGGAACCTCACAGCCTGTTTCTCGAATTTCTGACATCGTGTCAAATACTTTTCGAAGCGTTGTTCCATTCTGAATTGCCTTATAAGAAGCGGTCTGAATAACCGGACCATCGGCAACCGGATCTGAAAATGGAATACCCAATTCAATCACATCAATTCCAGCCTTCTCCTGTGCATATACGATTTTCTTTGTTGTATCTAAATCCGGAAGTCCTGCCGTTGTATATGTAATAAATGCTTTCTTTCCTGCTTCCTGTAATTCTGCCATTTTCTTTTCAATTCTGTTCATTATTTATTTGTCTCCTCTCCATTGAAATACTTCTGTACTGTCATCATATCTTTATCTCCACGACCTGACAGACACATCACAATAATTTGATCTTCACTCATATTTTTCGTCATTTTGAATACCTGTGCCATCGCATGTGCACTCTCGATTGCCGGAATGATTCCTTCCATTCTGGATAATTCAACCAATGCATCCATTGCTTCCTTATCTGTAACAGATACGTATTCTACTCTGCCGGAATCTCTTAAATAAGCATGTTCCGGTCCTACCCCCGGATAATCAAGACCTGCGGAAATAGAATGAGCCAACTCAATATTTCCATCTTCATCCTGCAGCAAATACGTCTTCATTCCATGTAATATACCAGTCTTACCAAGCGCCATTGCTGCCGCATGTTTTCCTGTCTCAACACCCAGTCCACCGGCTTCTGCTCCAACAAGGCGAACAGATTCATCTGCAATAAATTCTGCAAACATACCAATCGAATTGGAACCACCGCCAACACATGCAACAACTGCATCCGGAAGTCTTCCTTCTTTTTCAAGAATCTGTCTTCTTGCTTCCACACTGATTACTTTCTGGAATTCTTTTACCATTTTCGGATATGGATAAGGTCCCACTGCAGAACCAATGATGTAAAATGTATCTTCAGCTTTTTCTGCCCATGTTCTGATTGCTTCATTTGTTGCATCCTTTAATGTTGCACTGCCTGATGTAACAGACTGCACTTTTGCTCCTAACAGCTCCATGCGGAACACATTTAACTTCTGACGTTCCATATCTTCTGCTCCCATAAATACGGTACATTCCATACCAAACAGAGCTGCTACCGTTGCTGTTGCCACACCATGCTGGCCTGCACCGGTTTCTGCAATCAATTTTGTCTTTCCCATTCTCTTTGCAAGCAATGCCTGACCAATTACATTATTAATTTTATGTGCACCTGTGTGATTTAAGTCTTCTCTCTTCAAATAAATCTTTGTTCCATATTTTGCACTTAACTTTTCTGCAAAATACAGCGGATTCTCTCTGCCGACATACTCTTTTAAATAATAATCATACTGCTTGATAAATTCCGGATCTTTAATTGCCTTTTCAAACTCTTCTGTCAGCACGTCTAATGTATTCATTAATGATTCTGATACATACTGACCACCAAATTCACCATAATATCTCTTATCCATTCTTCTACCTCTTTCTTTTTATATCGCCTTATGTACATTCTATTTTATAAATACTGCAAGTTCCATTTGCATAAGAATTGCTTTTTGTTAAATTATTAACACTCTGTAAATTCTTATTACAAAATAATTTCATACAGCATCCACATATCAAAATTCAAACACTTCTTACTTGCGTAACAAATGTATGGATACGCTCTGGATCTTTTCCTTTTGCTCCTGATAAATACTCTACCGAAGAACTCACATCAATAACATCGGGCTGTACTGCCTGTATCGCTTCTGCTACATTTTCTTCATTGATACCACCTGCAAGAATCAATGTCTTTCCTGTTCTGTCAATCTTATCAATAAGCCGCCAGTCAAATGTCTTTCCTGCGCCCGGTGTGCTTCCATCAAACAAAATTGCTTCAATCTTTTCCTGCCGCATCGTCTTTGCAAGTTCCACTTCTCCGGACACATTGATTGCCCGAATAATTGGAATCTCTATGGATTCATACACTTCCTCTGACAATTCGCCATGAATCTGAATATAATCAAAGCCTGCCATTTCAATTGCTTTTACCTGTGCCCTGTCTGGTGAAACTACTACTGCAACCGTCTGCAAATCTCTTGCCTGCCCGGCATTGCCACCTCTTACATATGCAATCAATTCTTTTGCCTGTTCTATGGAAAGATTTCTTTTTGATTTTTCAAAAAAAAGAACCATTCCCATATAATCAACATGTTCTCTAAACAAACTGTCAATATCTTCTTTTCTGGTTATTCCACAAATTTTAATTTGGGGTTGTGTCTTATGTGATTGTCTTATATGCTCTTTTCCCATAAGCACGCCGTCCTCTCTGTCATTTTCTATCCTGTTCTTTTATGATTCTGCATCATAGATTGATTTCCAATGTAATGACAATTCTTTTGGAGAATCTGCCTCCATCAGCGCTGTTCCAATAAGCATTGCATCGACATCACTTTCATGCAGCACACGAATATCCTCATCTGTATGAACACCACTCTCCGATACAAGAATCGTGTCTTTCGGAGCCATCGTGGCAAGACGTTTTGTAGTATCTAAAGACACAACAAAATTTTTCAAATTACGGTTATTGATTCCGATAATATTGACGCCTAAATCAACCATTCGCTGCATTTCTTCTTCATCATGAACCTCGCACAGCACATCTAATCCTAACGAATGTGCCAGTTCATATAATTCTTTTAACTTTGCATCATCCAAAATCGCTGCAATTAAAAGAATCGCATCTGCACCGATTACCTTTGCTTCATAGACCTGATACGCCTCAATGATAAAATCCTTTCGCAGGATCGGTAAATCCGTCATCTGGCGAATCTGTTTTAAATAATCTACACTTCCAAAGAAATGATCCTCCTCTGTCAGACAGGAAATTGCATTGACTGCCGCACTATACTGTGCGATTCTTTCCGGCAAATCAATCTTACTGTTCATCGTTCCATGACTTGGAGAGGCTTTCTTAAATTCTCCGATAATCGACAGTCCATTTTGCTTTAATGCATCATAAAATGAAATGCTTTTTCTGTCACTTGCAAGTGCAAGACGCTTCATTTCCACTTCATTTATCTTCTGTTTATGTTCAATCAGACGTTTCTTCTTATCTGCTACAATATCATCCAAAATCATCCTGTCACACTCCTTTTGTTTTAAAAATTATTGTAACTATATTTTTTATCAAAACAGCATAGCGTTACTCATTTTCTTTTATGCCATTTGATTTCCATTGATAAAATTTTCAATCAGCTTCTTGCCATGCTCCGTATAAATGGATTCGGGATGAAACTGCAATCCATACACCGGATATTGTGTATGTTCAATTGCCATAATTTCACCATCTTCGGTCGTTGCTGTTACACGCAGGCAATCCGGAACCGTTTCCGGCAAAATTGCCAGCGAATGATACCTTGCAACTTTCATATTTCCTGAGATTCCTTCAAAGATTCCTCCTGGTGTATGTGTAATCTCTGACTGCTTGCCGTGACATACTTTCTTTGCATAAGAAACTGTCGCTCCGAATACCTCTCCGATACATTGATGTCCCAGACAAATTCCAAGAATCGGTTTCTTTCCTGTGAAATATCGAATCACTTCCATACAGATTCCTGCCTCTTTCGGACTCTTTGGTCCCGGTGAAACAACGATTTTCTCAGGATTCATATCTATCACATCCTGCAATGTAACCTTATCATTTCTTACAACCTGAATATCATGATTAAATATTCCCATAAATTGATAGAGATTGTAGGTAAATGAATCATAATTATC
>DGTC01000016.1 GCA_002394205.1 Lachnospira sp. UBA4346 | reverse complement strand
AACGGACGGTCAAGAGCCATATCATTATTGTCAAACACGCTTCATTTCCTGCTCGCTTCCTCGTGCTTATTATGGGCAGTCGCTGGGCCTCGCCTGCGGCTCAAACAGTTCGCTTTGTGCCCATGCGACTCGAAAGCTCCCTACGGAAGCCTCGCAACTGTTTGTCAACAATGAATGTCTCTTTCCCTGTGTATCTTAAGATTTACAAATGTAATCCGTAAATGTCGGGCTATAAACAGCCGTAACATTCTATGTCCATTGGAATTATTATCACGATGATCCTAATAAATTGTAGCTGCAATTTAAACAATCGTTAAATCTTTCACCGTTGGACATTTAAGTTGAAAACAAATACTGTCTGAATTATTTACTTCACGAGGGCAATCAATACGTTGAAAATTCAATAAGTTATCAAACAACAAAGCTACTTTACTAAGAGATGTAGCCTTTCCGAACACAGACGTATACTAAAAAATACACGAATAATATGACACGCAGCAAACGAACAATTGAAAAGAAAAGTTCATATCTGTTCTAATCGCAATTAAATACATTCGTCAGCGATACCCCTTCGAAATCCCAACATTCTCCCGTCATCACCCACGCCCCAAAGGTTTGTGGCGATGCCGTAAGTAGATACGTATCGGAGAATACCTTGATTAAATGAAACTCAGCATATCGGAAAAATAATTTATTTTGAAAAGCGCACTGTTTGAGCCGTAGGCGAGTTTGCGTTTTCAAAATAAATTTATCTTTTTCGATAGGCGTCCGTACGTCACAAAATTTTCGTTATCTATCAGGCAGAGTACATCCACAAACCGAAATTTACTTTACCTTCCGATAAAAGAATAACTTATCAAATGTATATCCAATCTCTCGATGATTGATAATCTGTTCTGTATTTCCTACAAATAGGCAACCATCCGGAACAAGTGCTTTATGAAATTTCTTATAAATCTCATCCTTTGCTTCTTCTGTAAAATAAATCATAACATTTCTACACACAATCAAATGCATTCCGCTTGGATAATTATCTTTTAATAAATTACCCTTCTTAAATTCTACACAACGCTTAATATCATCCGAAATCTTATAGAAACGATCACCCATTTTCTCAAAATATTTGTCTTTGTATTCCTGTGGCAATCCCTTCAGACTGTTTTCACCATAAACACCATCTTTTGCTTTCATTAATACCTGATCATCAATATCTGTTGCAAGAATATGTATCTTTGATAACGGAACTTTCTTTGCAAGAACCATTGCTAATGAATATGGTTCATCTCCTGTCGAACAGGCAGCACTCCAAATCTTAAGATTCGGTCCAAATTTATTAATCAAATCAGGTAAAATATCATTTTCTAATGTCTTCCATAACGCTGGATTTCTATAAAACTCCGATACATTAATTGTTAAGTAATTCACAAATTCATCCATCATTTTAGGATCTGACTTAATCGCTTTACTATAACTATCATAACCGTCAAATTTATTTCTTGAAATCAACGTATCAATTCTTCTTTTCATCTGACGCTCTTTATACGCATTTAAATCAATACTTGTATTCTGGAACACAAATTTTTTAAATTCTTCGTAATCTTTAATCATAAGCAAAACCTTTCCTTTTCTCACATTCTCCCTTTAGCATCATGCTAATTTAATTATATTTTAACATATATTTTATTAAAAATCTCAGATATTTTCTTAAATTTATGTTAAGATGTGTCTATGCTCTGTTTACAGGAAATAAATTTCAAAAAATAATAACATAACTTAACTACTTGTAATTCTTTTTGTTAGATACCGATATTATTTACCGTTATTTCCAACATTACACACTTACAGAATATTTTAATTTCATAAATTTTAACATTCTTCCGCTTACAAAATTGCATCATTTATTTTATACATAGAAATGGAGATTTATATGGAACAAGACACATTATTAAAACGAAAACTTACAGATTTGGCTGAAAAAGCATATCAGCAAAACATTTATACGTACTCGAATTTTTTAAGCATGTCCGAATTATCCATTTATCATCAAATGGATTCCGACTTGCGTTTTATCCCATCATCCACTTATGGAGGGAATGATGCCTGTGAACGTCAGATTGTACAGTTTGGCAGCGCTGATTTATTTGGATATGAAGGAACATATCCTATACAACTCATTCGTATCAGTCCACTACTTGCAAAATTTTCTGATACGCTGACGCATCGCGACTTTCTCGGTGCAATTTTAAATCTCGGTATTGACCGCAGTTTAATCGGTGATATTATTATCCGAAACAACTGTGGATATGTATTCTGCATGGATCATATCGCAGATTATATTCTCGACAACTTGACAAAAATTAAACATACCAATATCAAATGCGAATACTGTGATCAGAACTTATCTGACATCAAACCTCATATTGAGCATATAGAATGTATTGCAGCTTCTAATCGAATTGATGCAGTCGCCGCTACTCTGACAAAACTTTCCAGAAGTAAGGTAATCGAACTATTTCGCACCCAGAAAATATTCATCAATGGAAAAGTAATGGAAAACAACAGTTATATGTTAAAGCCGAACGACATCCTTGTTATTCGCGGTCTTGGAAAATTCATCTATGATGGATGCGGTAACGAAACAAGAAAAGGACGTATGTACGTTCAGTTACAAAAATATATTTAACTGCGCCGAAATCCCCCCATTTCATTTTCAGAACAGATGAAATCGTTTAAAAACTCGATACACAAAACTTTTCAATTTTTTATCAACACATTTGTCCTATCTCTATATATCACAAAGATGCACAACCACACGGTGCACACAAAAAAGCTTCTTACTCTACATAATCTGTAGAATAAGAAGCCTCTTAAATGACTCACTATGAATCTCATATCTAACTCACAGCTATTTAATTTAGAATCATTATATTCTTATATGTGGACTACATCCAATATTCCATCTTAATTATTCAGCATCTTCAGCCGGCTGCTCGTCCTTTAATAATGCTTTCATGCTTAAGCTAACCTTCTTGTCAGCTTCGTTCATATCAACAACAACAGCTTCGATTTCCTGACCGATTGAAAGGACATCTGAAGGCTTTTCAATATGCTCTCTAGCAATCTGAGAAACATGAAGTAATGCATCAATACCTTCTTCAAGCTGAACGAAAGCACCGAAATCTGTCATTCTTGCAACTGTTCCCTTAACAACATTGCCTACAGCATACTTCTCTGCTGCATTGTTCCATGGATTAAGATCTGGATACTTAACACTAAGAGCAATCTTTGTACCGTTGATTTCCTTAATAAAGCACTTTACAGAATCGCCAACTTTGTATACCTTCTTAGGATTCTCTGTTCTGCCCCATGACATTTCAGAGATGTGAAGAAGACCATCAACACCACCGAGGTCGATGAATGCACCGAAATCTGTTACATTCTTAACTGTACCTTCGATTGTATCTCCTTCATGAATCTTTTCTAATAATTCCTTCTGAGCTTCTGCCTTCTTAGCAACGATAAGCTGCTTGCAGTCACCGATAATTCTTCTCTTCTTAGGATTGTATTCAGTAATTACAAAAGAAACTTCCTGATCCTTATATACTGATAAATCCTTAACAAATGTATCTGAAACAAGACTTGCTGGAATGAATACTCTTGCTTCTTCAATTACAACACCTAAACCACCATTCATAACCTGGCTTACCTTAGCTGTTAATACAGTCTGGTTTTCGAATGCTTCTTCAAGCTTCTTGTTACCATTATCAGCAACAAGTCTCTTGTATGTAAGAAGAACCTGGCCTTCGCCATCATTAATCTTAAGCACTTTTGCCTGCATTGTATCGCCAACAGATACAACTGTTGTTAAATCAACGCCTGGTGTAGATGTGTATTCATTACGTGTAATAATACCATCTGCTTTGTAACCGATGTTAAGAACGATCTGATCTTCCTTAACGGCGATAACAGTACCATCAACTACCTCTCCTGTATGTATTGTCTTAAATGTTTCATCTAACATCTCTTCAAAGCTTAATTCTGACATTAGTGTAAACCTCCTCAATAATATTGTTTGGGGTCGATGCCCCTGCTGTAATACCTATGCAGTCTGCCTTGCTTAAGGACTCCAAGTCAAGGTCATTAAGTGTCTGAATGTAAAAAGTAGCATTACACTCATTCTTACAGATTTCATACAGTTTTCGCGTATTGGAACTGCTGCTGCCACCTACTACAATCATTGCATCTGCACGCTTCGCAAGCTTACGTGCTTCCGTCTGTCTTTCTTCAGTTGCATTACAAATTGTATTACGAATACTAACATTGTACCCCTTTTTGGATATAATTTCAACTAATTCTTGAAATTTATTGTAATTAAATGTCGTCTGGGATACGATACACACTTTCTTTTCTAAATCAAGTGCGAGATTTTGTGCTTTTTCCACGGTATCAACCACATGCACGGGAGATACAGACCAGCCCATAATTCCTTCAACTTCCGGATGTTTTTCATTTCCAATAATGACAATCTGCGTGCCCGCCTCGCTCTCTTCTCTTACGATTGTATGAATTTTTAAGACAAATGGACAGGTGGCATCTATAATTTCAACGCCTGTATTTTTTAAATCATCATATACCTTTTTTGATACTCCATGTGAACGAATAATAACTGTTCCATTCTCTGTATTCTTGAAATCTGCCGCATTCTCAATAACACGAACACCTTTCGACTCTAAATCCTTAACGACCTCTTCATTGTGAATAATCGGTCCGTACGTATACACATTTTCTTTGTCAACCTGTTCATAAACGGTGTTCACTGCACGTTCCACACCGAAACAAAATCCTGCTGACTCAGCAAGAATTACTGTTTTTCCACTTTTTGTTGTGGCTATTCTAGCGTTTTTTTTTTCGATAATATCTGTAATTGCCTGCAATACTTCTTCAATATTCATGTCTGAAGAGTCCACAAGAACAGCATCCTCTGCCTGACACAACGGAGAAATCTCACGATGCATATCCTGATAATCTCTCTGTTCAATATCCTCTTTGATTGTCTGGTAATCACACTGCTCACCTTTTGCTACGAGTTCATCGAATCTTCTCTGTGCTCTTGCATCAGAACTTGCTGTCAAATATATCTTGACCGGTGCATCCGGCAACACTGCCGTTCCAATATCTCTGCCATCCATAACACAATTATTTTCTTTGGCAATCTTTCTTTGCAAATCCACCAATTTTTTACGAACAGATGCATATTTAGATGTCTTTGATGCCATACGCCCCGTTTCTTCTGTTCTTAAAAATGCCGTTACATTATCTCCATTTAAAATAACCTGCTGCACACCATCTGCATATTCAATAGATATATCTACATTGACAACGGACGCATCTATTTCTCGTTCATCATCTGGATTCACATGATTTTGTGTAAAATATACCGCCATTGCACGATACATTGCCCCTGTATCCACATAAATATAATTCATTTTTGCCGCTAATCTTTTGGCGATTGTACTTTTTCCAGCACCTGCCGGTCCATCAATTGCTATTGAAATTGACATATCCTCTACTCCTTTTGTTTAACTTATATCATTATTCAGACATATATCATATATCATGCCTTTGTTTTCCATCCATATCTGTGTTTCTAATGTGCATTTTATAAATGCGCTGCCGCTGCATACGCTGTTGACCATGCAATTTGAAGATTAAATCCTCCTGTTACAGCATCCACATCCAGCACCTCTCCTGCAAAATAAACATTTTTAACCAATTTAGATTCCATAGTAGATGGATTAATTTCTTTTACATCCACACCGCCCTGTGTAACAATTGCTTCCTGAAATCCACGAAGTCCAGTTAATGTCAATGTGAAATGTTGTATTAAGTATACAAGATTCTGACGTTCTTGTTTTGTAATTTCATTTACTTTCTTCTCAGGCGAAATCTTACTTAACATTACTACAACCGGTATCAGCTTCTTTGGCAGCAATTTATCTAACGAATTCTTAAAGCTCTTATTCTTTACTTCATCAAAATCACGCAGAATTCTTTCATCTAACTGGTCTTCTGTTAATGCAGGCTTTAAATTAATGACAAGCTGCAACTCCTTTTTCTGAATCGTCTTTGCTACATAACTGCTGGCACTAAGCACAGTAGGTCCACTCACGCCAAAATGTGTAAACAACATCTCACCAAACTCTGTATACAATTCCTTTTTGCCATCATAAATGGTTACACTGACATTCCGCAGACTTAATCCCTGTAAGTCACGTTCCCATTCCTCCGCCACCTTAAATGGTACGAGTGCCGGCAAAATCGGCGTTACTTTGTGACCAAGGCTCTTTGCAAAACGATACCCATCTCCTGTTGAACCCGTAGACTGATACGAATTGCCTCCTGTCGCAATAATAACTGCATCTCCTTTGATTTCCTTATGCTTTTCAAATGCATCTTCCACTTTTACCGAATGAAACGCACCATCTTTACTGCATACTTCTTCTACTTTGGTATTTAATAAAATCTCTACGCCTAATGATTTCATTTTTCTAGACAATGCACCAATAACATCAGAAGAATGGTCTGATTCCGGGAACACTCTGTTACCACGTTCCACTTTAAATGCAAGTCCTAACTCATCAAAAAATCCCATAGTATCGTAATTGGAGAACCCATGAAACGCACTGTATAAAAACTTCTGATTCGTTACTACACTATTGAATAGATCATCACTATCCCCAGCATTGGTAAAATTACAGCGGCCTTTGCCTGTAATAAATATCTTCTTGCCTAATTTTTCATTTTTTTCTATCAATATTACATCGTGTTCATTTGAAGCAGCTGTTATCGCAGACATCATGCCTGCTGCGCCACCACCAATGACAATTATCTTACTCATTTAAATATCTCCTTTTGAGTCGCTGTCTGTTAGTATAACACAGTTTTGGATGTTGAGAAAGTAAAATTATCATAAAGGAAAAACGGCAAACGAAAAACTTTTCGCCTGCCGCTTTTTCTGCTTATTCATAAAACTTCTTCATTTGTTCATATTTTTCTTTCGTAATCAATGCATCCTGCTGGATTGTTTTAAATTTCACAATGTAAGTCCAACGTCCATACGGTTCAATTTTCTTAATAAAATTACGATTAATAATATAGGATTTATGACTCCTGATAAATATCGTATCATCAAGCCTGCTTTCTAAATCCCCCAATGACATTGATGTCTGAAAAACTTCTTCATCTGACATATAAATACACGTTGCATTATTTTCCCGTTCAATAAATACAATCTCCTGTGCATCCAAAAAATTCATACTTTCTTTGGATTTAATCATCAATTGTGCATGCTTTTTATCTGCTTTATTCTTATTATCAAAATCTGCAAATGACTGCCCTGTATTCTCCCGTTTATCTTCCTGCTGTCGGATTCTTTCTAATGTATGTTCTATTCGCTGTATATTAAACGGCTTAACCAGATAATCAAACGCATACAATTCAAATGCATTTGACATATATTCCGCATGGGCTGTCGCAAAAATAATCTTTACAGTCTGATCTAATTTAGCAATAACTTTCGCACAATCAATACCACTGCTGCCAGAAATCTCAATATCCATAAAAATAACCTGTGGATGAAACTGTTCAAATCCAAGCAATGCATCCGTCATATTATCATACTCACAGACAACCTCAAACCCTTTCTGCCGTTCAATGACTTTCCGTAATATTTTACGAATATATACTTCGTCATCCACAATCATTACCTGCACGGGTTTCATTTCCATCATAATCATTAACCTCTGTATGTTCTTACCGCACTCTTATTATGCCGTCTTCGCTTACACATTGGTTCCGAAAGAACCTCTGAGAGAATCATTGCATTTCGCAAATTTTCTTTTTTCTGCTGCATATGCTTCTTATGTTCATAGGATACATTTTCTACAATATGATGTTTCTCATCATGACATACATCACACTCCTGCAGATTTTCTTTCGGATGTTCTGGATTTACATACTTATGATGCTGCTGTTTTCTATTCTGATTTGCCGGATTCGTCTGATTCATACTCTCTGTAACTTTCTTACCATATGAAACCACACTTCCCACAAATTCTTTGAGTTCCGGACTGTTTGAAAGATTCTCCGCCTCTTTTATAACCCTAGACAGTACATTTCCGATGGAATCCTCAAGATTACTCATTATTCTCACCTTCTAAAATCTTCTTTGCATCACTGTCTTCTCTTGCTATATTCTCACGCATCTGAGTATCCGCCTTGAGATTCTGCATATCATAATAATCCATGATCCCCAATTTACCATTCTTTAATGCAAATGCCAATGCCTTTGGAACTTCCGCTTCCGCTTCTACTACATATGCTCTCATTTCCTGTTCCTTCGCAACTGCCATTGCACGACGTTCCTCTGCCTTTGCCTGTGCAATATTCTTATCTGCTTCCGCCTGAAGACTCTGTAAATGTGCACCAATATTTCTGCCGACATCAATATCCGCAATATCAATTGAAAGAATTTCATATGCTGTACCGGAATCAAGTCCCTTTGTTAATACCAACTTAGAGATTCCGTCCGGATTCTCCAATACACTCTTATGCGACTCTGAAGAACCAACTGTTGTTACAATACCTTCACCAATTCTGGCTAAAATTGTAGATTCACCGGCACCACCGACAAGTCTTTCAAGATTCGTACGAACGGTAACTCTTGCCTTAACCAATAATTCAATACCATCTTTTGCAACTGCTGAAATATTCGGTGTCTCAATAACCTTTGGATTAACACTCATCTTAACCGCTTCTAATACATTTCTACCTGCAAGATCAATAGCTGCTGCCTTTTCAAATGGAAGTTCAATTCCTGCTCGCTCTGAAGCAATCAATGCATCTACAACGCCATCTACGTTACCACCTGCTAAATAATGTGCTTCTAACTGATTTGCACTTAGTTTAATTCCTGCCTTTGTTGCTTTAATCAACGGCATAACAATTCTTGACGGTACAACTCTTCGAAGTCTCATACCAACCAAATTAAATACGCTCACATGAACGCCTGCTGCAAGTGCTGAAATCCACAATCCCAATGGGATAAATCTGAAAAACAGCAACACTGCCACAATAATAATTACTCCTAATACGCCTACACCAATCATAGTTTCTACCCCTTTTCTTTTTCATTTACAGTATGTACTTTTATTATTTTCCAGAACATTGGGTTTCTTCTGGTTCTAACATACTGCATAATTTATAACAAATGTCTCTGTAAGCGGACATTTATTAACATATTGCTAACTTTATATTTCTTTCACTACTAACGAAGAATTCCGAACTTTGTAAATTTCAACCTGCGTTCCCTGTTCAATAAATTTGCCATCAGATACCACGTCGAATTCTACACCTTCAACATCAACTCTACCTGCCGGATGCAATGCATTCACGGTAACACCACGTTTTCCAATCATATATTCTAAATCTGACGAACTGATATAACCTTCTTCTCTATCCATACTTTCTTTTAAAATAATAGGACTTTTAAACTTTCCTTTGGATAAAAGTGTCATTAGTACTGCCACAAAGATTCCTAACAGCACCAATACACCAACACCAATATATAATGCCTGTATGTAATCTTTTGCCGTCAGAAAGATTCCTGCAATCAGACATGCACTGCCAATAATTCCCGGTGCACCAAACCCCGGAATCATAATTTCTATTCCGATAAATAGAAATGCTGCAATAAATAAAATAATTCCAATAACAACCAAGCCATCCATATATACACACCTCAACTTTCGTTTTGCATTTCATTTTTCTATCTACATACAGTATACGTCTCTTTTCCAAAATGAAAATAGCTACTGCACCAAATATTCAAAATTCATCTTCAACTGTCATTTTTTATGTGTTAACGCACGCTCTTTTGGTATTGTCACTTCAAACTGTGTCTTACCTTCTGCCGATTGAACTTCAATTTGTCCATGATATTGATTTGTAATATCTTTCACAATTCCAAGTCCTAATCCATGCCCGGCCTCTTTCTTGCTTGAATAACCTTTTTGAAAAATAAGATTTAATTTTCCCGGTGCAATAACCGGTCCATTATTATATACACAAAATACATAACTAGTCGCATTTTCAATAATCTGCAAATGTACTTCCTTGCTGGCCGCATTATCCTTTACCGCAGTCATCGCATTATCTGTAAGATTGCTTAAAATCTTACAAACATCCCACTGTTCCATCTGCAAATTATGCAAATCCGATGAAACTTCTATATAAAAGTCAACCTTCATCTTCTCTGCCTGTTCCATTTTTGCACACAACAATGCATTGACCGCCGGCTTCTTAGTTCTTAATGCCTTGCCAACTTTCGCAATATCTTCATAAATCGGCTTTAAATAAGCCACAGCTTCCTCGTATTCTTTTAACTCAAGTAAACCATATACAACCTGCATCTCATTTAAATATTCATGTCTTTGTGTACGCAACTTTGCATTTAGCTGCTCTAAATCCTGATAACTTTTCCGTACACTATCCATATAAAAATGCTCATACAGCATCGCACACCCAATAATTACAATACTACATCCTAAAAAGCCCAGTAAAACAACATACACCCACGGTTCGATTCCATGAAATGCATTTACTCCTGCACCAATCCAAAATATAATACTTAAAAAGAATTCTATATACCCAGCATACAGAATCTTACGAATTCCCCACTTTTTCATAAAATGTACTATTTATATCCTTATTCATCCTTTACTGATTGCTCATACAATGTTATTTTGCAGCCATATTATGCATAAATACATTCTCATATAAAATATTTATATCATAAAATCTTATAAAGCAAATGCTTGTTCAAACTTAATCCTTATAAAATAATTAAGAAAGCATGTGACATTTTCCATTTGTGCGAATGTGCCTGATACGGAGCATTTTTATATTACTAGGAAGAATTCCCTATAAATCTTAAAAACGGATATATTGTATTGCTACAACATATCCGTTCATATCTTTCTTAAACCTGATTCTCTGTCAATCAGCTATCTCTAAAACCTAAAAATAATAACGCAGCACTAATGAAAACACTTCTTGCGTTCTTTCATTTATTTTATATCCTATGTCGTATGATTGTTTTCTTTTGTATATCAATAATATACCAAATATATGTTCTGCTTGTCAACAATCATTCAAAATTCCCCTTTACAAATATTGTAAGGTTACAATTGATGTGACACCTACACCTATACAAAAACGGTTGAGTCCTATAGAATGTAATCACCACAAAAACATACTAGAAAAGGAAAACTCAACCGTCATGAATACTATAACATACTCACAACGATATTTGCCACATGAAATTAACACAAAATACTATGCTGTAAAACTATACCGTACAGGTGTCGGTGTATCTTTCGTCTGTCGAAGATATAAGATTTCCAAATCTTCCCTGCTTCGATGGAACAAGAAATTCGATGGAACAAAGGATTCCCTGATGGATAAATCTCATCGTCCGCACACACCTCATCCCAATGCCCACACTGAGCAGGAAATCAAATGGATTACTGACTACCACCGACGTAACCCGCATATCTCTGTGTGCGAATTGTATGGTAAGCTTCGTGTTGCCAAAGGCTACTCTAGACACCCTGCATCACTATATCGTATTTATAAAAGGCTTGGGTTTTCTAGTGCTGCACCATCTACCAAAAAAGCCTACAAGCCAAAACCTTACGATACTCCAACCAAGCTCGGTGTGAAATGGCAGATGGATGTTAAATACGTTCCAAAGGTTTGCTATTCAGGCTCTGTTCCTCAAAAATTTTACCAATATACAGTTATTGATGAAGCTTCTCGTGAGCGCTTTATTTATCCTTACATGGAACAAAGCGGTTATTCAACAGTTGATTTCTTAAAGCGTGCCATCAACTACTTTGGTTATCTCCCAGATATCCTACAAACGGATAATGGGGCTGAATTTACAAATATTACAAAAACAGAACGAATTCATATCTTAGATAAAACGTGTGCTGAACTAAATATCACTCACAAGCGAATCCGTCCTAGAACACCGCGACACAATGGAAAGGTTGAACGTAGCCATCGCAATGATCAAGAAAGATTCTATAATCATCTGAAGTTTTACTCATATGAGGATCTCCAGATTCAAATGAAACGATATCTAAATCGTTCCAATTCCATCCCGATGCAAGTGCTCAGTTGGAAAAGTCCGTTAGAAAAACGTCTCGAACTAGAGACACTCTGATTCTTATTCTGCTCGATTAATAAATATCTGTGGTGCAAACATCTCTGCCGAATAAGACTTATCCATAACAGCACCGCTGTTTAGGTGATAACTTCATAATAGCATATCAACTTTTTATTTTTAAAAAGTTGGTGTCACATCATTGACTAATATACA
>DGTC01000067.1 GCA_002394205.1 Lachnospira sp. UBA4346 | reverse complement strand
GTATTATATGATTTCTTCACAACAGGAACATATGACAGAAACAGAGATTTTGTATTGACAACATCTCCGTCTATGGATATCCTGATTTCAAGCAATTTAGAGCGTTTAATTTATAGAACAGCAGGAAATAATGCAGAAAAGAATGCAGAGTTGATGAAGTCATTAAGAGAAACTGGTAAATATACTGTAACGGATGAAATGAAAGCTCAGCTTGCAGATTTTTATGGTAACTATGCAACAGAAGCTGAAGATGCTGCAACAATTAAGAGAATTTATGAAGAAGATTCTTATGTGCTTGATACACATACAGCAGTTGCTGCAACAGTATATGAAAAGTATAAGAAGGATACACAAGATTCAACAAAGACAGTAATTGCTTCAACAGCAAGCCCATACAAGTTTACAAGAAGTGTTATGGATGCAATTGATCCAAAGTATGATGCAATGTCAGATTTCGAATTGGTAGATGAATTAAGCAAGTTGTCAAATGTAAAAGTGCCACGAGCAATTGAAGAAATTCGTACAGCAAAAGTACTTCATGATACAGTATGTGAAGTGAATGAAATGAGTGATAGTGTTAAAAAGATTCTTGGAATCTAATATGGATAGTCTGATGATCTGAAATGAATATTCGGATATAAGATTACTTTTGTGATAATAATAGGATGTTGACAGACAAGGATTCAAATTGTTATGATAGTTAAGAATTTTGTCTGTCATATTCTGTTGTTTACAAAAATTAAGGATGAAAATAATGAGAAAAAAAATAGATTTTAGTTATGTGGATGTTCATTCTCATATTTTGTATGGTGTCGATGATGGCTCGAATGATATTGAGACGAGTAAAGATATGATAAGCATCGCATATGAAGAGGGGATCCGCAAAATTATAGCAACACCACATTACCATCCTGAAAGAGGAAGTGTGGGATGTGAGGAACTGCTCAGACAGTTTGAGGTGTTTAAGCAGAATGTACAGGATGTGTGTCCGGAAATGGAATGGGCATTGGGACGGGAAATTTATTATACGTCAGATGTGCTGGAAGATTTAGAAGCCGGAAAAAAACTTACAATGGGTGATTCTAGATATGTATTAGTAGAATATCATCCGACTGTAGATTATGCTTATCTGCGGACAAGCATCAGTAATATTACGCAGATGGGATATATTCCGCTGATTGCACATATTGAAAGATACATGTGTGTAATGAAAGATATTGACCGTGCTTATGAATTAAAAAATATGGGGGCATTTATTCAGGTAAATGCGAGTTCGGTAATTGGTTCAGCCGGTAAGGACGTTAAGAAGTTCATTAAGAAAATGATGAAAGACGAGCTTGTTGATGCGGTTGGTACAGATGCACACAGTAACGGACATAGAGCACCAAGGATGCAGGAATGTGCAGAATACATATGCAAGAAATTCGGATATGATTATGCGAAACGAATCTTGCACGATAACGCAGAAGCAATTTTGCGAGGCGAATATTTGGAGGATTAATCAAGATGGGAAACGAACGTAAAAATAATGATGAAGTTGAGATTGATTTAAGACAAATCTTTTCGGTAATCTTTAGTAAAATTGTTGTTATTATTATTGTTGGTTTGATCTTTGGCGTAGCTGCATTGATAGGAAGCAAGTTGTTTATTAAGCCAACGTATCAGACAAAGATTAGTATGATTGTTTTAAATCGTCAGAGTCAGGGAACGACAACATATAATGATTTACAGTCATCAACACAGTTGACACAGGATTATATGGTATTGATTAAACACAGAGCAGTAACAGGAAAAGTTATTAGCGAGTTAAATCTAGACATGACAAATGAGAAGTTATCAAAGATGATTTCTGTTAGTACACAGTCAAATACCAGAATCTTAGATGTAGTTGTATCCAGCCATGATCCATATCAGGCAAAACAGATTGCTGATAAGGTAGCGCAGGTAGCAGCAGATTATATTGTTGAGACAATGCAGACAGAAAAAGTAACAATTATGGGCGATGAAAGAGGCGAAGCTCCACTGCCTACAAAGCCTGTAAGTCCGAATTTAAAGAGAAATGGTGCAATTGCAGCTATTTTAGGTTTGTTACTTGCAACAGCAGTTGTAGTCATTCGATTTGTTATGAATGATAGAATCAATACATCTGAAGATGTAGAAAAATATCTTGGACTTAGTACATTGGCATTGATTCCAATGTCAGAAGACTTAGATGATAGCAAGGATTCTTCTGGTTCTAAAAAGAAGGGAAAGAAGAAATCAGGTAAATCGTCAGGACATTCTTCAAAGAAAGGAGCAAAATAATGCCTACAGTTAATATTGAGAGACTTCGTAAGTTAGACTACAGATGTAGTGAAGCGTATAAAACATTAAGAACAAATATTCAGTTGTGTGGATCAGATATGAAAGTATTGATGTTCACAAGTTCTACACCAAACGAAGGAAAGTCAAGTGTGTCGTTTAATTTAGCTGTATCACTTGCTGAGTCAGGTAAGAAGGTTATTTTTATTGATGCCGATTTGAGAAAATCTGTGTTGGTTGGTCGTTACAAAATTAACAAGGCAATTAAGGGACTTACACATTATCTTTCAGGTATGAATAAATTTGATGAGGTCATCTGCACAACAAATGTTGAAAATTTGTATGTTGTATTTTCGGGTATTGTACCTCCAAATCCATCAGAGCTTTTAAATAATTCATCTTTTGATACATTAATAAAAGCATTAAGAGATATTTATGATTATGTTATTATTGATACTCCACCATTAGGAAGTGTTACAGATGCAGCAATTGTTGCTCAGAAGTGTGATGGAGCAGCACTTGTTGTGGCAGCCAACATGGTAAGTTACAAGTTTATTCAGAAACAGCTTGACCAATTGAGAATGACACAATGTAAGATTTTAGGATGTGTCTTGAATAAAGTTGATTTGGCCGGAGATGGTTATTATGGTAAGTACTATGGTAAATATTATGGTAACTATGGAGAAAGCAATAATTAGTAATTCAGTAAACAAATGTACTTTTTGGAGGAATCTATGAAGAAGAACCAGGCCGTTGTTGTTGCACTAATTGTTTTGTGCGCACTTATGGCAGTATTTGTAGTTGTATATTTAGGAGAAGATCGGGAAGGACCTGCATTGACAGTTGATACATCTAAAGTCAGACCGTATTCAAAAGATCAAAGTGTTGATATTTTAAAGGGATATGTAAAGGCTGTAGATAAGAAAGACGGTGATGTAAGTGACTCGATTATCGTTGAACAGATATATGTTTCTTCTGATTTAACAAAAGCAAATATTATTTATGCTGCAAGAGATCATCATAATAATATTACAAAGTTGACATATACAATCGATTATGCGGCTAGTAATGAAGAAATTGCGGCAAGAGATGCGACAGTACAGACAGAACAGGAAACAACAAAGAGTGCATCAAATGCATCGGATAACAAAGAATCTACAACAAAGAAAGAAACAGAAAGTTCTGTAACACAGAAAACAAGTGTAGAAGCTACGACAGAAGCAGAAACCGTTGCAGGAGGACCAAAACTGGTTCTTACAAGTACGGAAGATACGATTGCAGTGGGAAGCTCATTTAATATTATGAAATATGTATCTGAAATCACGGATGATAAAGATAGTGCAGATGTTTTATCGAGAAGAATAGTGATGGATGGAACTGTAAATACTGCACAGAAGGGAACATATAATCTGGAAGTATATTGTACAGATACAGACAGAAATCAGTCTAATCATGTCACCTTTACAGTACATGTAGAATAATTTGAAATATAATAATAAAATAATGAGATATTGAAAGCCTTTTCTATACAAGATAATGCATTTTGTATAGGAAAGGTTTTTTGCTGTCTACAATGCAATCTGGATATGAAAGAGTTGCGCATAGTTCTTTATTTTATGGAGAAATGAGATTAGGGTATAGAATAGGGATTTAGAAACTGTTTTTAAATATAAGATATTTTTTATAAAAAAAGTTCAGATTATTGTTGACAATATGCTATTAGAGTGCTATTTTAAATATATCAATATTAGCACTCCACAATAATGAGTGCTAACAGAGATAAGAAAGGAGTGCTGTCATGGAATTAGATGATAGAAAATTGCGAATATTAAAAGCAGTTATTCAGAATTATCTTGAGACGGGTGAGCCGGTTGGATCAAGAACCATATCAAAGTATACGGATTTGAAGCTGAGTTCCGCAACAATTCGAAATGAAATGGCAGACCTGGAAGAATTAGGATATATTATACAGCCACACACCTCTGCTGGTCGAATTCCAACAGATAAAGGTTATCGTTTATATGTGGACGACATGATGAATCAGAAAGCTGAGGAGTTATCGACGAGAGAAGCCGAAGTTGCAGATAGAGAGAAAGAAGTTGAATCTATGAAGGATATGCTGTCTGAAAAGGTTGATCGCGTTGAGGAATTGTTGCAGAATGTAGCAAAGGTACTTGCAAAAGATACAAATTATGCGACAATGATTACATCTCCACAGGTAAAGGGCAATAAGTTAAAGTTTGTTCAGCTTTCATTCCTAGACGAAGATAAGTTACTGGCTGTTATAGTAATGGAAGGTAATCTTATCAGAAACAAAGTTATTCGAATTCAGGATACGCTTTCACAGGAAGATTTGCTCAAGTTGAATATTTTGCTTAATACGAGTCTGAATGGACTTACATTAGAGCAGATGAGTATTGCAATGGTAAAGACGATGGAGAATCAGGCAGGAGAACATGTCGGATTGATAAAAGATGTGCTAGAAGCTATCGTTGATACAATTCGGAATGCAGATGATTTGAAAATATATACGAGTGGTGCAACCAATATTTTCAAATATCCGGAACTGAGTGATTCGAATAAAGCAAGTGAGCTTATATATACGTTGGAAGAGAAGCAGAGTCTTACCGGACTTGTTTCTGAGGAATCAGATGAGGCTTCGAACCAGGGTATTCAGGTATATATAGGAAATGAAACACCGATTGATACGATGAAAGATTGCAGTGTAGTTACAGCAACCTATGAGCTGCAAGATGGTATGAAAGGTACAATCGGAATTATTGGACCGAAGCGAATGGATTATGAAAAGGTTGTTGGAACTTTGCAGACAATCCGGACGCAATTAGACGGTATGTTGAAGAAAACATAGGAAAGGCGGTTAATGGTGTCAAAGGAAGAAATGAAAAAAGATCAGGTTGAAGCCGAAGTAAAGGAAGCTGCTGATAAGGCAACGGAAACAGAGGCAGCCAGCGAAGCAGATGCCGCAAAAACTGTTGAAACAGATAACGATGGCACGCAGGTAAAAGACGAAGAACAGACAGAAAATTCTGAAAAGAAGACATCAAAAAAAGATGCAAAGGATGCTGCAATCGAAGAACTTCAGGATAGAGTGAAGCGTCAGATGGCAGAATTTGATAATTTCAGAAAACGTACAGAAAAAGAAAAGTCTGCGATGTTTGAAATGGGTGCTTCCGATATAATAAAGAAGATTCTTCCAATTGTTGATAACTTCGAAAGAGGATTTAAATCAATTACGGATGAAGAAAAGGAAACTCCATTTGCAAAAGGAATGGATATGGTATATAAGCAGATGGTAAAGATGCTTGAGGATGCCGAAGTAAAGCCAATTGAAGCAGTTGGCGTAGAATTTAATCCGGATTTACACAATGCAGTGATGCATGTGGAAGACGACTCTGTGGGTGAAAATATTATCGTAGAAGAATTCGAAAAAGGATATACTTACAGAGAAACAGTGATTCGTCACAGTATGGTAAAAGTAGCTAATTAATTATTTAAATAGGTAAAATGAAGAAAGGAAGTTAAATATCATGGGAAAAATTATTGGTATTGATTTAGGTACAACAAATTCATGTGTAGCCGTAATGGAAGGTGGTAAGCCAGTTGTTATTGCGAATACAGAAGGTCTTCGTACAACACCATCTATCGTTGCATTTACAAAGACAGGAGAAAGATTAGTAGGTGATCCTGCTAAGCGTCAGGCAGTTACAAATGCTGATAAGACAATTTCTTCTATTAAGAGACATATGGGTACAGATTATAAGGTTGCAATTGATGATAAGAAGTATTCTCCACAGGAAATTTCAGCAATGATTTTACAGAAATTAAAGGCTGATGCTGAAAGTTACTTAGGCGAGAAGGTTACAGAAGCAGTTATTACAGTTCCTGCTTACTTTAACGATGCACAGAGACAGGCAACAAAGGATGCAGGTAAGA
>DGTC01000050.1 GCA_002394205.1 Lachnospira sp. UBA4346 | reverse complement strand
TTTTTTTAAAGATTTTAAAGATGATCTATCAGAAGTTACAGGGGATATTCCAGAAGATGAGTTAGAACAGGATTCAGCAGACGGATATGGAGCAATACAAAGTGATATAGAAGCAATACAACGAAAAATGGATGAAAATCAGCAGGTTGATGAATTGGTTGAAGATACTTCCTATGAGGATGAAGAAGTAGACACGGATGTGTCTGAGATGACTGAGGAAGATGAAGAGGAAGATGTTGACGACGATGATGATGGCGTGACACCAATTGATGAGACAGCTGTTATCACATCAGGGTTGAATGTTACAGGTAATTTTGATGCGTTAGGTTCCATTGATGTTTTTGGTAAAATTACAGGTGATATTAAGTGTCGTGGAAAATTAACTGTAGGTGGTACTGTTATTGGAGCATCTCAGGCTGGAGAGGTTTTTGCAAATGATGCCAGAATTGAGGGTGATGTTGTTGCCAGAGGAGCAGTTAAGATTGGTCAGAATACGGTAATTATTGGGAATATTAGTGGAACTTCTGCGGTAATTGCAGGAGCTGTAAAAGGAAATATCGATGTGCGAGGTCCTGTGATTATTGACTCTACAGCAATTGTATCAGGAGATATTATGTCAAAGACTGTTCAAATCAATAATGGAGCAACAATTGATGGCAGATGTACACAGTGTTATTCAGATATTGATTTAGATGCAGTATTTCATATGAATTAAATTATAAATAGACAAATGGAGAAAGAGTCATGAAAGATATTAAGAGAGTAATATTAAAACTGAGTGGTGAAGCACTTGCCGAAAAAGAAAAGGGCGGATATAATGATACATTAATTGTTGAGATTGCAAAACAGGTCAAAGAAATCGTTGAAAAAGGAATTGATGTAGGTGTTGTAATTGGTGGTGGCAATTACTGGAGAGGACGTTCGAATGATAATATTGACCGTCCAAAAGCAGACCAGATCGGTATGCTTGCTACGATTATGAATTGTATTTATGTATCAGAGTTATTCCGTTCTGAGGGGATTCAGACTGACATCTATACACCATTTATGTGTGGCAGTATGACAGAATTGTTTTCAAAAGACAAGGCTAATGCAAGTTTCGCAGCAGGTAAGGTTGTATTCTTTGCTGGTGGTACAGGACATCCATACTTCTCTACAGATACAGGTATTGTACTTCGTGCAATTGAAATGGATGCAGATGCGATTCTTTTAGCAAAGTCTATCGATGGAATCTACGACAGTGATCCGGCTGTTAATCCTGCAGCAAAGAAATATGACGAAATTTCTATTCAGGAAGTGGTTGAAAAGCAACTTGGTGTTATTGATATGACAGCTTCTGTAATGTGTATGGAAAATAAGATGCCACTTATGGTATTTGGTTTAGATGAGAAAAATAGCATTGTAAATGCGATGACTGGTAAGTTCCAGGGTACAGTTGTAACAGTAGAATAAAAGTAAATAAAATTAGAATGGAGAAAAATAAATGAGCGATATTAAAGTATATGAAGACAAGATGAATAAGACAATTGATGCATTACAGGAAGAGTATGTAACAATTCGTGCAGGTAGAGCAAATCCACATATTTTAGATAAGATTAAGGTTGATTATTATGGAACGCCAACTTCTTTACAGCAGGTTGCAAATATTTCTGTACCGGAAGCAAGAATGATTCAGATTCAGCCATGGGAAGCAAATCTTATTAAGGATATTGAAAAGGCAATTCTTGTATCAGATTTAGGAATTACGCCAAACAATGATGGTAAAGTTATTCGTTTGATTTTCCCTGAATTAACGGAAGAAAGACGTAAGGAACTTGCAAAAGATATTAAGAAAAAGGGAGATAATGCAAAGGTTGCAATTCGTAATGTAAGACGTGATGCAAATGATGCATTCAAAAAACAGAATAAGGCAAGCGAGATTTCTGATGATGAATTAAAAGGAGCAGAAGATGATATTCAGAAGCTTACAGATAAGTATATTGCATTAGTTGATAAAGCGATTGATGAAAAGACAAAGGAAATTCTTACTGTATAATCATTCATGTAGAAATTAAGAAATGTATAATCCGTAGGAATGTTGTAATTTCTACGGATTTTCGAGTATCAGATGTAAAAACAATCTATAGTTTTTGCATAGAAATATATTGCAGGTAGAAATGGAAGAAAAATATGGATATTCAAAATGAGGCGTTAGGACTTCGTATTCCACAGCATGTAGCGGTTATCTTAGATGGCAATGGGAGATGGGCAAAGCAGAAACATATGCCAAGAACATACGGTCACAAAGTTGGCAGTCAGGTTGTCGAAGATATGCTTTCGATTGTCGATGAGTTAGGTGTTAAATATTTCACAGTATATGCATTTTCAACAGAAAATTGGAAGCGTTCTCAGAGTGAGGTTGCTACATTGATGACAATTTTACGTACATATCTAAAGGGATGCGTAAAGAAGTCAATGGAAAATAATGTTAGATGTCGTGTTATTGGAAGAAGAGAAGAGTTAAGTGCGGATATTATTGAAAGCATTGAGAATCTTGAAGAAAAGACAAAAAATAATACGGGATTGCAGTTTACAATTGCAATCAATTATGGTGGCAGAGATGAAATTACGCGTGCTGTCCGAAAGATTGCAAATCAGGTGACAGCAGGTACATTAACAGCAGAAGATATTACAGAAGAATTGATTAGTAGTAATTTGGATACGTGGGAATTACCGGATCCTGATTTGTTAATACGTACCAGTGGGGAGCAGAGATTGTCAAATTATCTTCCGTGGCAATTGGCATATACGGAATTTTATTTTACAGAAATCCACTGGCCGGATTTTAACAGAGAAGAATTAATCAAGGCATTTGAGCGTTATAATAAGCGTGAAAGAAGATTTGGTGGAGTCAAGGAGGAAGAGTAAGTGAAGACTAGAATTTTGAGCGGAATTGTATTAGCAGTCATTATGATTTCATCATGTTTATGTGGAGGCTGGTATTTATACTTTTTAAGTCTTGTGATTTCATTGGTCGGAATGTTCGAATTATATCGTGTAATTCATATGGAACGCAGTATTATGGCAGGTGTGGGGTATTGTGCAGCAATACTTTATTACATTTGTGTTGCAACAAGATTAGAAAAATATAATATTTTGGTGCTTGTGCTTGCATTGATGGCAATTATGTCTATTTATGTATTTACATTTCCAAAGTATGAATCAAAACAGGTAATGCTTGCTTTTACGGGTTTATTTTATGTAGCAGTAATGTTGTCATATATTTATAAAGTACGCATATTACAAGACGGTATTTATCTCATTTGGTTAATCTTCATTGCATCTTGGGGAAATGATACATTTGCATATTTTACAGGTGTATTTTTAGGAAAACATAAGATGGCACCGATTCTTTCTCCGAAAAAGTCTATAGAAGGCGCAGTTGGAGGAATTGCCGGAGCTACAGTGTTAGGAGCGTTGTTAGGATATGTTGTTTCAGCGAAAATAACAGCGACGTTTCTGCATCCGGTTCTGCTATTTGCAGTAGCCAGCTGTATAGGAGCTGTGCTTGCGATTATTGGAGATTTGACAGCATCAGCAATTAAGCGGAATCATGAAGTAAAAGATTACGGAACATTAATTCCGGGACATGGAGGAATTCTTGACCGCTATGATAGTGTTATTTTTACAGCACCTGCTGTATATTGGGCTGTGTTTATTATGACCAGATTATAAAATAATAGAAAAAATAGATACTCACATTTCCGTAAAATCAGTTCTGGGAAGTTCGTATGGAACAAAGAATTATTTACAGAAAATAAAACAAGCGATAGTTAAGGAATGAAAGGCAATTACAGAATATTTATATGAAATTGCAAATGGAATGGAGACAGAAAATCTATGAAAAAAATTGCTTTATTAGGATCGACAGGTTCAATCGGAACACAAACATTAGATGTTGTACGAAGAAATAAAGATATAGAAGTTGTGGCTCTGGCAGCTGGAACACGTATCAGTGAATTAGAGCAGCAGGTTCGGGAGTTTCAGCCGAAGTTGGTTTCGGTTGGAACGCAAGAACTTGCAAAGGAATTACAGATTCGTCTTGCGGATATGCCAATAAAAGTTGTTTATGGAGATGAAGGACTGATTGAAGTTGCAACAATAAAAGAAGCAGATATCGTGCTTACGGCTGTTGTAGGAATGATGGGAATTGTACCTACAATAGAAGCAATTAAAGCACATAAGGATATTGCACTTGCAAACAAAGAAACACTTGTAACAGCAGGGCATATCATTATGCAGTTGGCAAAAGACTATGGTGTAAATATCTATCCGGTGGATAGCGAACATTCAGCAATCTTTCAGTGTTTGCATGGAGAAAATCATAAAGAAGCAGAAAAAATCCTGCTGACGGCTTCAGGAGGACCATTTAGGGGAAAGTCAAGAGCAGATTTGGAACATGTGACATTAGAGGATGCACTGAAGCATCCGAATTGGTCTATGGGAAGAAAAATTACAATTGACTCTTCTACTATGGCGAACAAAGGACTGGAAGTTATGGAAGCACAATGGTTATTTGATGTTCCGGTCAGTAAGGTGCAGGTAGTAATTCAGCCGCAGAGTATCATACATTCTATGGTGCAGTTTGTAGATGGTGGAATTATGGCACAGTTAGGAAGTACTGATATGCGCCTTCCGATTCAGTATGCATTGTACTATCCGGAACGAAGAAATTTAAATACGGATCGTGTTGATTTCTTTACACTTCAAAATATTACATTTGAAAAGCCGGATTTTGATACATTCCAGGCATTAAAACTGGCATATGAAGCAGCAGAGGCAGGAGGAAATATTCCGACAGCGTTTAATGCGGCAAATGAGTTAGCAGTTCGTAAATTTTTAGATAAAAAGATTCAGTATCTTGAAATACCAGAGATTATTCAGTGTGCAATGGAGCAGACAAAGTTGATTGCACAACCAACAGTAGAACAAATTTTAGAAACAGAGCAGCAGGTATATGAATTAATCGAAAGCAGGTGGTAATTTGGTATTGAATGTTATTGCAGCTATTTTAATGCTTAGCATTATTGTCATTATCCATGAATTTGGACATTTTATTATTGCAAAGGCAAATGGCGTTGAAGTCGTAGAATTTTTTATTGGTTTTGGACCTAAATTGATTCATTTTACAAAAGGAAAGACAGAATATTCTTTGAGATTACTTCCGTTTGGAGGTGCATGTGTGATGCTTGGAGAAGATTTTGTAGATGATCCGTTTGATAAAGATGATTCAGAGAGTGAAAATGCTTCTGGGCAGTCAGACACGCTTACTACAAAGGCTGATAACAAGGAGAATTCGTTATCTGAACGGGAACGTTTATTGCAGCAGGGATTTGATATGTCAAAATCATTTGCAAACAAATCTGTATGGTCAAGAATTGCCATTATAGTAGCCGGACCATTTTTTAATTTCTTGCTTGCATTTATTTTGGCGCTTGTAGTTGTTGGACAGATAGGATATGATCCATGTACAGTTGACAGATTGAATGAGAACTCTCCGGCTGCTCAGGCAGGACTGCAGGAAGGTGATCAGATTATTCGCGTTAATGGACAGAAAATAACATTTGCACGAGAATATTCTTTTTATAAGTATTATCATGGCGATAAAGCAATGGATATAACATATCTGCGAGATGGTCAGAAATATACGACAACATTAACGCCGGAATATAAGAAGACACAAGGCTATAAGTTAGGAATAACGATTACAACAGAGTGTGTTGTTAATAGTGTATCAGAAGATTCGCCTGCGGCACAGGCAGGGATGAAGAGCAATGATATTATCCAGATGGTTGATGGAACAAGATTGACAGACGGAAATGTGCTTTCTGAATTATTAGAACAGACAAAGGATCGAACTGTTGAAATTGTTGTACGCAGAAATGGAGAGGATGTCACACTTCAGGTTACACCAAAACTTGTAGAAACAGAGAGTTATTATACAGGATTTGCAAGTTATGGTGCACGTGTCAGAACAAATGCAGCACAGACGGTACAGTATGCATTTCATGAAGTTGGATATGTTATTTCTACGGTAATTAAGAGTCTTGGAATGATGTTTACGGGACAGGTTGGTGTTAATGATTTGATGGGACCTGTCGGTACGGTAAGTGCAATCAGCAATGTGATGGAAGAGAGTAAGGTGGATGGTACATTTTATGTCATTTTGAATTTGTTAAACTTTTCACTAATGATTTCGGCAAATTTAGGTGTTATGAATTTGTTGCCGCTGCCGGCATTGGATGGAGGAAGACTGTTATTCCTGTTAATTGAAGCAGTACGAGGAAAGCCTGTTAAAAAGGAACATGAAGGAATGGTTCATTTTATTGGCATGGTACTTCTTATGATTTTAATGGTATATGTTCTATTTAAAGATATAAAGGGATTGTTCTAAAATTCATATTCAGAAATAAGATTATGTCGTTATTTTGCGGTAAGAATGGAGAAGATATGGAAAGAAAACATACAAAAACAGTTGCCATTGGCAATCGGGTAATTGGTGGAAATCATCCGATTCTGATTCAGTCAATGACAAATACACATACAGAAGATGTAGAAGCAACAGTAAAGCAGATTTTAGAACTCGAAAAAGCAGGTTGTGAAATTATCCGTTGTACAGTTCCAACGCTTGAAGCAGCACAGGCAATTCAGAAAATTAAAAAGCAGATTCATATTCCATTGGTTGCGGATATTCATTTTGATTACAAAATGGCAATTGCTGCAATTGAAAATGGTGCAGATAAGATCCGAATTAATCCGGGTAATATTGGAGGACCCGATAAGATTAAAGCGGTTGTAGATGCTGCAAAGAAACGCAATATTCCGATTCGTGTTGGTGTAAATAGCGGTTCCCTTGAGAAAGAACTAGTAGAGAAGTATCATGGTGTTACGGCTGAAGGACTTGTAGAAAGTGCGCTTGATAAGGTACGTATGATTGAAGAACAAGGATACGATAATCTTGTTATTAGTATTAAATCTTCAGATGTTTTGATGTGTGTTGAAGCACATAAGTTAATTGCAGAAAAGACAGATTATCCGCTGCATGTTGGTATAACAGAATCTGGAACTGCATTTTCAGGAAGTATCAAGTCATCCATTGGATTGGGATTGATTTTAAATGAAGGAATCGGCGATACAATTCGTGTGTCATTGACAGATGATCCGGTTAAAGAAATTC
Organism: Lachnospira sp. UBA4346; assembly: GCA_002394205.1. Classification (GTDB taxonomy): domain Bacteria; phylum Bacillota; class Clostridia; order Lachnospirales; family Lachnospiraceae; genus Lachnospira. The sequence goes on along the minus strand of DGTC01000050.1, from coordinate 1,569 downwards.
AGGCAGCAAAGTTGATTCTTAGAACATTAGGACTTCGTAAGGGTGGTGTTGAAGTTGTGTCATGCCCGACCTGTGGTCGTACCAGAATTAATCTGATTGAACTTGCCAATCAGGTAGAAGATATGGCCGCAGATTATAATCTTAATCTGAAGCTCGCAGTTATGGGGTGTGTAGTAAATGGACCCGGCGAAGCGAAAGAGGCGGATTTGGGTATTGCCGGTGGTGATGGATGTGGTGTACTGATTCGTCATGGAGAGGTAATTAGAAAGGTTCCGGAAGAAGATTTACTTGCTACGTTGAAGGAAGAATTGGATAACTGGAAGGAATAATATTTGTATTGGCTTTAATTCCATATGGAAATGAAGCAGTTTCCATATGGTCGATTTAGATTATTTACAATTATAGAGGAGTGAAAATAGTGCAGAAATTTTTTGATGTATTTCAGACATTGAGATTACCAGAAGATTTGGCTGTCTATTTCACGAACACAGAAGTGACACGTGTTTCAAAGACATCTACGAATTCTTTGGCACGTGTCTATCTGGTTAGTGAGAGATTAATACACAAACAATACATATATAAAGTGGAAGATGCGTTAAAGAAGCAGATTTTCCGTATGAAAAATATGGATGTGCGTGTTATAGACAGATATCGTTTGTCTAAGCAGTATACGCCAATTAAAATTATGGAAACATATTATGACAGTATGCTGTTTGAGCTGGAGAAATATTGGACGTTAGAATACAATTTGCTTAAAAATTCTACTTGGGAATTTGTAACGGATGACCACATGGTTATTACGATTGAAGACAGTTTTCTTGCACATACATATGCAGATTCTCTTCAGCATTATTTTAGCCAGGTGTTTTTGAACCGGTTTGGATTTGAAATTGATGTTTCTTATCAGTATCGGGAGAAGACTGAGAGCCATTATGAGAAGGAAAATGAACATAAGTTAAATCTTCGTGTGAAACAAATTGTTGGTACAATGCAGGCGGCGATGTCAGAGGATGATAATATATCACAGACGAAAACAGCAACTGCAACGAAAGAGAAAAATAAAGCAAATGATAAAAAATTAACAAGTGAAAATATCGGTGCAAGAGCAGCAGCAGCCAAAGCACAGGACCGTTCCAAAGGAAATTATTTGTATGCAAAACGTCCGTCTAACACAGATGTGTTGTATGGCAGAGATTTTGATGAAGAACCAATGCCAATCGAACAGATTGATTCAGCATTAGGCGAAGTGGTTGTTGCAGGGATGATTCGTCGCGTAGAGGAGATGCCAATTCGAAATGAACGTACGATTTTAATCTTTGATATTACGGATTTTACAGATACAATCACGGCAAAGATTTTTGCGAGAAATGAACAAATACCGGAATTGACAGAATTTATAAAAAAAGGCAATTTTATTAAGGTAAAAGGTCTTGCAACTTTGGATCGTTACGATCAGGAAATTGCGTTAACGACAGTGCTGGGAATACGCAAATCTACAGATACCAGAGAAGTTCGAAATGATCTGGCATTAAATAAAAGAGTAGAGCTGCACTGCCATACAAAGATGAG
>DGTC01000063.1 GCA_002394205.1 Lachnospira sp. UBA4346 | reverse complement strand
AACGGCGTATTCAACTTCGAAGGTGGTTGTTATGCAAAGGTTATCAACCTTGATAAGGAATCTGAACCGGATATCTACAATGCAATTAAGAGAAATGCATTATTAGAGAACGTTACAATTGATGAGAATGGTAAGATTGATTTCGCTGATAAGAGTGTAACAGAAAATACACGTGTATCTTATCCAATCAACCATATTGAGAATATTGTTCGCCCAATTTCATCAGCACCGGCAGCTAAGAATGTAATCTTCTTATCAGCAGATGCTTTTGGCGTACTTCCTCCAGTATCTATTCTTACACCAGAACAGACTAAGTACTACTTCCTTTCAGGATTTACAGCTAAGCTTGCTGGTACAGAACGTGGAATTACAGAGCCTACACCAACATTCTCAGCTTGCTTCGGTCAGGCATTCCTTGAGTTACATCCTACAAAGTATGCTGAAGAACTTGTTAAGAAGATGGAAAAGAGTGGAGCTAAGGCTTACTTAGTAAACACAGGTTGGAACGGAACAGGTAAGAGAATCTCTATTAAGGATACTCGTGGTATCATCGATGCAATCTTAGATGGTTCTATTACAAAGGCTCCTACAAAGACAATTCCTTACTTCAACTTCGAAGTGCCTACAGAACTTCCAGGCGTTGATTCAGGTATTCTTGATCCTAGAGACACATACGCAAATGCTTCTGAATGGGAAGAAAAGGCTAAGGATCTTGCAAGCCGTTTCGTAAAGAACTTCGCAAAGTATGAAGGAAATGAAGCTGGTAAGGCATTAGTTTCAGCTGGTCCTCAGGCTTAATTATAATGTAAGAAAACATTACATGTTTATATCTTAATAATATATTTTGTATTCAGACCACCATGACGGATAATGAGAGTTATCTGTTGTGGTGGTTTTGTTTATATTATAGGAAAATTTCTTCCTATACCCCTAATATTCCGAAGGATACGCACTTGTGTAAGTGAAAAATGTTGAATTCGTTATACTTTATAAAAAGCTGAGAGATATAAGTTGTATGAAAGAAATGTGGTCCACAATCATAGAACTTGCAACTTCCTTAAAATCATAGTAATATGGACACGATTGTATTATTTCTAATCAAAAATATCCGAAATATAATTAAAAGAAAATGATATTTGAAGCAGAAATAATAAAACAACAGAGAAAGAATGATACATTCATAATCATGTATACAAGATAGAATGAAGAAGATGACGAAAGGAATAACAGACAATGAATATAACACTTCAGGAAATGGAACAATTACAGAAAGGTACATACCAGATTGTGGATGTACGTGAAGAATCAGCTTATCAGTATGGATTTATTCCAAAGGCAGTTAATATTCCATTTGCACAATTAGAGGAACGTTTTGGTGAATTAGAGAAAGATAAGACAATAGTTGTATATTGTATGAAAGGTGAAATCAGCGTGGAAGCAGCAGAATTTCTTCAGGAAAAAGGCTATGCGGCATTTAGTCTGGTGGGCGGTTATTCCAAATGGTTAATCTCTCAGATGGAAGAAAAGACAGATGATACGCCGACACGGGAGGATATTGAAATCAGTCTTCGTAAAAAATTTCACAAATCCATTTTTAGTAAATTTACAAAAGCAATTAATGAATACCAGCTGTTGCAGGAAGGGGACAAGGTTGCGGTCTGCATTTCAGGTGGCAAGGATTCGATGCTTATGGCAAAGCTGTTTCAGGAATTGCAGCGTCATAGAAAATTCAATTTTGAATTGGTATTTTTAGTAATGGATCCCGGATATAATGAGATGAACAGAAAAGTGATTGAAAACAATGCAAAGTTATTAGGAATTCCAATTACGGTATTTGAAACGAATATTTTTGAAGCTGTGTATGATATTGAAAAATCTCCATGCTATATCTGTGCCCGCATGCGCAGAGGATATTTGTATAGCAAAGCAAAAGAATTAGGCTGTAATAAAATCGCGTTAGGACATCACTATGATGATGTTATCGAGACTATTTTTATGGGTATGATGTATGGCGCACAGATTCAGACGATGATGCCAAAGCTGCATAGTACAAACTTTGAAGGAATGGAACTGATTCGTCCATTGTATTTGGTTCGGGAAGATGATATTAAGCATTGGAGAGATTATAATAAATTGCATTTTATTCAGTGTGCATGCCGATTTACGGATACGTGTACAACATGCAATCGTGACGGCTCGAGTCAGTCAAAGCGTATGGAAACAAAGAATATTATTGCAGAATTAAAGAAAGTGAATCCGTTTATTGAGAGTAATATCTTTAGAAGTGTGGAAAATGTCAGTCTCAGCACAATTATTGCTTACAAAGAAAATGGTGTAAAACATCATTTCTTAGATGACTATGACCGGTAAAAATGATATACTGGATATGTTTGATTATATAAGATTACATGAAGTTGTTGAATAAAAAGCAGGGGTGAAGAAATTGAAAAATAAAAGAAAATGGAAGTTAAAACCAGTGCCGGCAGTTATTACAGGACTGGTGGTGGCAGCAGGGATTGCAACAATTGCGACAGCGGCATATCGTTCCTCTTCATCGCAGCCACAGCAGACTGCTACAGTAAGTGTTAGTCAGAAGAATTTAAAAGGTGATGCAGTAAATACAGCGACACAGGCAAATACAGCACAGACGACAGTAGAGATTCAATTTGATGATACGGCAGTCGCTGTTGGTACAGTTTTAAAAGTAACTGCGCTTGTTACACCACAGGATACAGATCACGCACTTGTATGGAATTCCAGCAATGAGGATGTGTTTACAGTGGATAAGGATGGTGTTGTAACGGTAAAAGGAACGGGACTTGCAGCATTGACGGCAACTGTAGGAACAGTATCAGATGCGGTAACGATTCAGGGAATTGCGTCGGTGGCTGACGGCTCAGACAGAGGACTTCCGGTGTATACAGGTGGAAGTGGCAATTCTATGGCACAGGCGTCAGTTTCTAATAACCGTGCCAATACAGGTTCATCAGGAGACGTGGCTATAGTAGCGAATAGTGGAAATGGTGTGTCAAATGGTGCGGGAGTGACGAATTCAGCAGTAAATCAGTCAGGTGAGCAGTCAAATGATAATCGTTCAAGTGATAATGTAACACCTGCGAACGATAATGCAGATAATAATCAGGGGAATAATTACGCGAGTGATAATGTACCGAATACGGATAATATTGTGGTAACACCGGCAGTACCTGAGAATCCAAATGTAACACCGAATACACCGTCATCGAATTCCAGCGGTGCACAAAGCTCCCAGATAGCAGACGCTCTTCCAAGCATGGGATTTACGCAGAGAATGTCAAATGTATATGTATGTGAAGATGCAGGTACATATTATGGTGAAATTATTACACAGCCGAATGTGACAATTATTTATATAAAGCAAAGAAGTGCAGCATTTGACGGATTGATTCAGAATGTTTTGGCATCATTGCTTCCTTCAGAGTCATCACAGGTATGGAGCAATTATCTTTCTGCGACTTCAGACAGAACATTTGAGGCAGAAGGCAGAAGGGTTCGAATTGTAACGGCATTAAATGGCGGACATTCGCAAATTGTAATATACAATTAATGGAAATTATGTTATAATAAATAACTAAATGCGGAAAAATTATCTATGAGGTGAATCGTATTGTTAAATGAAAATAAGGTCAAAATGATGACCAAAATGGCCATATACGAGAAAAATGAAGGCAAAAAGATGGTTCGTACGGCAAGATATTTCAAAGGAGATTATATTGCATTTGGCGTTCTAAAGACGTTAATTACAACATCAGTTGCATATATTATAATGGTTATTTTGTTTGCATTGCTGAATTTAGAAAATATTGTAAAAGATATTAATACGTTGGATTACGCAGTCATAGGAAAAAGAATGATTCTTTTTTATGTGCTTCTGATTATTGTATTTTCTGCGATTTCAATTGTTGTCTATAGCAGGGAGTATGATCAGTCAAGAAAAGGACTGAAAAGATATTTTTCAAGACTCAATAAATTAGAACGTTTTTATAATGGCAACAGAAAGAATAAATAGGTTGGAGGAATTCAATGAGTTTTTTGCTGGAACTAAGAGAAAATTTTAAAAAGATTTATAACAAATATGATGTTTATATCAATCCGTGTGCGAAGTTTTTACTCGCATTGGTATCATTTCTATTAATTAATAGAAGTATCGGTTACATGAATCGGTTAAATAACCCGATATTTACGGTGTTATTTGCAGTATTGTGTGCGTTTGTACCGAGTGGATTTGCCATATTTCTGTTATCTGTTTATATGCTGCTGCATTTGTATGCAATATCGGCAGAGTTTGCCCTGATTGTACTCGGCATTGTAATATTGATGTATTTGTTATATTTCCGTTTCGCATCAAAACAGGGATATTTACTTGTGTTGACAGCGATTCTTTGTTGGATGCATATGCCATATGTAATTCCAGTCGCAGTCGGACTCGCAGTTGGTGTGTCTGCTGCTATTCCGGTAGGATTTGGTGTTGTCATTTATTATATTATTCAGACAGCAAGTGCCTATGAGTCTGCAATTACGAATCAGTCTGTATCGGACAGTATGCAAAAAATTTCTTATATTATAGAAAGTCTTGCAAATAACAAAGCGATGTTAATTGTTCTTGCTGCGGTAGTATGCACGGTTATTGTTGTTTATTTCGTACGCCGGTTAAGAATTGATTATGCATGGACATATGCAATTGTGGCAGGTACAGCAGTTCAGTTTTTAATTGTATTGATTGGAGAAATTTTATTTAGTGCACATTTGAATGTTATTTTATTAACAATTGGAGCACTCTTAGGTGCCGGTGTCGGATATTTATGTCAGGTGCTTTTCTTTAGTGTGGATTATAAGCGTACAGAATATGTACAGTACGAAGATGACGAATATTATTATTATGTCAAAGCAGTTCCGAAGATTAATATTGCAAATGAAGATGTTAAGGTAAAGCAGATTAATGCAAGAAAAACAAGAAAAGCGACAGATATTAATGAAGTAGCAGGTACGACACAGGAGCATACTGCTGAAGAATACGAAGACACAAGAACGTATCATAAAGATGAGTTTTAGATAGAAAATATATAAGGAAGAACCTGAAGTAGGTCATTGTGTTATTAGGAGAGCAGAAAGGAGCAGGCATGACAGCAATCAATAATTTTGTACAGAATTATCTGGCAAAGTTCTACGTACCGAGAATGCAGTGGACAGATGTGATTGAAATTATACTGATTGCATTTATTTTGTATAGTATTCTGGTATGGATTAAAGATACGAAAGCATGGTCGTTGTTAAAGGGAATTATTGTAGTTGGTTTCTTTGCAATCATTGCCTATATTCTGAATCTGCGAACTATTTTGTGGATTGCATCAAAGACAATCAGTGTTGGTATTATCGCATTGGTAATTATCTTTCAGCCTGAATTAAGAAGAGCACTTGAACAGTTAGGAAGAAGAAAGATTATGTCCGGATTATTTAGTTTCGGAGAGGGACATGATAAGGGTGAGCTGTTCAGCAGTAAGACGGCAGATGAACTGGTTCGGGCAGCGTATGAGATGGGCGCAGTACGGACTGGTGCGTTGATTGTTATTGAGCAGGATATGATGCTTGAAGAATATATTCGGACGGGAATCGAAGTAGACGGTGTTGTGACGAGCCAGTTGTTAATTAATATTTTTGAGCATAATACACCGCTGCATGATGGAGCTGTAATCGTCAGAGGAAACAGAGCATTAGCAGCGACATGTTATTTACCATTATCAGATAATATAAATCTGAGTAAGGAATTAGGAACAAGGCATCGAGCCGGTGTAGGTATTAGTGAAGTGACGGATAGCTTTACAATTATCGTATCAGAGGAAACTGGTGCGGTATCTGTTGCAGTTGGTGGCGAAATCATTCGGAATATAGATAAAGAATCTTTGCGGAACAAACTGGAGTTTTTAAGAAAGAAGTCCATTGAGTCTAAATCATTCAAGATCTGGAGAGGAAGGGGAAAGAATGAAGGAAAAGATATTTGATAATTTCAGCCTGAAGATATTATCTATTATTGGAGCAATTCTGTTATGGGGTGTCATTGTCAATATATATGATCCCAATACAGGTGTGACAATCAGTGGTGTTCCGGTTCAGCTTACCAATACAGAAAGTATTACGGATTTAGGATATTCTTATGAAGTGCTAGATGGAAATAAAATATCTGTATATGTAAGCGGACCAAAGAGCGTTGTGACAGATATTAAGACGAGCGATATTGTAGCAACAGCAGATTTCAGCACGATTACTGCATTTGCAGATTATGTAGATATTCAGGTACATGTTGAAAAAAATGGAAAAGTATTACAAAATGTAGAAGTGACACCGAAGACAACAGCAGTCAAACTCAATATTGAGAATCGTGTTACACAGGCATTTGATGTGAAAGTAGAGATGATGGGGAATGGTTCAAAAGGATACGTTGTATTAAATGATTCGGTGACTCCCGCAACAATTAAAGTAACAGGGCTGTCTTCTGCAGTACAGAAGATTGCCCAGGTAAAGGCCGTATACGATATTAGCGATGCGACAGCTGATATATCTGATACGGCTTCAATTGTCTTATATGATTATGAAGGAAATGTTATTGAGCAGTCCGGATTGGAATTATCACGTACAGAGGTTCATTTTACAGCAAATGTTGGCTATTCTAAAACGGTAGATGTTATTTATCAGACACTTGGTACGCCGGCGGCAGGCAGTACATTTCGTGGCATAGAAGCAGATACGAATAGTGCAATTATTTCAGGTGAGGCTTCGCTGATTGATTCAATTCAGCAAATTACGATACCGATAGATATTAATGGAATCACACAGAACAAGGAGTATAGATTCTGGCTGTCGGATTATGTATTAGAGGGAATTACAGTTGCATCAAACAATTATGTAAATGTTAAGGCAAATATCGAGCAGAATCAAAATACAACGATTTCTTTAAGAACCAATCAAATCCGTATAGATGGCATCACGGAAACGATGCAGGCTGAATTAAATGATGCAACTTTAAATATTACAGTATCAGGCGTGAATAATGTATCGAATACAGATGCTTCGGTGTTGGGTGCATATGTGAATGTATCAGGTCTTGATAATGGTGAACATCAGGTGGATATTGCTTTTGCACCACAGAGTGGAATTTCGGTTGTTGGAAATTATACAGCAACAGTTATCATAACAGGAAAAACACAGGTAAGTGAGGAGACAGCCACACAGGCTGTTATACAGCAAAACACACAGTCGGAAACGACAACAAGTGTAAATTAATATAGGAGGAATATACAAGATGGTAAGTCAGAAGGTATTAGTAGGTAGTGCATTGGGAATTCATTTGCGTCCGGCTGGAGCAATGTGTGATAAGGCAATTCAGTTCACGTCGAAAGTGACGATGCGCTATGGAGAAGGCAAAGATGCCAATGCAAAGAGTGTTATTTCCATTCTTGCATCTGGCGTAAAGTGTGGACAGGAAGTTGAAATTATAGCAGAAGGCGAAGATGAGCAGGAAGCATTGAAGCAGGTAGTAGCTGCATTTGAAGCGGCACTTGTCGATTAATTTTCAATCATTGATTTCAAATCAAGAATGTATTATAATAAATAAGGACGTACATTTTGTACGTAGTGCCTGTGGAATAGATGCACAGGAAAAATAATAGAAAAGAGGGTTTTTCAGATGGGTTATATGGAGACATATCAACAGTGGTGTAAAAACGAATATTTCGATGAAGCAACGAGAGCAGAGTTAGCATCGATTGCAGGAAATGAAGCAGAGATTGAAGATCGCTTCTATAAGGACTTGGAATTTGGTACCGGTGGTTTAAGAGGGGTTATTGGCAACGGTACAAACAGAATGAACATATATACGGTAAGAAAAGCAACACAGGGACTTGCTAATTTCATTCTTAAAGAAGGTGCAGCAGACAGAGGGGTTGCAATTGCTTATGATTCAAGAAGAATGTCACCGGAATTTGCGGATGAAGCAGCATTATGCCTCAATGCAAATGGTATCAAGGCATTTATTTTCCCTTCATTAAGACCAACACCGGAATTGTCATTTGCATTACGTGAATTGCATTGTATCGCCGGTATTGTTATTACAGCAAGTCACAATCCGCCGGAATATAATGGTTACAAGGTATATTGGGAAGATGGCGCACAGATTACAGCACCGAAAGATACACAGATTATTACAGAAGTTAAGGCTGTAACAGATTATAATACGGTTAAGACAATGGACATTGATGAAGCAAGAGCTTGTGGTTTATACAATGTTATCGGTTATGATATGGATGATAAGTATATTGCTGCATTGAAGAAGATGAGTATCAATGGAGATATTATCAAGCAGGTTGCGGATGATATTAAGATTGTATACACACCATTCCACGGAACAGGTAATGTACCGGTTCGCCGTATCTTAAAAGAATTAGGCTTTAAGCATGTATATGTTGTACCGGAACAGGAGAAGCCGGATCCGGATTTCACAACATTAGATTATCCAAATCCGGAAGATCCAAAGGCATTTACACTTGCATTACAGTTAGCAAAAGAAAAGGATGCGGATATTATTCTTGCAACAGATCCGGATGCAGACAGACTTGGTGTATATTCTAAGGATTCTAAGACTGGCGAGTATATGTCATTTACAGGTAATATGTCAGGAATGTTAATTGCTGAATACCTTCTTTCACAGAGAAAAGAAAAGGGTACATTACATAAGAATGGTGCATTTGTTAAGACAATCGTATCTACAAATATGGCAGATGCAATTGCAGCAGAATACAATGTACATTTGATTGAAGTATTAACAGGATTCAAATTTATCGGTGAGCAGATTAAGCTTTTTGAACAGCAGAATACATACGAATATGAATTTGGTTTTGAAGAGAGTTATGGCTGTCTTGTTGGTACACATGCAAGAGATAAGGATGCCATCGTAGCAGTTATGGCTTTATGTGAGGCTGCTGCATTCTATAAGTCTAAGGGAATCACATTATGGGATCAGATGATTAACATCTTTGATAAGTATGGTTATTACAAAGAAGGTCAGAAGGCAATCACAATGAAGGGTGCAGAAGGTGCAGCAAAGATTGCAGAAATGATGGATACACTTCGTAAGAACCCACCAAAGAAGTTTGGTGCATGGGATGTTGTTGAATTCAGAGATTATAAGACAGATGCGTGTACAAATCTTCAGACTGGTGAAAAGTCTAAGACAGGACTTCCATCATCTAATGTACTCTATTTTGATTTGACAGATAATGCTTGGTGCTGTGCAAGACCATCTGGTACAGAACCTAAGATTAAGTTCTACATGGGCGTTAAGGGAAGCGGACTTGAAGATGCCGACAGCAAGTTAGCAGAGCTTACAGATGCTGTTATGGAAGTAATCGGACAGTAATCTCGTTTTCAAATTTTCTTTACAATATAAACACAATATGAACACATTTCGTCAGTATACTACAAAGCATAGACGAGATGTGTTCTTTTTATTTACACGAATAACGAGCCAATTGAACATACTTGTATGTTCATAAATGTGTTGGTATTGAAAAGAATACAAGATAGAAAGGAGATTATAGATTATGTTTGAAGAAGAAAATAATACACAGTCAGGATATGGCAGTGCAAATGAAAATACATCAAATCAGGAAACACAGAATATGAGTTCGGAATATCGTTATCGAAGAGATGATATTCCATACAATACACAGGATTATAGAAATACAACAAGTCAGGAAGCAACACAGAATCAGGAACAGACAGGAAATTCCTACCAGTCGTCTTATGGTCAGAATTCATATCAGGATCATACATTTCATCAAAATTATTATTCAGCAGGCAGTACATCGAATCAGACGACATTCACACAGGAACCGGATTCCAATCAGAAGAAGCACAAGAGAAAATCAGGAAATGGCGGTATAAAAACATTTTTCCAGAAGAAAATGGTTAAGCGTGTAGCTGCATCGTTGCTCTGTGGCGTGATAGCCGGTGGCGCAATGCTGGGAACGTTCTATGCAGGAATTCATATTCTTCCGGGAACAACAAATAATAAATCAAATTACGAAATAGCTACTGTTACATCAAATGTTACACCGACGGCATCCGTTGTGGCAGAAGGAGCAGCAGACGTAGTCAGTTCTGATATGGATGTTTCATCCGTTGCAAAGGCAGCACTTCCGGCGATGGTAGCGTTAAAGGGCACGACAACAGTATCCGGAGGGAATTCATTATATGGATTGTTTGGTGGTGCACAGTCTTATGAAGCATCGACAAGTGGTACAGGTATTATCGTAGGAAAGAATGATACGGAATTATTAATTCTTACAAACAATCATGTTATCGAGGATGTGAATGATTTACAGTGCGTATTTGTAGATGATTCAACAGTCAGTGCGACAGTAAAAGGTGCAAAATCTGATAAAGATATTGCGGTTGTTGCAGTAAATTTATCTGATATTAGCGCAGATACATTGAGTAAAATTGCAATTGCAGAGCTTGGCGATTCAGAGGATGTTGTTGTTGGACAGCAGGTGGTGGCAATCGGTAATGCACTTGGCGAAGGTCAGTCTGTAACAACAGGTATTATCAGTGCATTGAATCGTTCAATTACAGTAGACAATGTAACATTTACAGGATTATTTTTAACAAATGCAGCAATCAACTCAGGAAACAGTGGTGGTGCCATGTTAGATGCATCCGGTAAGGTAATCGGTATAAATTTTGCAAAGACATCAGAAACAGGTGTAGAAGGTATGGCATATTCTATTCCGGTATCAACGGTGCGTGATTTGATTGATTCATTAATGAATCGTCAGACAAGAACAAAGGTAAGTGCTTCAGAGGCATCATATCTTGGAATTTCAGCGATGGATATTACAAGTGCAATGGCAACACAGTATGGCTATCCACAGGGAATTCTGATTCGTCAGGTGGCTTCAGGTTCCGCAGCAGAAAAAGCAGGACTTGGTGCATATGATATTATTGTAAGTTTTGATGATCAGACGATTTCATCTTTTGCAAGTTTACAGTCAACCATGCAGTATTATGCTGCCGGTGAAACCGTGCAGATTGAGTATTATCATTTAGAAGGTAATCAGTATGTGTTAAAGACAGCAACTGTAACACTTGATAAGAAGTCCTGATTTATGTGTAATATAGACAGAACATTGAAACTGCCTGTGTTCATGGTATCAAAGGAGTAACAGGTGCCTGGAGGATTGATTTAAAAAATGAATCAGTAAGAAACGTAACAGAATAAATGAAAATAAGCTGTGTGAATTTCTATTTTGAAATAGAGATTTTCATGGCTTATTTTGGTATAAAAAGATGAAAATTATGGACAGGTTTTATTTATAAACAGAATCTAATTAATTTATGAAATAAAAATATTTTATTTGGTATAAAGAAAATTCGACGATATAATGAGAGAAGAGATTCCTACGAAATTGTATATGTATGGATTTTGAAATAAGGCATAAACAGATGTATCAAAGAAAAACGGAGGAGAAACATGTTATTAATTATATTTATTGCTGTTATGTGTGTCATTCTTGCTGCTGCATTATGGTATCTTGCAGGACGTGTGTCGACGCTGTCAGTTGTTCAGAAGATTCTTTCGAAATACAGTGAACGTGCAAAAAAATGGATGTGTTTTGGGTTGATAGTGGTTATCAATGCCATTTTGTGGATAACGATGGGACTTATGAATGTCATTGTGTGTATGCTGCACTTTGTTGTATTTTGGCTGATTGCGGATGGAATTGCTTTAATTGTTAAGAAAATAACAACAAAAAAAATAAATAATAGTCTGCTTGGTGGAATTGTTCTTATTGGAACCTGTTTATATTTGTGTATGGGATATTATTTTGCGAATCACGTTTGGGAGACGGATTATACACTTGCGACAGATAAGCCAGTGGGAAATCTTCGCATTGTGCAGTTTACAGATTCTCATATTGGTGCAACCTTTCATGGAGAGGAGCTTGCTCAGTATATTGAGCGGATGCAGGCAGCCAATCCGGATATTGTAGTTATTACAGGAGATTTTGTAGATGATGATACATCGAAAGAGGATATGATTGCAGCATGCGAAGCCTTGCAGGGGTTACATCCGACATACGGCGTCTATTATGTTTATGGAAATCATGACAAAGGATATTATGGGGATGATTACAGAGGATATAGCGGCGCAGATCTTGCACGGGAATTAGAAAAAAATGGCGTTGTTATCTTAGAAGATGAGCATATTTTGATAGACAATCGTTTCTACATTGTGGGACGACAGGATCGTTCTGAGGAGCAAAAGGGAAATCATCGTGCAGATATGAATACCCTTGTGAAAACGCTAGAGGATGACAAGTATGTTATTGTATTAGATCATCAGCCACATGATTATGCAGCACAGACTGAGGCAGGCGTGGATTTGGTTCTGTCAGGACATACGCATGGTGGACAGCTTATTCCGATTAACTGGATTGGAGAATGGAGCGGTGCAAATGATAAAAATTATGGTCTGGAAACAAGAAAGCATACGAATTTTATTGTATCTTCAGGAATTGCAGACTGGGCGATTAAATTTAAGACAGGCTGTAAGTCAGAATATGTTGTGATTGATATTCAAGGAAAGTAAGAGATATTCCCGCTTTGTAGATAAAAATAGGATATATGAGATATTATTTGAATGAAATATATTAATGTAATAAATATTGTAAAATGTGAAGAGGTTCTGTATACTTAGAATACAAACCAACAGAATGGAGACAAAATCATGAGTGAAAATACAACACATACAGAGGACGATTACGAAAAGATTTGTTATATATGCCGCAGACCGGAAAGCAAGGCGGGAAAGATGATTCAGATGCCGAATAATATCTGCATTTGTTCAGATTGTATGCAAAAAACATTTGATTCATTTACCAATAGTGGAATGAGTTATGATGATATGCTTAAAATGAGCAATATGCCGAATGGATTTGGCGGTATGGGATTTGACAATATGAATATGGATATTCCAAATAAACAAAAAATCAAAAAGAAAAAGACGGAAGAAGAACGTCAGGCAGAGCATATTGATTTGAGAAATATCCCTGCACCGCATGAAATTAAGCATATGTTAGATGATTATGTAATTGGTCAGGATTATGCAAAGAAAGTCATGTCAGTAGCAGTGTATAACCATTATAAGCGTGTTGCAACCAATACGATGGATGACATTGAAATCGAAAAGTCAAATATGCTGATGATTGGACCAACGGGTAGTGGTAAGACGTACCTTGTGAAAACATTGGCAAAGTTATTACAGGTGCCGCTTGCGATTGCGGATGCAACATCTCTAACCGAAGCCGGCTATATTGGTGATGATATTGAGAGCGTTGTCTCAAAATTACTTGCAGCTGCAGATAATGATGTTGAGAAGGCAGAACACGGTATTATTTTTATTGATGAAATTGATAAGATTGCAAAGAAGAAAGAAACCAGAAGCCGTGATGTCAGCGGTGAATCTGTGCAGCAGGGAATGTTAAAGCTCTTAGAGGGCAGTGATGTTGAAGTACCGGTTGGTGCAACAAGCAAAAATGCGATGGTTCCATTGGTAACAGTGAATACAAGAAATATTTTATTTATCTGTGGCGGTGCATTTCCAGACCTTGAAAATATTATTAAAGAGCGTTTAAATGAACAGTCTTCTATTGGATTTGCAGCAGATTTAAAAGATAAATATGATAATGATCCGGAATTACTTCGTAAAGTAACATTAGAAGATTTACGAAACTTTGGTATGATACCGGAATTCTTAGGACGACTTCCGATTGTATTTTCATTGGAAGCATTAACAAAAGACAAACTTGTTCAGATTATGAAAGAACCGAAAAATGCGATTTTAAAGCAATATCAGAAGTTATTAGAGTTAGACGAGGTAAAGTTAGAATTTGATGACAGCGCATTAGGAGCAATCGCAGATTTGGCACTTGAAAAGAAGACGGGAGCAAGAGCACTGCGTTCGATTATTGAGGAATATATGCTTGATATTATGTATGAAATTCCAAAAGATAATAATATTGGAATGGTTACGATTACAGGAGATTATATTCGTAAGACAGGTGGACCACAGATACAGATGCGTGGTATGGCAACACCTGCAATTGAAGCAAAATAATACAAATACGATGGAAGATTTACAAGAATCTATAATAAAAGTATTGCCAATCCGGGCAAAATTTGGCAGATACGAATATTCAAATAAATATGTGGGAGATGAATATGACATATAAGGCGATTGCGTTAGATTTAGATGGAACGCTAACGAATGACAGAAAAGAAATATCAAATAGAAATAAAGAGTGTCTTGCGCAGGCGATGGAGCAGGGGATTCACGTGATTTTAGCATCGGGAAGACCGGTGTTTGGGATAGAACCGGTGGCGAAGGAATTACAGTTGCCGGCAAAAGGCGGATATATGCTGGCATATAATGGCGGTGCAATTATAGATTGTCAGACAGGAGAAAAATTATTTGCAACTTATGTGCCAAAAGAATGTCAGACGGCTATTTGTAATGAAGCAGCCAGACACGGCGTATATGCAATTACCTATTATGAGAATCAGATTCTTGCAGAGAGCGATACAGATGAATATGTATTAAAGGAAGCCTTTTGTAATGCAGCACAGGTAAAGAAAGTAGCTTCCGTAGATGCATTTGTAGATTATCCGGTAGAAAAGTTTCTTGTAGTAGGTGTCCATGAGCAGCTTGTAAAAGTACAGGAAGTATTGTCAGCACAGTTTGCGGATGTATTGGATTTCTTTTTCTCGCAGGATTACTTTTTAGAAGTTGTGCCAAAGGGTGTTGCAAAGGATGTGGCACTAGAAAGTTTGTTGACGAAATTAGGCGTTACCAAAGAAGAATTAATTGCCTGTGGTGATGGTATGAATGATTTGCCGATGATTCAGTATGCGGGACTGGGTGTTGCAATGGAAAATGCGAAAGAAGCAGTGAAAGAAGACGCAGATTATATTGCTCCGTCTAATGAAGACGATGGTGTTGCGCATGTAATTGAAAAATTTATTACAAAAATTGTTTAATTTTTCACAAAATGTGCCGAAATAATAAGTAGATAGATAGGCAGGCAGGGACGCCGGTATATTTTCAAGGCTTAAGATATATTTGAAAGTAGAACTATCTGTAAGAATGTATTAAAACATTCGGTGTTTTGTAACAATGAGGAAGCAATTGACAACTGTGTTAATTGTATCAGATGTATTTCAAGGAGGAGATTCAAGCTGACAATGTATTATTTATTCCAAGGGCAGAACAAGTAAACGCAGTATGGAATGTACAGAGAATTCAGGCGGTCAGAGAAGTTAAGAAAGATGATTTCGTGCAGGAAGAAGACACATTTGCAAAGGTGTTTGAACAGGAACAGAAGAAACATGAACGCAGAGAAGAAAAAACTTCGCAGGCAACGGAAACTGCTCCACAGACACTATATGAAAGTGGCATGAATTATTATAACAAACATGCGATGACTGCATATTTCTATATGACATATTCAACTGCAGATTTTAAGGGTTAACTTAAAAAAGAGTCTGGCAATATGACTTTGATAAAATGATATCAAAGCTCATGTTGTCAGACTCTTTTTATATTATAGGAAACTTCATTCCCATAATATAAAACTGTTCCGCAGGATGCTAAAAATTATGGTGTCGGAACATCATCTACATCATAAGATTCACCGGCAATTGTCTTTTGAATAAATGTTTTGGCAGTGTCGATAGAATCCGGATCAGGAATAACAACGGATACGTTATGTAAGTTATAAACGGTGCAGTCTTTTGTATCTGTTTTTCCGTCAATCGTGTAAGATTGAATGTTCCATGATTTCGGATTAGATAACTGTCCGCGAATCAGGGAAGTGATGGTTGCAGTAGACATATTAGTAAATATCATATTAGATACTGCATCTAACACAGAGTTATAATTGGTTAAAATAGCAGGTGAAGTAGCCTTGTTTATAATCCCTTTAATGGCAGCTTCCTGATTGCGGCCGCGCTGAAAATCACCATCGCGGAAGGCTTTTCGTTCACGAACAAATGCCAATGTCTGTTCGCCATTGCAAGAATTTTCACCAACGTGGAAATGATAGCTTTCAGGAGCAGCTTCATATCCATTTGTAAAATCAACATCTGAATTGATTGTAATACCTCCGAGAGCATCTACAATTTCAATACATCCTGTAAAATTCAACTTCAGATAATAATCAATGGTAAGTCCATAGAGATTCTCTAAAGCGCTTACAGAATATTCAATCCCTGCATTTCCGGCATGAGTCAGTTTATCAAGACCGCTTTTTCCATCACTATTTGAAATCGTTATAAATGCATCACGTGGTGTTGAAACGAGTAGAACCTGACGTGTTTTCGGATTAATCACTGCAAGAATATTTACATCGCTTCGACCGATGGATGACACTTGGCCTTCACCGTCATTCCCGGATAAATAAACAATAAATGGTTCTTCGTTTACCTTTTTATCAGAAGCACTTAAATTTACTTCGGTAGTAATTTTGACAGTATCTAAAATTCGGGTATTGTCTTCAAAGCCGGGATATTCTTCTGCTAATGTGGAGCGAACCGAGTCATGAACGACAAATGCCTGAATTGTTTTGTTTGCATATAAGTCATTTAATAAGTCATCCCATTTTGTATAGGTCTTTGTTTTCAGTGAAGTATTTTTTTCCGTTTCAATTTCACCGATGGCTTTGGATACAATCGCACTGTTTACGGTTGTGTTGTATCCAAATGAATACTGCAGGGCATCATTTAAAGAAGCAGCAGGATCATCTTTGAGAACCATAATGTCAATGATATCTGTTTTGGTTGTACGGCCTGTGATGACACCAAGCGTATCAGCGAGTTTTGCTGTATATAAAAATCCGACAAGTAATACAACGGACATAATAATGGAAAGTAATTTTCCAATCATATGTGCTCTGGTAAACTGCGATAAAAATGTATACAGTGTAATCAGAAATAAAATACCATTTAATATGAGAAGATATTTCATAGGAAGTAAATCTAAGTAGAAAATCTTCATTAAAAATAGAATTAGTAAAATAATCTGAATGAATACAAAAAACATTCCGACAGCAGCACGTTTTGCACGGCGTTTTCGTTTACGTTCTTTTGGATTTAGTTCGTTTGTGGGACGGAAAAGATAGTGCATATCTTTTCTGGCACGACGAAAAGTGTTACTCATAAAAATATCTCCAATCTTACATAAAATAGATCTCTTTGTTCGTTAATGGCTTGTCAAAAACAAATGTCTGCTACGCAGCCGCAGTTTTGACTGCACTCGTTACATTATACCTTTTTTTTATGGAATTGAACAGTAGAGATTTGGGATTGTTTTATTTGATACAATTTTGACAATCGGTTATTTTAATTCATATTATCCATTTAATACATTATTTTCTTAAAAATGTGCCGTGTTTTAATTGGGTTATGCTTAATTATATTAAGTTAATTTACCGAGATAAAGCGATATAGTGAGAAGTGGTATTTACAATATTCGAAATCGCTTTCAAAAGGAGGTTTAGCGTATGAAAATGCTTGCATTTGAATCTTGCATTTAATATAATATGACTTGTAAAAATTAAGCGCGAAAGCGTAGAAGAAAAGGAGTTT
Organism: Lachnospira sp. UBA4346; assembly: GCA_002394205.1. Classification (GTDB taxonomy): domain Bacteria; phylum Bacillota; class Clostridia; order Lachnospirales; family Lachnospiraceae; genus Lachnospira. The sequence goes on along the minus strand of DGTC01000063.1, from coordinate 787 downwards.
TATAGGTTATGGGATATGTTGATGAAGTCTTAGATTTAGTTTCTAAGAAAAATGCAGATCAGCCGGAATTTATTCAGGCAGTAACAGAGGTACTTAATTCTTTAAGACCAGTAGTAGATGCAAATGAGGAACTTTACAGAAGCAATGCGATCTTAGAGAGAATCACAGAGCCAGATCGTCAGATTATGTTCCGTGTTCCTTGGGTAGATGATAAGGGACAGGTACAGGTAAATAGAGGTTTCCGTGTACAGTTTAACAATGCGATTGGACCATACAAGGGCGGTTTAAGACTTCACCCATCTGTTAACCTTGGTATTATAAAGTTCTTAGGTTTCGAACAGATTTTCAAGAATTCTCTTACAACACTTCCAATCGGCGGTGGTAAGGGTGGTTCTGATTTCGATCCTAAGGGCAAGTCAGACAGAGAAATCATGGCATTCTGCCAGAGCTTTATGACAGAACTTTGCAAGTATATCGGTGCTGATGTCGATGTTCCAGCTGGTGATATCGGTACAGGTGCAAGAGAAATCGGCTTCATGTTCGGTCAGTACAAGAGAATTCAGGGTATGTTCGAAGGCGTACTTACAGGTAAGGGTCTTACATATGGTGGTTCACTTGCTCGTACACAGGCAACAGGTTATGGTTTATTATACTTAACAAATGCTTTATACAAGGATCATGATATGAGTCTTGAAGGAAAGACAGCTGCTGTTTCAGGTTCTGGTAACGTAGCTATCTATGCAATCGAAAAGGCACAGCAGTTAGGTGCTAAGGTTGTTACATGTTC
>DGTC01000036.1 GCA_002394205.1 Lachnospira sp. UBA4346 | reverse complement strand
CTTAATCTGAATCTCTTTTGCACTGACTAAATAACGAGATGTAACACCAAATCGACCGGAAGCAACCTGCTTAATTGCAGAACAGCGATTGCGTCCATCTGCACCAACAGTCAATCTGTCTTCATCTTCGCCGCCTTCACCACTATTTGATTTACCATGAATCATATTCATTGCAATTGCCATTGTCTCATGTGCTTCTTTGGAAATCGAACCATAAGACATCGCACCCGTCTTAAATCTCTGGACAATTGCGTCAACGCTCTCAACTTCATCAATTGAGATTCCCTTCTTTGGAAAACGGATATTCATCATACCACGAAGGTTCTTAACACCTGTTTCCTGATTGACTAACTTTGTATATTCTTTAAATGTATTATAATCACCTGTACGTGTTGCAAGCTGTAACAAATGAATCGTCTGTGGATTGTACAGATGTTCTTCTTTCCCACTTCTCATCTTGTGTGCGCCAGCAGAATCTAATGTTGTATCAACGGATAATCCGAGTGGATCAAATGCGCTGGAATGACGTGTTTCTACATCATTTTCAATATCAGACAAACCGATTCCTTCGATTCTTGATACTGTTCCCTTAAAATATTTTTGAATCACATCGGAATTGATACCAATTGCCTCAAACATTTTAGAACCCTGATAAGACTGAATTGTAGAAATACCCATCTTTGCTGCAATTTTAACAATGCCATTTAAAATCGCATTATTGTAATCGTCCACTGCTGCATAATAGTCTTTATCCAACATATGCAAGTCAATAAGTTCCTGAATACTTTCCTGTGCCAAATATGGATTAATTGCAGATGCACCGTAACCCAATAATGTTGCAAAATGATGGACATCTCTTGGCTCACCGCTTTCTAAAATTACTGCCATACTTGTTCTTTTCTTAGAGCGAACAAGATACTGCTGCAATGCAGATACTGCAAGCAATGAAGGAATTGCAACATGATTCTCATCCACACCTCTGTCGGACAAAATAATAATATTTGCACCTTCTCTATGTGCTCTGTCCGCCTCCACATACAAGTGATCGATTGCCTTTTCTAATGATGTATTCTTATAATAAATGATTGGAATCGTCTCTACTTTGAAGCCTTCCACCTTCATATTCTTAATTTTCAACAAATCTGTATTCGTAAGAATTGGGTGATTTATCTTTAACTGTTTGCAGTTTTCTGCTTCTTCCTTTAATACATTTCCATCTGTTCCTAAATAAACCGTTGTTGATGTGACAACTTTTTCACGAATAGAATCGATTGGTGGGTTTGTTACCTGTGCAAACATCTGCTTAAAATAATTAAACAGTGGCTGATGGTGATTCGATAATACTGCAAGTGGTGTATCAATTCCCATTGCTCCAATCTGCTCCGAACCATTTAACGCCATTGGCAAAATGGATGTCTTGAAATCTTCATATGTATAACCGAAGGCTTTCTGTAATCTGGCACGATCTTCCTTTGTATGCATCTGTACATGCTTATTCGGAATCTTTAAATCTGATAACTGAACGAGATTGTTATCTAACCATTCTCCGTATGGCTTGCTTGTTGCATATTTTTCTTTCAACTCATCATCATCAATTAATCTTCCTGCTACCGTATCAACTAAAAGCATCTTACCCGGTCTTAGACGATCTTTTGACTGAATTCTGCTCTCATCAATTGGCAATACCCCAACTTCTGAAGAAAGAATCAAATATCCATCATTGGTTACATAATATCTGGAAGGACGAAGTCCATTTCTGTCTAATACTGCACCCATGATATCGCCATCAGAGAACAGAATCGATGCAGGACCATCCCATGGTTCCATCATTGTCGCATAATACTGATAGAAATCTTTCTTCTCCTGTGCCATCGCTTTGTTATTGCTCCATGGCTCTGGAATCGTAATCATCACAGCAAGCGGAAGCGGCATACCATTCATGACAAAGAATTCCAATGTATTATCAAGCATAGAAGAATCGGAACCATTTGTATTGACAACCGGTGTAATCTTTGACATCTGCTCCTCTAAATAATCCGAATACATCGTCTCTTCTCTGGCAAGCATACGGTCTGCATTGCCCTTAATTGTATTGATTTCACCGTTATGTACGATAAATCTGTTCGGATGTGCACGTTCCCAACTTGGATTTGTATTCGTTGAAAATCTGGAATGTACCAATGCAATTGCAGATTCATAATCATCATCTCTTAAATCCTCAAAGAACTGACGAAGCTGACCTACTAAAAACATTCCCTTGTATACAATCGTCCTACTTGATAATGACACCACATACGTATTTTCATTGGTCTGCTCAAATACTCTTCTGGCTACATACAACTTTCTATCAAAATCAATTCCTTTTGCCACATCATTAGGTCTTTTAATAAATGCCTGCATAATATAAGGCATACAGTCAATTGCCTTCTTGCCAAGAACATTTGGTGCCGTTGGAACAACTCTCCATCCTAAGAATTCAAGTCCTTCCTTCTCTACGATAATCTCAAACATCTTCTTTGCACGATTTCTTTGCAGCTCATCCTGTGGAAAGAAAAACATTCCAACGCCATAATCCCGTTCATCGCCAATCTCAATTCCCAAAGGTGCTACTGCTTTTTTGAAAAACTTATGTGAAATCTGTAACAAAATACCTACACCATCACCTGTTTTACCTTCTGCATCTTTACCTGCTCTATGCTCCAGATTCTCGACAATACTCAACGCATCGGATACTGTCTGGTGTGTCTTGATACCATGAATACTGACAACCGCACCAATTCCACAATTGTCATGCTCAAATGCCGGACTATATAATGCCGGCTGTCTGTTCTGCTTTTCCATATTCATATTTCCTTCCTCCTAATTTCCAAAACTGCAATATGATGAACGCTTTTATCTGAATCACTTTTTATTTTATTCGTGCAGTCTTAATTTAATTGATAATATACGCTTTTGATTTTCATTTGTAAATCGTCGGCCGTTGTAAATTGTCTGATTATTTGTCAATTTTATTTAATTTTCTATTGTTTTCAGTTTATTATAGATATTATTACACATACATTTTACAATTTATCATCTAATAAAATTGATGCAATTGTTTTAAAATAGTTTTATAAAACAAAATCCCTCCAATTTTTGATAAACTTATAACAAACTATATTGAAAAATCTTGAATTGTTCGAAAATTGTGTCTTAATTTTGCCGATTTTTATATATTTTTCTACAATCATTTCAAAAGTAGTAGTATTGATACAAATAAAAATAAAGTGATATTTTCTATCATAAAAATCTGATAGAAAATACCACTTTATATTTTTCATTTCTCAATTCAAAATTGCGAAAAATCTTAACTTTATTATCCAAAAGTTGTATTTAGTTAATTTTATTTAGTTTATTAGTTATCCCCTTTCTTTTCTTAACTAAAAATTCAACAGCTCCCGGCAACACCTCATACGTCACTTCTTTATGTTCTCCTCCGAACTCTCCATCCAGTGTCCAACTCACAGGAACTACACTCTCAAAATGAATCTTATTTGTCTTAAACGAGTATACCATATCACATTTTTCAAAATTTTGAGTAATAAATCCTGTTACAAGCTGTTGTAAATCCAATGGACTCTTAATTTCCTTAATCAAAGTCACTTCAAATAATCCATCCTGCAAATCAATGCCTGTACCCGTCAGACCTTTCATTCCTCCAACAGATTCTGTATTACTTACCATTCCATAGATGAAACTTCCCTGAATCTCTTCTGTATCTGTCTGAATTCGCATATAGTACGGTTTGAGTGCTGTCAGACTCTTAATTCCTTCCATCACATATGCCTGATGACCAAACATATTTTTGAGTCCCTGCGGTGTTGCATATGAGACTTCTGTAAATGCACCAAACGCCGCTACATAATTAAATGACCGTTTTCCATTGACCAAACCAATATCACAAGGTTCCGGTGCACCATCCACAATATGCTGTGCTGCCCGTACCATATCTTTCGGAATATTCAGACTTGTAGCAAAGTCATTCGTTGTTCCACTTGGAATATATCCAATCGGCGGCTTCTTTCCATCATAATCTAAAATCGCTCCTACTGTTTCATTGAGTGTTCCATCACCACCACTGCATACCACAACATCATATCTACCGGCATTCTCTAAAATATGCTGATAGCCATCTCTTGCTGCCTTCGTTGGATAAACCGTCACTTCATATTCTGCTGCCGAAAATACTTCTACGATTTTCAACAGAGAATTCTTAATCTGTGCTTTTCCTGAATGTGGATTAAAAACAAATAACATTTTCTTCATTTTTCTATTTCACCTATGCCTTTTTGTATATTCTATCGGTCCCATTTATCGCATAAAGCGTTAATCTGGTCTGCAAATTTTGCCAAATCCTTATTCGCACCACCTTCATTATGCTTAATAACCGTAAGTAATCTCTGTCCGGCAGCAAGCAATCTAGCAAATACACCACTGCTCTTTTTCGCAACCGTCCTTCTTGAAATCCGTTCATGATTGCCTTCTGCAATACATTCTCCTGTTGCCAAATCAAAACTTGCGCCTGTATATGGTGCAATCGTATGATAACCATAAGAACTCTCTAACTCCGCTGCAAATGTATCGCAGACAGAATCTTCTCCATGCACAATAAATACCTTCTCCGGATTATTCTGAAATGCCTGAATCCAGCGAATTAAACCTTCCTTATCTGCATGTCCGCTTGAACCCGGCAACTGTGCAATCTCTGCCTGAATACTAATTGGTTCCCCAAAGAGCTTGATTTCTTTTGCACCTTCTATAATCGCACGCCCTGTCGTTCCAAGTGCCTGATAACCAACAAACAGAATTGTACATTCTTTTCTCCAAAGGTTGTGTTTTAAATGATGTCTAATTCTGCCTGCTTCACACATGCCAGATGCAGACAAAATAACCTTTGGCTTCATATCGAAATTAATCAGCTTCGATTCATCACTGGATACCGCATATTTCAATCCCGGAAATGTAAGCGGATTAATCCCGCGCTGAACCAACGCCATAGATTCTTCATCAAAACACGTACTGACATTCTTATTAAAAATATTCGTAGCTTCGATTGCTAACGGACTATCCATATAGACATCAAAATCATAATCAACAAGTTTATCTTCCTTAATTTTACGAATGAAATATAATAACTCCTGCGTTCTTCCGACTGCAAATGAAGGAATTACGACATTGCCCCCTCTTGCAAAGGTTCTTGAAAATACATCTACTAGTTCCTTCACATAATCCGGCGTTCCACCATGACTGCGATCTCCATACGTAGATTCCATAACAACATAATCTGCATAGGTTAAATATTTCGGATCTTTGACGATTGGTTTATTCACATTCCCAATATCTCCAGAAAATACAATCTTTTTCTTAATATCTTCTTCCTGAATCCATACCTCAATACTTGCTGAACCAAGTAAATGTCCCACATCTGTAAATCGAATCTGAACGCCTTCTGTAATCTGTATGATTTCATCATATTCACAACCCACGAACTGTTTCATAACATTGATTGCAGCTTCCACATCATACAATGGAACGAATTCCTTCAATATACCATCGGAACGCTTTGCCTTACGATTTCTCCACTCTGCTTCGAACATCTGGATATGCGCACTATCCTTTAACATAATCGTGCATAAATCAACCGTTGGCGATGTTGTAAATACCTGTCCTCGAAATCCATTCACATACAACAATGGTATCAATCCGGAATGGTCAATATGTGCATGTGTCAGCAATACATAATCCACTTCGGATGCCGGAATCGGTAATTCCTGATTCTCATACACATCATTGCCCTGCTCCATACCACAGTCAATCAAAATGTTCTTTCCACAAGCCTGAAGCAAATGGCAGCTACCTGTAACCTCATGATCTGCGCCTAAAAATGTCAGTTTCATAACTACTACCTCCAGTCTACGCAGTCGCATTTTTGATGCGATTGTACGATATTTAGTATGTGCCTATTATATCATTGTACTGAAATAAATACAACTACTATTGAGGTGCTCTCTTCCTACAACACACAAAAAAGATAACACCAGAATCTATCTCCTTGAAATTTCTAGTGTTATCTCTTCAAAACGAATATTTTATTATTATTGTTCTCGTTTTCCTTATTCTATGAAAACAGAATCTCTTCTAACCGCTTCTTCGGCACATGCTGTACTTGATTCGCATCACGGTAATATTTCATATCTGCATCTGCGGCAACGTCTTCTAGAACAACTTCTTCTTTTGGCTTACCGAGTGCTACGCATAAATCAATCTTATAATCTTCTGGAATCTGTAATTCTTTTGCAAGAAGATCTCTTTTGATATTTGCGAGCATACAACCACCGAAGCCAGCCTGTGTTGCTCCGAGTAATATGGTCTGTGCTGCAATTCCTATATCACACTGTGCATTTGTCCCTGTCGGTGTCGCCAGCAGAATATATGCTGACGGACGTTCTCCTTCTTCCGGTCCTTCCCAGTCTGTGTAATATCCTGCCCACGCAAGATGCTTAAATACCCGTTCACATTCCGCTGCCTGTGTAACAATCTTATATTTAATCGGCTGTCTATTTGCACCAGACGCTGTATTTCTAGCCAATTCAATCAACGCTAATACCTGTTCTTTTGTAATTCGTTCCTCTTGATAGAATCTTCTATAAGAACGATTCTTCTTTACTAATTCTAATAACTCTTTCATTATAATCTTCTCCTCGTATAAAATATTTCCTTACGCCAACCGCATCTTCAGCCAGCGACCGCTAAAGAAACGTCCTGCAAAGATACATGCCCGAATCGTCCAGTCGGCGAACATTCCATACCATACTGCCATTGGTCCCATATGAAATGCATGTACCAGAAAGATACACAGAGCCACACGGCAGAACCACATCGTACAAGTCGATACAATCATAGAGAACTTCACATCGCCTGCTGCACGCATACCATATGCCGGGATAAAGGACAGTGTCCACACCAATGGCTTTACAATGGTAATCGCAACCATCATTGACTTACACAACGCTGCACTCTCCGGCTCCATTCCACCAATCCATGCAACTGCATCTGTAATCGCAAATGCAAACAGGCAAGACAAAAAGATTCCGACTTCTGCAATCGCTGTGAGCTTTACCATGTAGTACTTTGCTTCTTCTTTTCGGCCTGCGCCAATACTCTGTCCAACAACCGTCATCAGACCGATTCCAACACCGATTCCTACGACACCATTGACATTTTCTAAGATATTAGTCATCGCCTGTGCCGCAATGGCTGTCGTTCCCATTGCCGATACAGTGGACTGAATCGCCAACTTTCCAAACTGAAACATTCCATTCTCTACACCTGCCGGAATTCCGATGGCAAGTACCTGCTTAATCAAACGTGCGTCCGGTCGAATCTTGAAATACTGATTAATGACGATTGTCTGTTTCTCTTTATGTAATGAATAGAATATCACAATCATGCAAAATGCTCTGGACATCAATGTTGCAAGTGCCGCACCTGCCACGCCCATATGAAAGACAAAGATGAAAATTGCATTTCCGATTAAGTTCAATACATTTGAAATAATCGATACCGTCATCGGATATTTCGCATTGCCATCTGCCCGAAAGAATGCAGAACCTACATTAAATAACGCAAGAAATGGATACGATATCACTGTAATCATAAAATAAATCTGCGCATTTGTCATAACATCCGGTTCTACACGGCCAAAGATTGTTGCAAGCAGCCATGTTCTGCTCAACAATCCAATCAACATAATGCTTATGGAAATCACACTGACAGACAATACAACCTGTCGTGCCGCCTTGTTACAAGCCTTAATATTGCCACTTCCGATATACTGTGAACAGATAATCGCCGCACCTGCTGCCAATGCCGAAAAGACCTGAATAACCAGATTATTGATAGAATCTACCAAAGACACTGCCGAAATCGCCGTACTTCCCACATTACTTACCATAATCGTATCTGTCATTCCCATAAAAGAATTGAGAATCTGCTCCACAACCAATGGCAGCAACAATGCAAATAACGCCTTATTGGAAAATAACAAGTTGTTCTTATCCACTGCATTTGTGTTATAAAATTTGTTTTTTAATTTATTTATCAAAATATTTCATCACCTTATTATACTCTTTTTGAACTGCCTGTAAGCTGTCTGGTAACAGATTAATTTGATCTTGTCTAATGTTATCCACAACTTCCTGACAAGCATGATATAACTGCTCCATTCCTAGTGTTCCTGTAATGCCCTTTAACGCATGCACTTCTTCTAATACGTGATTGTAATCCTGTTCCCCAAAATAACGTGTTGCATTTTCCATATGTGTATCAGTAGAAAATCTTGTTAAATATTTCTCATACAAATCATCTCTGCCTGCAAAACGCTCTACTGCAACATCATAATCAATTCCTGCTGCTTCTAATTTCTCTCTATTCATTCTTTTCTCCCCTTTTTATCTTATCATTTATACATGCAATGTCATATCGCCTGACTTAATCCATCTTAATTTGCGGAACCACTCTGATATAATCCATGTCAAAAATCCCGGCAAAATAAAGTGCATCACAACAATTTCTGCAATGAGAATTGTATGCGGTGTCGTCTCTGCCATTGACTGCCATGTCATAATCTGACCGACAAATCCGGCAGAACCCATACCGGAACCGGTTGGTGTGCTTGTCATTTTTAGAATCGCACTTGATACCGGTCCTAATATTGCACTCGAAATAATTGGTGGAAGCCAGATCAGTGGCTTCTTTACAATATTGGGAATCTGCAGCATAGACGTTCCGATTCCCTGTGCAATCAGACCTCCCATCTTATTTTCACGATAACTTGCTACCGCAAATCCAACCATCTGACAACAACATCCAATCGTTGCTGCGCCTGCTGCAAGTCCGCTAATTCCCATAGATACACCGATTGCCGCCGAACTAATTGGCAAGGTCAGAATAATTCCCATCAATACGGAAATTAGAATTCCACCAATTACCGGATGCTGTTCGACATTGACATTGACAATACCACCTAACCACATCATAAATGTTGAAATTGGCGGTCCTATTAAGAATCCAACTACTGCACCCACGCCAATAGATACCAGCGGTGTTACAATAATATCCATCTTTGTCTTCCCAGATACCAGTCGGCCAATCTCAATTGCAACCAAGGCTGCCACAAATGCGCCAAGCGGTTCGCCGGGCTTGCCAAGTGCGAACCCCTGCATTGCTGTAACAGTCGGAAATGCGCCAATCATACCAGCAACTGCTGCCGCTATACTAACGAGTGGACTTGCACCAAACTTTACTGCGACACCGACACCAATTCCAGCACCGGTTAATGTCTTTGCGACATTTGCAACCGCAATCATATATGCACCAATATTACCACCCACAAATGTTCCAATTTGAGCAATAATTGTTCCAATAATCAGCGTTGAGAACAAGCCTAATGCCATTCCACTTAATCCATCAATAAAGATGTGATAAAATATTTGTTTTAACTTTTTCATTTCAATCTCCATTAATTCTATTGTTATTATTTTAACAATAGAATCCACTTTATCTTTTTTATAAATATCTTAGAATTTATCTTTTATTTCTTTTATTTCATTTTAAAATGAATTCTAAGAATGAATATCCTTTATATATATTCGAAAACCCGCACTTCGCGCATAATATCAATCTGATATATTATTTATACTCTAAATTTACATCTGAAAATGTAACATCTGCATTTCTTGATACAAACATTCCCACATAAACATGCTCCGGATCAATGCTTGTCAACTGGAAATCAAATCCTCCTGTAATCGTCTGCTCATCGCCAAATGTACATGCATATCCATCCTGTGTACTTTCAATGACAAGCTGTACTTCATCTCCCGGATTATATGCTCTGGTACAGGTTCCGCCCTGTGTTAATACATTGCTCTTTCTTGCAAAACAGTTCCATGCTTTCTCACGACTTGTAAGCTGTAATGGTGCTGCTGCCACATAATCGCCTAACACATCGGCTGTTTGCTGATCTATATACAAATCATCCCGAACCATCAGACCAAATGACACCTGATTGTTTGAAAAATAATCATTTATCTTCATCTTTGCAGAGAAAATAAAATGCTTTCCAACTGGAACTTTCTGGTAATACATGGCAATTCCGTCTGATACTGCCGAAATCTTTCCTGCATTATCCTTTACAGCAATATGAATCTGACCATCTTCTAATTCTTCCAATGTAAAGTGCTGTGTCATCTGTTCTCTTGTCAGCTCTCCAATATCGCCAAATACCGTACCTTTCCACGCTCCGGCATCCTTCCACAATGTGCTGTCCGGCAAATCGGAAGAAAATACGGTCGGTATATAATCCGGATTGCTCTGTAAATAAACATCCTTTGCCGGAACTTCATCCCCTTTGGCAATCGTAACAGATTCTGCAATCCCGGCTACACCCAATTCTTTTACCTGTCTTAATACGAAGAACGCATTGACGCGTGCTCCCCAGATATTGGTATGCGTATTATCCACACTGATTGCCTTATTCGATGGCCATGCATGTAGGTATACCGTCTTGTCTGCCCCCAATGTATCATAATAATCCTTCGTAATCTGTGTCATATCCACAACCGGAAGACCGCACTGTGCCCCAAAATCCCGAATCGCCTGTGCATAATCTCCACCCGCAAATTGTGCAGTATCTGTCGTCACATGAAGCAGTGTCGGATTCCATCCCCCATCCGGTGTCCTTCGAACAATTGGTGTACACAAAATCACCTGTGTTCCTGCCTGTTGTGCAGGCTTCACATAATGGGTATAGAGCGAATTGGCAAAACTGCCCTCCTGTGTGGAATCTCCATTGGCATCGGTATATCTTGCCTCTTCTGTCTTTTCGTCATTATGTCCGAATCCAATGATTAGAAAATCCCCTTCTGCCATTCCTTCTAATAGCTGCTGATATTCCGGCTCTGTTGTAAAGCTCTTGCTGCTTCTTCCTGACAACGCAAGATTACGCACCACAATATCATCCGTCAGATATTCCTGAAGCATCGTACCATATCCATATCTTGGATAATAATACTTATCTGTAAAACTACTCAATGTGGAATCTCCAACCACCCATAATGTATGTTTCATAACTATTTACTCCCTATTGATTCATTGTATAACGTCATAATAAATATTGTATGCCATTCTTTGCAAACATTCAAGAACATTTCCTTGACAGATTTCAGATTTCTTACAGAAAAATTGTACTTCCCATAGCATAACCACATAAATGATTTCATATATATAACAATAAAAAATCTTTAAGGAGACGCTATGTGCGGTATTGCCGGTTTTTATAATGTGAAAGCTCACTATTTACCTCAATCTGATTACTATTATGATTTATTGACACAGATGGGAGAATCCATCCGACATCGTGGTCCTGACGATTCCGGTGTCATTTTAAACGACCATTGTGGATTGTCTCACCGCCGATTGTCGATTATTGACTTAGAAAATGGTACACAACCGATGACAAAAGAACGCGAACAATTCGGCTATCATATTGTATACAATGGTGAAATCTACAATATGGACGTTTTGCGCTCCAAATTACTTGCGCAGTCTGTACAGATTCACACGCACTCTGATACCGAACTATTGCTGCTATCTTTTTTGACATTTGGACCATCTTTCGTAACTGATCTAGACGGAATCTTCTCTTTTGCAATTTATGATGAACGTCACGCTATCTTAACGCTGTTTCGTGATCCATTTGGTGTAAAGCCACTCTATTATACGCAAGTAAAAGATACCTTTGTATTCTGTTCCGAAATCAAAGGACTTTTATGCTTTCCGGGCGTTCAGGCAGTGCTTGATTGTGAAGGTTTTAACGAATTATTTGGACTAGGACCTGCGCACACACCGGGCAAATGCATATTAAAAAACATTCATGAAGTGCTTCCCGGCTCCTATATGACCATTTCTGAAAATGGAATTGCGCAATTTCCATACTATCGCTTACATAGTATGCTGCACACCGATTCATATGAAGATACGTTAGAACACACACGATTTCTTGTAACAGATGCCATTCGCCGCCAGATGGTATCGGACGTTCCCGTCTGCACATTTCTTTCCGGTGGGGTCGATTCCAGTCTGGTTTCTGCCGTATGTGCAGAGGAATTACGCAAAAAAAATCAACGCCTAAAGACATTTTCTTTTGATTTTATTGGAAATGATACGTATTTTCAGGCAAATGCATTTCAGCCTTCACAAGACCGGCCTTTCGTTGATAAAATGGTCGAATATCTCCATTCCAATCATTCGTATCTGGAGTGTAATTCGAATACACAGGTGGATTATTTGTATCGCTCTGTCAATGCGCATGACCTGCCTTGTATGGCAGATATCGACTCCTCTCTGTTATATTTCTGCGAACAGGTCAGTCACAGTCACAAAGTTGTCTTGACAGGAGAATGTGCAGATGAGGTCTTTGGTGGATACCCTTGGTTTCACAAGCCGGAATTTTTAAATAGCAATACATTTCCATGGACACCTTCCCTCGAACCTAGACAAAATCTGCTGCGAAATGATTTGTTAAAAAAATCACATATGGACGAATACGTTGCAGCCACCTATCGCAACGCCTTACAGGAAATTGATATTCTTCCATTTGAAAATGAAACAGAAACCAACCGCCGCCGCATCGGATACCTTAATATTCGTTTCTTCATGCAGACACTACTCACCCGTATGGATCGAACCAGCATGGCGAACGGATTAGAAGCACGTGTGCCATTTGCAAGTAAAGCTCTGGTCGATTATGTATTTAATGTTCCATGGTCTATGAAATGCAAAGACGGTTCTGTCAAACACTTGCTTCGGGAATCCTGCCGTGGTCTGCTGCCCGATGAGATTCTGTTTCGTAAGAAAAGTCCTTATCCGAAAACTTACAACCCGTCTTACGAACAGCTTCTTGTCACCAACTTACGCAGTATTTTAGAGAAAAATACCATTCTCACAGAACTCTGCGACCGCTCTGCACTTACGCAATTCCTTGATAGTCCAAAGGATTACGGCAGTCCATGGTATGGTCAGCTTATGGCAGGTCCGCAGATGATTGCCTATCTGATTCAGGTAGATTACTTCTTCCGTAAATATCACGTACAGTTGGATATGTAATTCTCTCTTTATAGCGAACCCTCCCGATGAAATATAAAATCCCACCTTGATTGAATCTGTATCCAATTTGGAGTTCAGATTAATAAGGTGGGATTGTTGCTCATATTCTTTTTATGTGTTTTTGCATTATTTGAAAATCAACCTCTTATACGAACAAATAAATATATCCTTTTTAATACTTTATTTCTTTTTGATAGTGCGACAGCACGGATGCGCAAGTAGCGAAGCGGATTGCGAATCGCACTGTTTGAGCCGCAGGCACGTTTTGCAGGCACTCCAAATAATATTTCTTTCTGCTTGCGTGCGTACGTCAAAAAATGTCCAATATCTATCAGGCAGAGTTCCTCCACAAACCGAAATTTTATATTACCTTGCCACCAACAACCTTTACTGTCTTTCCATTTGCTTTTACCGTACCCGTATATGAAAAATCAATTTTTCCACCTACTACATACCATGTTCCATTTTCGTTGCTTGCAAGACCTGTGTAGTCAAAATCTACGGCTCCTCCGGTAATTTTCCACCAGCCATTTTCATTTTCTGCCAATCCGTTATAACTAAAATCAACCGCTCCTCCGGTAATTTTCCACCAGCCGTATTCATTGGCTGCTACTCCATTATAATCAAAATCGACTGCTCCGTTCGTAATCTTCCACCAGCCATATTCATTTGCATCTACACCATTATAACCAAAATCTACGGCTCCATTCGTAATCTTCCACCAGCCATTTTCATTCTCAGCCAGTCCATTATAGCCAAAATCTACGGCTCCTCCGGTAACTTTCCACCAGCCGGTTTCATTTTCTGCTACGCCGTTATAACCGAAATCTACAGCTCCTCCGGTAATTTTCCACCAACCGGAATTTTCATCATACCAAAGACCTGAATAATCAAACATAACCTTGCCGCTGGCAACGCACCACCATGCTCCATTATTTTCTACGACACCATTTTTGCTAAAATCAAGTGTTCCATTCTGTACATACCACCAGCCATTCTCATTTTCTGCAAGACCGGTAAATGTCGTATCAATTTCTCCTTCTGTATAGTAATGCCACTGACCGTCTTCGCCACAATCCAAGCCTGATGGCAGCTGATATCCTCTTCGAACAACACGTTCTCCCGGATATACCCACTTTGTAACTTCATCTGTTCCGGCATAAACATATTCTCTGCCCGACATTGCTCCATCGATAAAATCCTCGATTGACACATTACAGTTAGAATTATTCTTTATGCCTGTAAAATTACAGTGAAAGAAGTGACTTCTGTAAATAAACCCTTCAAAATTCGATGGAATCACCAATTCTCCCGTAAATCCACTGCATTGAAAGAATGCACCTGCATTAATGTATTTAAGACTCTCTGGTAATCTTAAACGTCCTGTAAATCCACTGCATGAATGAAAAGCACTCCACCCAATTTCTTCAAGTCCTTCATGCAGAATCAATTGACCTGAAAATCCGCTGCAACCATTAAATGCATTTGACTGAATCTCCTTCACACTACCAGGGATTTCCAAATTGCCTGTGAATCCAATACATCCGCTAAAGAGACTTGGTGCGATTAATGTAATTCCATCTTCAATAATCAACTGTACATTTCCACCTTCTCTTGCAAAAAGTGTATTCTTAAATGAAGGCAGATTTCTTTTCGTAGTATAATCATACATCGGTCCACTTCCGCTAACAGTCAATACATGATCCTTTAATGTTGCAGTAACATTTCTTCCAACTTTCCAGCTGCCCTGTGTAATAATTCCATCACTATTCCACTCTGTCCGCACTGTTTCTGCATGTACACACTGTGGTGCTGCGATTAGAACTGATGTTCCAATAGAAACCGCTGCCAGAACTGTTACTATTTTCTTACATATTCTTTTCATAAATTCTCTCCTTGTCAATCTTTTGTTTTGGGGTAATTCTATCTTTATGCCTGACCGCCCTTATTCTCCTCACTGCCTGTTGCTTCCTGTGCCTGTGTATTGCCATTCTCAGATGCCTGTTTCGGCGCAGTCACATTTGTATTAGGTGTCGGTGCTTCTTTTGACGTATTACTAGAACCTGATGCCTGTCGATTATAATCTTTATTCAAATAAAACGGTTTCCACGGTTCCGGCTTATACGTTACATAGGTATACACTTCCTCTGAATCCTGTTTATTATTTTGATACTGAATTCCAACAAGGATTAATACAATCGTAACGATAAATCCGATAAAACGATTTAATTCAAACAAATAACAAAGCACTGCCGTAATGGTTGTTGCCCCCTCTATCGAAGTGATTAAAATAATATACTGTTTATTCAAAACGCAGGCAACACTTGCAATTATAAATGAAATCAGCAGCACAAAATCCCCTGACGAACCACTTTCTGATATTCCAAACAGAATCATCAGTGCGACAAGCGATATCACGAAACAATCTATAAAAACACCTATTAAATAGAAAATATAGGACAGTGCCCCTACAATCACACCTGCCACAAGCGCTGCAAAAAGGATCGTATCACTGTCCCCTTCTGATATGCTTGTAAACACGCCAATAATGGCTCCTATGAAAAACCCTTTCACTGCAAGCACCATTCTAAAAATCTTGTACCCAGCCAGCAGATCCACTATTCCGGTCACTAATACTATCAGCATGCATATACCTACAATGCTTCCTAATGTTTCATTATAACGAAAATAACTATCGAAACTCATAAATAACCCTCCATTCTCATCTAAAGCTCCACGCTCCTACGGCACAGATTTTAGATTTCGTATTTTTAAAAAGCAGAGAAATTCAATCTGATATCCTGTATTGTCATCCGATAAACGATTTTATTTCTCTGCTTCCATTTTCTCATCGTCGGTTCACTAAGTTTCTTAATGATTCCAACTTATTTTGTAATTTTAATTCCATATGCGGAACTTCTGATAACTGTTCCTTTACTGTCCTTGATATCCACATAGACATGTCTTGCATTCTCGCCACCAGCTGTCCATACATATTTGTTTGCACTGCTGTATGACTTTAACTCTGCCCACTTGCCTGTTGTCGGATTCTTTAGTAAAAATCTGTACTGATAACTTCCTGTTCCCCCTGTTGCAGTCGCTGTCAGTGTTACCTTTGAACCTTTTTTCACGGTTGCTTTATCAGCCTTTACTGATGCTGTCAGCTTCTTTGGCTGTGCTGTTACAGTCACGCCGTATGCGGCACTTCTTGTTACCTGTCCCTTGCTGTCTTTTACATCCACGAGCAAATGTCTTGCACCGCTTCCGCCTGCTGTCCATACATACGTGTTCGAACTGCTGTAACCTTTTAATTCTACAATATTTCCTGTCTTCGGGTTCTTTAACAGGTATCTGTACTGATAGTTTCCAGAACCACCTGTTGCAGTTGCTTTTACCGTTACTTTACTGCCGGCTGCTGCCTTTGTAACATTTGCTGTTACCTTCGCTGTTGGTTTCGTTACCGCTGCTGTTGTATTGACAACTACTGCCGTACTTCTTGTTATTTGTCCCTTACTATCCTTCACGTCTACAAATACATTTCTCTTGCCGCTTCCGCCTGCCTTCCATGTATATGTATTTGCCGTACTGTAATCTTTTAATACTGCAAACTTTCCTGTTGTCGGATTCTGTAACAGGAACTTGTACTGATAACTTCCACTGCCATCAGATGCTTTTGCCGTAAATTTTACGGATGTTCCTGCCTTTACATTCGTTGCACTTGTTGTCAGACTTACCTTTGGCTTTAATGTTCCAACGCCGACAGAAAGTGCCGCACTTCTTGCTGTCTTTCCGTTTCCGTCTCTGACATCTACATAAATCTGACGTGCGCTTGTTCCGGAAATCTTCCATGTGTATGTATTGGTTGCACTATAATTCTGCAGCAGTGTCCATTTCTGCGTTGCCGGTGTATACATCACAAACTTGTATTCATACTTGCCGTCACCGCCGGCTCCGATTCCGGTCACTTTCACGCCGCCGATTATCGTTGCCATCTTGGCTGCTGCGGATAATTTCTCATTGACGCTGACGGTTAATTCTGAACTCTTAACAATCTGACCTGCCTTATCCTTGACACGCACATATACTTTTCTGTTGCCTGCTGTCTTCGGTGTCCAGGTAATCGTACTTGCACTACTGTAATCCTTAACATATTCATTCTTTTTATCGTTCATGTTATATACAACGAACTGATATGTATAACCACCTTCACCGCCGCTGGCACTTGCAACCATCTTAACTGTCGTTCCAAGTTCCGGTTTTAACGTATTGGTGCGCAGAGAACTGCTCAATGGATCTACATTAACATTCATTGCTGTGCTTCGAACAACATCACCGTTACCATCCTGTACTTCTACACAGAATCTCTTTGTTGTCGAACTGTCCGACTTCCATGTAAAACCACTGGATAACTGATAATCTACTAAAACATTCCAATCCTTTGTTGCGGTATCATATTCTAACAGTCTGTATTCATAGATGCCTTCGCCGCCTCTGGCACTGGCATCGATACTAACCACATCCCCCTTATGCATATCTGTGCCACTTACCTTTGCAGCGATTGATAATGGCTCGGAAGGTGTTTGAAATGTGAAACTTTTTTCTTTTGCAAACTTTTCGGCTGCTGTTCCTTTATTTCCTTCTATAACACAATGAACGCTATAAGTACTTATTGCATTATAATCAATCTTCCCAACTGTTCTAGGAATTGATATTTTCTTCAACATATTAGAATATTTCATATCAAATGCATAATATCCTATTTCTTGACTATTATAGTCCTGTCCTTCTTCCCAATAAATGTTCTCAAGTACTGAACAGCCATAAAAAGGTAAATGGCCAATATACACATAATTTCCCGGAATCACAATGTCCTTCAATGAAATACAATAATAAAACATCCCTCTTGGAATGTTATTTGATGATTCACCTTTCGCAATTAATACATCTGATAAAGAGCTGCAGTAAGCAAAAACATATTCTCCTAATGAAGTAACTGTAGAAGGGATAACAATACTCTTTAAACTTGAACAATACTCGAAAGCACCACCTCCTAATATTGTGATTCCTTCCTGTAAGTTAATATCCTCTAAGTTCTTACATCCGTAGAATGCTTCATACTGGATTTCTAATAACTTATTCGTTACGGAAACACTCTGTAATAAGGTACAATTCTTAAAAGCTGCTTCTTTGATTTTTATATAATTCGCTGGAAGTGTAATTGACTTTAACGAACTGCAATTTTCAAATGCACTCTTTTCAATTGCAGCACTTTTATTTCCTTTTGGAATCGTAACTGTCTCTAATGCATAGCAGCGTTTAAATGCAGCCTCTGGAATATGACTCAATGCAGATGGAAGTCCAATCTTTTTCAATGTTGTACAATTTTCAAAAGCTGATACTCCCATATCTGTCACACTGGCAGGAATTGAAGCTGAATACAATGCTGTACACCCATAAAATGCTTTATCACCAATTTTAGAATAATTTGACGGAATCTTAATATCGGTAAGTGCCGTACATCCATAGAATACACTTTGTCCAATTGCCATTTTTTCTTTCGGCTTTTCAAGCACTACCGTCTGAAGTGCCTTACAATTTTGAAACACACCTGCTTTCTCAGTATCATCTGTTCCAAGCTGTGTTACTTTCGATGATATGGTGACCTTCTGTAATCCATCGCAATTTGCAAATACACCATTATATAACTTTCCGCCCGGAATCGTAATATTTGTCAGTTTATCACAGTCATAAAATGCTTTTTCTCCAATAAATCCATCAACAATCGATGAGGGGAATGTAAAATCTTTTAACAATGCATTTCCATAAAATGCCTGTGAGTCAATGGACTTCAATCCCTCTCCCAATGTAAGATTTAATAAGGACTTACAGTTCTTAAAAGCACTTGCAGAGATTTGATGTGTAATTCCATTTGTAGATTCTTTGTATTCCGCACTTCTTAATAACACACAGTCTTCAAATGCAGAATTATAAATCGTTGAACAATTTCCCGGAACCACGATTGCACGAAGTATTTTACAACCCTGAAACGCCCTTGTTCCAATATACATTTCTTTGCTTCCTTCTGTAATCGTAACCGTTCTTAAATTCACACAATCTCTAAATACACCAGCAGCCTTTGTATCAGAACTTCCAATTTTCTCTACTGTATTTGGAATTGTTACTGTTTTAATATTCTCATTCTTATAAAATGCCTTGTCTGCAATCTCTGTAACAGTATATACCCCAATCGCAGACGGAATCACTACGGTTGTCGCACTTCCTTTATAGGCTGTAATTGTTGCAGTCTTCTTTTCTTCATCTGTTGTGTAGGTAAAGTCACTCGCCGGTGTATCCACGCCGTCTGCGACCACCTCTTCCTCTTCTGTTACAACAATGTCTTCCTGTACTGCCACAGATTCTGCATTTTGCGTATCAGACACTTCACGTTCTGTAACACTTTGTGTTGCAGATGGTGTCTCCACCTGTGTTGTTACGCTCTTTTTCTGTGATTCGGTCATTTCTTTCTGTTCTTTTGTTTCCACAGTTTCTGTACGAGCATCTGTTGTCTGCTCTGTTTCGTTTGTCTGTGTCTGTTTTCTGACTTCCGTGCCTTTTTCTGTCGCCACTTCCGTCTGTGCGCTCGTCTGCGCAGGAATCGGTGCTGCACTGACCGCTGCTGCATCCAATACGCTTGTTTCACACAGCATGACTGCTGCCAGACACGCACTGACAGACGCTTTTACCATTCGTTTTCTCATAAGCTCCTCCTTGTTTTTGATTTTGAGAATAAATACAGTATTCATATAGTCTGATATATTCCCAATATAAATATATACTAACAAAAAAAAAAAACAAGTGTCAATATTGTGCAAAAATAAAAGATCCTTATAAAAACATTGGACAAACAAAAATCCGATATAAAAACACTCCTCTGAGTATCTCTATACCGGACTTTACATTCATTTATATTTTATTGATATTGATTATTCTGTCATTAAAATTACAAATTACATTCCCTGAATGGCATTCTTTGCTTCGTCTGTAATTTCTCTCTGGTAAGCAATTTCATTTTCGATGTTTCTAGCAACTTCATTTGCTGTATACGCTGCATCGATTACTTTATTCAATACTGTACCTACCATATCTGCCTTTTCCTTCTGCTGAACTGCTGTCTCATAGATGCTGTTCATAGATTCTACAGTCTCTTTTACTGATGACTGAACCTGATTAATCGTATCTGTAATTTCCTTTGATGATTTTGCTGACTGGGATGCAAGATTACGTACCTCACTCGCAACAACAGCAAATCCTCTTCCATGCTCACCTGCTCTTGCTGCTTCAATTGACGCATTCAACGAAAGAATATTTGTCTTATTTGAAATGGATGCAATAACAGATGCAAACTGCTCAATCTTTGTTGATAAATTTTCCAATTCACGAATTTTAGCTGATGACTCATCTACTACTTTATTTAAAGTTTCAATCATTGTTAAGATTTCTTCAACACTGCCAATACTTTCCTTAACCAGATTCAATGATGTATCTGACGAATTGATAACATCAAAAGCGTCTTTTTCTAACTTTTCCTGTGAATCATCAAGACCATTTAAGATTTCTGTTAAATTGCTCATTAAAACTTCATTTGTCATTCAAACATCCCCACTTTCGAACATTTCTATTGTCACACGGAAAATCAATTGCTCACGATTCCCATTTGCACAATACATTATCTTAGCATACAATACATTTTCTATGCCATATTTTATATTTTACTATACTTTTAAAAATTTGTATATATAATATTTTCATTTTATTCACTAAATATTATAGAATCACTTTGAAGCCATAATAACCGGCTGTATCTGCTTCCCACGCAATGCTGCTTCTAACGTATTCGAAATCAAATCCATATGTGCAACCATCGATGTCTGTTTCTTTTTATAATTATCCTGTCCAAATGGCACAAAATAGATGTTCTTCACATTCATCAGCAGACCAATATTCTTTAAATTCAGCCCCAATGCATCATTTGTGGAAATGGCAATAATCAACGGCCGTTCATTGCGCAAATGTGCTTTTGCTGCCATCAATGCTGTAGAATCTGTAATTCCATGTGCCAATTTTGCCATCGTATTTCCGGTGCACGGAGCAATGATACATGCATCAAATAATGCTTTCGGTCCAATCGGCTCTGCTTCCGGAATGGTATAAATTCCTTTCTCGCCTGTAATCTGTTCAATTCTTCGCATATATTCTTTTGCCTTGTTAAATCGATTATCTGTGTGCTGTACCCGCTCTGAAAATACCGGAATCACACGTATTCCCTGCTGTACCATCTGCTGTATTGCCACACTGACTTTTTCGAATGTACAAAAAGAACCTGTCATTACCCAGCCAACGGTAATTTTTCGCTCTTTCTGTTCCATATATGCCTCCATTTAATTATTCAAGCTGAAGTTTTTCTGCAATAACCTGATACAAGATTTTTGCAGATGTCTCTGGTGCATATTTTCCCGGAAGCCCTAATGCATGAATATATTTTATGTTATTATTTTCACAATAATTCTGCTTAACTCCCGGCTTTGACGCAATATCTACCATCAATGTTTCCGGTTGTATGGTTTGAATCTGTTTCTCTGTAATCACTTCTGCCGGAACCGTATTTATAATATAGTGAAACGTATTCCAATTTTTGGCTTTTTCCTCTAAAAAATCCAATGCTTCATAACCACATGCTTCTGCATAAGAACGCTGAACTGCATTTCTTGCCATAATCGTAACTTTCGCATCCATCCCTTTTAATTTTGCTGCCAACACCTGCGCACATCTGCCAAAACCTGTAATCAGACATTGACTTCCATGAATATTCCGATTGCTATGCACAACCATTTCCACAATACAGCCTTCTGCCGTTGCAATTGCATTTTGGTAAGCCGTTGCATCTCCTTTCATATATTCAATGCATTGAAATGCACCTGTCGGATGTACGTTATTCCACTCTTCCGTTTTTAGATTACAACCAAATACCGTCTCATTTCCCTTTAACTTCGTAATGATTTTCTCAAAATACATACTGCTTTTGGACACTGGAAGCAAGACAACATCGCATTGTGGAAGATTTTCAATTTGTCCGTCTGTTAATTCTTTCACATAAATCACATGACAATCATGCTTTTTTAACATGTCATATAGAAAATCCTGCCGTCTGTCAGCTCCAATTAGAAGAAATTGCATTGTTTGTTCTGCCTTTCTTTTGTGGATTTATTTTATAGTATGCACAAACTGAATTGTTTGTGTGTATCTATACCCGCAATATATCCAAAATATGTGCTCCGGCTCCCAACAATTCCGGACGTTCACACGTTGCAAGATGATACTCTATAAAATGTGCAAATGTTTCCTCATCCATCTGATTTAACACCGGGCGCAAATAATCTGCCGGGCCATCTGCAGACAGCACCTGAATTCGCTCAAGTTCCGCCTTTTCATTCAATGAATTGATATCCTCTAAGCGCACATAATCATAGAGGTCTTTTTTCTCCTGAATACAGTGAAATGTTTCATCTAACTTCCCATTTTCTAAACATTCTTTAATATGATTCTGCTTAAATGCATACGTCAATACACAATATTCATTCATACAATATGCCACGAGCAGCACCCCCCCCGGCTTCGTAATTCGTTTTGCTTCCTGCAAAGCCTTTAACTTATCCGCCTCACCAAATAAATGATACATCGGACCGAAAAGAAGTGTCACGTCATACGTATCATTTGCAAAACGCTTCAACGACACCGCCGTTCCCTGATATGCCTTAACCGTACTTTTTTTTGCCTTTATCAAACCTAAATTGTGTTTGACATATTCGACCGCCGTTACATCATATCCCTCATTTGCAAGTGCTACACTGTATCTTCCTGTTCCGGCACCAATATCCATAATCTTAATATCTTTCTTCTCTCGGTCTGTTATCATTTCCAAATATTTATGGATATATTTCATAGAAGTAATATACTCCACCTGTCCATGCCGTCTTGTGAGTCTTTTCTCTTCGTTGAATTTATTATAATGCTGTTCGATTTCGTCCATCATGCCGTTTTATTTCCTCTCATCTTTCTTGTCTCACGATAAAGTGTCACTAAGAATAAGATACCACACACTGTCAATTGCAGCCACATCGCTACCCAGACACCGCGCAGTCCATATCTCGGTGCAAGAAACGCAGCCAACGGAAGTCTGACAATCCACATCGTACTAAGATTAAGCACTGTCGAAATAAATGTTTTGCCAATTCCACGAAATACACCTGCCGTTACAATGGCTGCTGCAAAAAACGGCTCTGCAAATGCTTCAATTCGAAGTACTGCCGTACCTAAATTCTGAATTTCCGGATCCGGCGATAATATTCCAATCATCTGTGGCGCAAATATATACATCAATGCCCCTGTTACTGTCATCAAAAAACAACCCAATCCAACAGTCAGCCAGCTTAATTTTCTGGTTGCATCATCCCTTTTTGCTCCTACGCTCTGTCCAATCAGTGCCGTAGATGCAGATGCCACACCGTAGCCCGGCATATAGCACAGACCTTCTGCCGTTACCGAGAAGGAATTGGCTGCAATGGATGCCGTTCCTAATGGTGCTACAATACTAGTAGATACGACCTGCGCACCACCATTAATGGTATTTTCAATCATAATTGGCAAAGAAATCTTCGTTGCCCGCTTTAACTCTTCTATATAATTACTCTCTACATGTTCTTTACGCAAATGTAATGTATGCGAACGAACCAATAAGAAATAAAGCATACACACTGCACATACCACCTCAGCAAGTCCTGTTCCAAGTGCCGCCCCTGCTACTTTCAAATCCGCTCCATACATTGTAAATGAAATTCCAAATACATGAACCTGTCTGGTTGGAAATATCAATACTGCATTAAATAACACATCTAATGCGCACATCATCACATTAATAACACTCGGAATCCTCATATTTCCACTTGCCTGCAACATTCCGCCTGCTGCATATTCCAGTGCCATAAATGGAAGTGCAAATGCATAAATACGCAGATATTCTGCAGCATCCGCACGTAAATGTATCTCACCGCCCAACCACGTCGGCAGAAATGGTGCGATACACACGGATAACATCGCCACCAACACACTAAATACCAGAATCGTTGATAAACCATGTTTAACCAGTTTCCTTGCTTTATCATCTTCACTTGCTCCAATTCGATGTGCAACCTGTACCGTAAATCCCGTTGCAACGGAACACGTAATACCACCAATTAACCATGTTGTAGAAGACATCAACCCTATAGATGCCGACTCCTGCGCTCCTAAGTGTCCCACCATCGAAGCATCAATATAGGACATCACCACACTTGAAATCTGTGCAATAATCGCCGGAATACTCAGGCAAATAATACACCATAGTTGCTCTTTTGTTGTCTTCTTCTCTCCGGTTCGTAACCACGCTAATCTGTCTTTTGCCATATCTATTCCTTTTCTTTTTATCTATCTCTTAAACTTCGCTGCCGCTTGTTTTTTCCTGCGCTCTTGTTTTTTCCTGCACTCTTGTTTTTTCCTGCGCTCATTCCATTTTCGTTTGTAAAGGGGGGAATGTCAAGTGTTGCTTCTATAAAATTGTTTTATTTTAGAATTCATTTATTAAATTTTTATAAAATATTGTTTAGAATATTATACATTCTTTTCGAATGAATTCTCTTTACATTATCACATTGATGTGCTACTCTGTTCACGTAACCAAATATTTCATTTGGCAGAGTAGAAATCTGTGCGTTAAGTGCTATGTGAACAGGGAGTTGTCACACAGACGAAAAGTATTAAACTTGCGGTACAGAATTCGCATCCCGCTGCTACATTCAGGTTGTCTGTGTCTCCTTTATGTAGTTTTAGGAAAACTGCTAATAAAGGAGGATTTTTTTATTTATGAAGAATTTTTTTAAGAAGCAAATGGAGTCTCTTCAGGAATTAACCACCGTCAGGAATCTGGTCTTATGTGGGCTTATGGCTGCACTTTCTGTTGTTTTAAATATGGTCGCAAGTATTTCATTCGGACCATATGTCAAGATTGGTTTCTCAGGATTACCACACCGTATCGTAGAATATTTATTTGGACCTATGACCGGCTGTATTTTTGGTGCAGTCCTTGACATTCTCAAATATGTTATCAAACCGGACGGTCCTTTTTATTTTGGCTTTACTTTCAATGCAATGGTCGCAGGATTTATTTATGGTAATATTTTATATAAGAAAAACATTACTATTCCACGTGTTTTATGTGCAGAATTTCTTGTAAAACTGATTGTGAACTGTTTCTTAAATACGTTATTTATTGCGATTATCTATGGAAAAGGCTTCTTTGTCCTGCTTCCATTACGTGTCATCAAAAATATTATTATGTTGCCAATCGATACTGCCATTCTTTTCTTTGTATTAACTTCTACAAAGAAAATTGTATCGTCATTAGGCTTTTTTGCAAACAACGATCGTATTTCTCATTCGGCAGATTTGTCATAAATTGCGATTCAAAGATGCTGTTTATGCAAACGAATCCGCTTTTTTGTCGGAATGATTTACTTACAGACAATAATTTTGCATAAAATGTACTTTGTTTATATCCTATTTATTAAAAATAAGATACGTTTTACGGTAATAAAATAACAAATAAGAGCATAATCGGTAAGTTCTACAAAACACAGATACCAATTATGCTCTTTCTTATTTCAATCTTTTATTCCATTATCATGGATTTTATCTCATTCTACTGACCGACTATACACACATATCAGCAAACAACCTTTTTCATCTGTTCGCAACATCACTTCTCATATATAAGCACTTCATCTTATACATGCGCATACTGACTCTGATACAATGTATAATAGAAACCTTTCTGTGCAAGCAATGATTCATGATTGCCCTGCTCAATGATATGACCATCTTTCATAACAAGAATAATATCTGCGGACTGAATCGTTGACAAACGATGCGCTACAATAAAGCTCGTTCTGCCTTCCATCAGCTTTGCAAATGCATTCTGAACCTTTAACTCTGTTCTCGTATCTATAGAAGATGTCGCTTCATCCAAAATCAGCATCGGTGGTTTACATAACATAACTCTTGTAATACACAACAACTGCTTCTGTCCTTGTGATAAATTTCCTCCATCTTCACCAATCACAGTATCATATCCATTTGACAAACGCTTAATAAATCCATGTGCATGAGATGCCTTTGCAGCTTCGATAATCTCTTCATCCGTTGCATCCGGTTTTCCCATGATAATATTTTCACGAATGGTACCGGCTTTTAACCAAGTCTCCTGAAGTACCATACCGATTCCTGCACGAAGTGATGCTCTTGTCATATCCTGAATTGGAACTTTAGACATTGCGATTTCTCCCTGATTGGCGTCATAGAAACGCATCAACAGATTAATCATCGTCGTCTTACCACAGCCTGTCGGTCCTACGATTGCCACACGCTGTCCCTTCTGAACAGACAAATTGAAGTCTTCAATCAATTTCTGCTCTGGAACATATGAGAAATACACATGTGATAAATCAACCGTTCCGTCCATTTGCTCAATTACCTTTGCTTCTGCTTTATCTGGAACTTCTGACTCTTCTTCTATCAATTCAAATACACGTGCTGCACAGGCAATCGCATTCTGTAATTCCGTGATAACACCTGAAATTTCATTAAATGGCTTCGTATACTGGTTTGCATAGCTTAGGAAACTAGATAACTGACCAACGGTAATTCCACCGTGAATCGCTGAAAATGCGCCAGCTACTGCTACACCTGCATACACGATACTATTTACAAAACGGGTTGCCGGATTGGTAATGGATGAATAAAAGATTGCTTTTAATGAGTATTTTTGTAACTTCTCATTAATAATGTCAAATTTCTCCATCGCTTCATCTTCGTAAGCATAAGCCTGAACAACCTTCTGACCACCAATCATTTCATCAATAATAGCAGTCTGTTCTCCTCTTGCTTCTGACTGTTTATGAAACATCTCATACGTATGTTTTGCAATGAAACTGGCAACAAATAGGGACAAAGGTGTAATACATACAACAACCAATGTAATTCTGGCATCTATGGATACCATAAAAATCAATGTACCAAGAATTGTAAGCACACCGGAAAAGAACTGTGTAAATCCCATAAGCAATCCATCTGCAAACTGGTCTACATCTGCGATTACACGACTTACCAATTCTCCATACGAATGACTGTCTATATATTTTAACGGAAGTGTTTCAATTTTCTCGATTGCCTCATCACGGATGTCTCTCGTTACCTGATAGGTAATTTTGTTATTACATATATTCATAATCCATTGCGAGAATGCCGTAATTCCTATAACTACTCCCATCTGTATCAAATATGCCGTAACCTGTGTAAATTGTACTTTTCCAGGTCCTACAATCTGATCAATAATACGTCCGACCAAAATTGGAACATACAAAGACGATGCCACTGTAATTGCTGCCATAATAATTGATGCAATTAAATATATCCAATACTTTCTGATTCTGATAAGTACTTTACGAACTGTGCCTGAGTTAGCAGCGTTTTTTGTTGTTTTCTTTAAATTACGCATTTGCTACCTCCTTCTTTGGAAACTGTGAATAATAAATTTCCTGATATACTTCACACTGAGCCAACAACTCATCGTGTGTTCCGATTCCTGAAACCACACCATCATCTAACACAATAATCTGATCTGCATACATCAGTGAAGCTGCTCGCTGCGATACGATAAATACCGTTGGCGAATTTTTCATTTCACGAATGGACTTACGAAGTGCCGCATCTGTTGCATAATCCAATGCAGATGCACTATCATCAAGAATCAAAATATCCGGCTGCTTTACAACTGCACGCGCAATTGTAAGACGCTGTCTTTGTCCACCTGAAAGATTCTTACCACCCTGATCTACATACGAATCCAAATGACCATCTTTCTTATCTACAAATTCTTTTGCCTGAGAAATACGCAGTGCTTCCATAATCTCTGCATCATTCGCATCTTTTTTACCCCATTGCATATTTTCTCGAATTGAACCTTGGAACAACAAGGCTTTCTGCATAACAATACCTACTCGCTGCCGCAATGATTTTCTTGTGAAATCTTTGACATTCTTTCCATAAATCAATACATCTCCCGAAGTTGCATCGTAAAATCTTGGAATCAAATGTACCAATGAAGATTTACCAGAACCTGTACCACCGATGATACCTACCGTCTGTCCTTTCTTTACTGCAAAGGAAATGTCTGATAATGACTCTTCCCCTGCCCCCTTATACCGTAATCCCACATGACGGAATTCTACAGCATATGGTTCTTCAAGCGACGGACTGCTCTGCTCTGCTTCCTCATAAGATATATTTCCTTCTGTCATATCCGGCTGAATAGCAAAAATCGTTTCTACACGATTGGCACATGCAAGCATCTTTGTTACTGCAATCACAAAGTTTGCAAGTTTGATTAACTCAATCAAAATCTGAGACATATAATTATACAACGCAATGACCTGTCCCTGTGTGAGTTTGCCTGTATCGACCTGAACTGCTCCCGTCCACAACAACACAATAATCGCTACATTGATAATAATATATGTCAACGGATTCATTAAACCGGAAATCTTACCGACAAACTTCTGCATACGATTTAATGATTCGTTGGCAGTCTTAAACGACTTCACTTCCGCATCCTGCTTATTAAATGCTCTGATAACACGAACACCTGTCAAATTTTGTCTCGTAATTTCAAGAACTTTATCAAGACCTGCCTGTACATTTCTATACATCGGTCTGGTTCCAAGAATAATTCCAAAAATAACAATTGCTAACACCGGAATCGTTACAACAAAAATCAGTGCAGCACGTATATCAATGGTAAACGCCATAATCATTGCACCAAATACAATAATCGGCGAACGTAAAAACAATCTTAATACGAGATTAACACCATTTTGAATCTGGTTAATATCACTAGTCATTCTCGTAATTAATGTTGAAGTTCCCACAGTATCCATATCTGAAAATGTAAGTGTCTGAATATGTGCAAACAAATGATGTCGAAGTCCTGTCACACAACCAACTGCCGCCTTTGCAGCAAAATACTGTGCCGTAATAGAACTTGCAAGTCCAACAATTGCTAATCCAACCAACAACATACACATTTTCATAATGTATCCTGTTTCCTGTTGTCCGATTCCGCGGTCAATAATCTGCGCTACAACCAACGGAACAAATAATTCGAACATGGCTTCAAGCATTTTAAATAATGGTGCCAACACACTTTCTTTTTTATATGCTTTAAGATATGTCCATATTAATTTCATTCTGAATCCGCCTCTTTTCCATTTAATTGTTCCCAAACATCTGTATCACCAAGCACAATTTTATCACGAACCTGCTGTTCTAAATAATCTGTTCGCAGCTGTGCTTTTCGTCGTTCTACTTCTTTTTCAAATTCTCGCGATGAAATCAGTGTACATCCCTGTCCACGAATAATAATCTGTTCAAGTCCATCTGATGTCGCCACTGTAACATCATATTTTCTTCCATTTTCATGTGCAAATTTTTCAATATACTGATCGGCTGTTTCAGCTTCTTTCGTATACACTACATGAATATTGTGATAATCACTATATTCAGTAGGATGTCCTTTCACTCTGTATGCATCAAACACGACAATTAATTCACAATCTGCAAGTGCCTGATATTCACACATCGTATCTAATAACACACCTCTTGCACTATCAATATTTACCGCTGCCATCTCATTTAATGACTGCCATGCAAAAATAACATTATAACCATCAACCAAAAGATATTTTTTCCGCTTTTCCACCGGCTTATTCGGCTTATATTCTCCGCCTCTCGTCACAGAGGCATAAGAACCGCTAAGTCGCATAATATCTGTTCCGGAACGATGCTTTGACCATTTTTTTGTGCCATCTTTATCTTTCTTGTTCGCACCATAAGTCTGTCGCAAAATAGCATCAACTTCATCTACACCAATCCATTCATCAGATACTGTTCTCGCCGATTCTGCCGCAGACATTGTTCTTTTAGGCTTATCACCTGTCGCATCTGCTCCTGACCGGGCAAGCCGCTGCTCATATCCAAAAGCACTTTCCACATGCATATAATCTTCTACCTGATCCCAACTTACTGTAAATCCGGCTCCATGTGCACAAAATACTGAGCCACACGGGTTATTTGCATCCAATTCTGCATCATAACCTTTATTTACAATAATCTCCTCTGCATTGTGACATGGTTCATATCCCTTTAATGTACATGTCAGCTTTCCAAGTCCTTTTGTATAAGAATGAACCTCTCGTTGATAATCTCCTAATGCAACAACCGGAACACTTCCTTTTATTATCGCCATTTCTCCATCGGATTCTTCCAAAGCCGCTGTGCCAAACATACGCTCCATATCTGTCATTGCACGCCCAACACACTGCGTCGGTAATTCCAGCATATAAGAATAAAATGGTTCTAACAGTACACTCTCAGCTTTCATCAATCCCTGTCTGACAGCACGATACGTTGCCTGACGAAAATCTCCGCCTTCTGTATGCTTCATGTGTGCACGCCCTGCAATTAATGTAATTTTCATATCTGTAATTGGCGCATTTGTCAGTACACCGTGGTATTCTTTTTCATACAAATGTGTAACAATTAATCGTTGCCAGTTTTTATCTAATTTGTCTTCACTGCAATCTGTACCAATCGTAATTCCACTTCCCGGCTCTCCCGGCTCTAAGAGCAAATGTACCTCTGCATAATGACGCAACGGCTCAAAATGTCCGACACCTTCTACTGTATTTGCAATCGTTTCTTTATATACAATATGTCCCTGACCAAACACAACATGAAGTTGATACCGCTGTAGAATCAGGCTTTGAATAACCTCTATCTGCACTTCTCCCATCAACTGAATTTGTATTTCCTGCAATTTTTCATTCCATACAATATGAAGTTCTGGTTCTTCTTCCTCTAACTGTCTTAATTTTGGAAGTACAACCGCAGGATCTTCTCCATTCGGCAAAGAAATCTGATACGTCAATACCGGTTCAAGTAACGGCATCCCAGATGCGCTTTCTATCCCCAGACCATCTCCCGGATGCGTAGAGGTCAAACCTGTAACTGCACAAATTGTGCCCGCTGTTGCCTCTGATACAATCTGAAATTTTGTTCCGGAATAGATTCGTATCTGATTGACTTTCTCTTCTCCCAATGGCATTTTTGTCTTTAATATTCCACCGGTTACTTTCATGTAAGTCAATCGCTCATTCTGCACATTTCTTAGAATTTTAAAGACCTTTGCACCAAATTCATCCGGGTATTCCTTTTGATTTGTATATTCTGTAATCAAATTAAGTAATGCATCTACACCTTCTAACTTTAATGCCGAACCAAATAAACAAGGATAAACATTTCTATTCTCGATACTATCAACAATAGATTCTTTGTCAATTGCTCCTGTTTCTAAAAATTCATCCATTAAACTTTCATGACACATTGCAATGGAATCAAAAAATTCTTCTTCATCATGCAATCTATATTCTTCCGTAAAATCAATACAATTTGCATCAAGTTTATTTTTCAATTCTTCTAACAAACGCTGCTTATTTGCACCTTTTTGATCCATTTTATTTACAAATATAAATGTTGGAATTCGATACTGCTTTAATAATCTCCATAAAGTACGCGTATGCCCCTGAACACCATCCGCTGCACTAACCACAAGAATCGCATAATCAAGTGCCTGTAACGTTCTTTCCATTTCTGCCGAAAAATCTACATGTCCCGGCGTATCAAGCAATGTCATATCTCGTCCATTTACCTGAAATTCAGCCTGCTTTGAAAAAATGGTAATACCACGCTCTCTTTCTAATGCATATGTATCCAGAAAAGCGTCTTTATTATCCACTCTGCCAATTTTTCGTATCATACCCGTTGTATACATAATAGCTTCTGATAGTGTCGTTTTACCGGCATCAACATGTGCCACAATCCCGAGTACTGTCTTATTACTTATCACATTTGTTCCTTTCTATATTCAAGTTTTCCTTCTATATAAAAATACTTATAATGTTACAATTTTTAAAGATACATTTATTAATGTCAGTCGCATGTTTCGCAAATCTGCACCTTCAACTCTTTATATAGAATATATTTCATTTTTAACACCAATGGATTCACAAATAATATATAACATTTATATTTTTAATAATCCATATAACAGCTATCTTTTATAATGAATCCACCAACTTGAACATCATACAACAAATGTATGAAAATTTCCGACAAATTCATTCTATACGCTTTTATTCAAATTATCCAATACCCAATTTATATAAGAAATATATATCTTTTATATAACCATTGATAATTATTTAAAAACTATAAATCTACTAACGCAACAACAAAATTGTATGTCCAAATTCATACAATCTGTCCTATTATTTCTGATTTTGCGTAGTCACTGTTTCTTGTGTAACTCCTGCTTCTTCATATAAACTAGATGTAAAATCTAACAATACCCAATTTAATGCCACCATAACAAGCGCAATAATTACAATAATAATTAATGCAACAACCGGATTCTTCTTTTTTGTATCTTTTGTTTTAAATGTATGCCACTTTTCTGTCTGATTCATATAAACTTACACTCCTACTCTTCTTATTTTATCATCATTAATTTAATACAGCTAATTATATAATTGTAACATAGTCTATCACAATATTCCTCTATTTTCTTTCAATACTAATTTCTTTCATCATTCTACAATCTCACAACGTAACTATATCAATTCTTATACCACGATTCGCACTTCGTAGCTTCGTTTTCTCGTTAATAGCTTGAATATCCGTTATCTATTTTTTAATACTAATACTTTATTTTATCATTCAAAAATCATCCACATTCTAAGACAAATACATATACTCCTTATTATTCAGATAAAAATATACTCTGTAATATCTTCTTTCCTGTATTTGTTTTGAAAATTTTATTCTGAACATGTTCGATTGCATCTTTTTGAATTCCATCCTCATGAATATTTACCAGAAAATCTGCTTCAACTAATATCTGATAATCCATTCCCTGTATTTGATGATACGTATGGTGATGTCCAATCAAGAAGCAAACACGTTCCCGAAATGCTTCCTCATATCCAAGTCTTTCTAAGATCTCATTTGCAACTGACGGTCCTTCCTGCTCCTGTAAATTTCCTGCGCTAGAGCCATATTTTTCTTCTGCAATCTTAATTCCAATATCATGCAGCACCGCTGTCACTTCTAAAATTTTCTGCTCCTCTTGTGATATGCCCTCACATTCTCCAATCATTTTTGCATAACCATATACCTTCAGAAAATGTGAAATCCTACGAATATCATTCCCAAAATACTCAATTGCAGATTCAATTACAATTCCTACTTTATTTTCCATTGTATTCCTATTTCCTTTCCCCGTTTATTTACTTGATTATAGTCATTAACATTAAATTTTATATAATACTGACTTGATTCAAATTATTTTCTGCAACAAAACTCATCATAAATGCTTCTACTATATATTGTTTCACAAATACGACTCTTTCATGAATTAATACGTTATATTATATAGGTTTCATTTAGGTTGTCAAGATTTGAGAATTGCATAAAAAAAGAAGCCTCGAAATAACTTTCAAGACTTCAGAAGAAACTATATAAAAGCAGGGGTGGAGAGAATCGAACTCCCGCCAAAAGTTTTGGAGACTCCTATGATACCATTTCACCACACCCCTAAAGGTGCCGCTTTAAGCGACTTCAGTATGATAACACTAAATCTTTCACCTGTCAAATATTATTTAAAAATCATCTTTTGTACACGACATACTCATCTTTTTTATGTATAATAGTCGGACATATTGTTAGAATTAGAGGTTTTGATCATGACAGACAGAAATAATCTTATACAGTCCGCAAAGCGGGTCATCGAACAGGTCAGCACTGCGGTGCTGGGAAAAAATGAGGAAATACGCGAGGTCATGCTCACGCTTTTGGCCGGCGGGAGCACTCTTATCGAGGATATACCCGGAGTCGGAAAAACTACTCTTGCCACGGGCTTTGCAAGATCTATGTCGCTTGATTACAGGAGGGTACAGTTTACGCCCGATCTTATGCCGTCTGATCTGACAGGCTTTTCGATATATGATTCGTCCGTATCCGACTTTGTTTTTAAGCCGGGAGCTGTTTTTTGCAATCTTCTTCTTGCTGATGAGATAAACAGGAGCTCGCCAAAAACACAATCCGCCCTTCTTGAGGTTATGGAGGAAAAAAAGGTAAGTGTTGACGGAAACACGCGAAATGTGCCGGAGCCTTTTTTTGTTATCGCTACACAAAACCCGCTCGGCAGCATCGGTACGCAAAAGCTGCCCGAGGCGCAGACCGACCGCTTTATGACGTCACTGAAGCTCGGCTATCCTGACAGGGAGAGCGAAATACTTATCGCAAAGGGCGCATCTGCCGAGAGCAGGACTGCTCACCTTTCGCCCGTGATTTCTGCTGCCGATCTTTGCATTATGCAAAAGGATATATATGACATTTACATAAAAGACGAGCTTTACGGCTTTATTTGCGATCTGATATCGGCAACAAGATCACACCCTCTCATACAACGCGGAGCAAGTCCCCGTGCAAGCATAGCTCTCACAAAGCTTTCAAGGGCTTCGGCATGGATCTCGGGAAGGGATTTTTGCATACCGGAGGATATTTACGAACAGTTTATGTATGCGATCCCGCACAGGCTTATCCTTAATAATGAAGCAAAGCTCTCTGATGTTCCTGCTGAAGCGGTATGCAGGGAAATCTGTGAGTCAGTACCGGCACCGGAGCTTTAAGTTATGGCACGTCGGATAATTTTTCCTATAATAATATTCCTGACCCTGCTGGCTGCCGCCAATGTAAGATCGCTCCCTCTTCTTGTACTTGCTATAGCAGAGATCATATTTGCGGGCTTTATGACAGCGCTTGCATTCTTTCAGCGGAGCAGCCTGAAGACGGAACCGGTGAAAAGCTTTGTGCATTTGCAAAAGGGTGAGACTTACGACTGCCGGATAAAGGTGGATAATTCTTCACCGTTTCCGGTCAGCCGCTTCAGACTTGATCTGAGCCACGGATATCTTCCCGACAGAAAGCAGCCTGTTTCCCTTTACGGAGGCACCGATAAAAATGAAGGCTTTCTTAAGATCGATCTTGATAATCAATACTGCGGTATCAATCATGTGGAGCTTCAGAGGATTAAGTGCTACGACTGGTTTTTATTGTCTTCTTTTTCAAAAAAGACTGACAGCTCCGTGCAGATAGCGGTTTTGCCGGACAGATTCTTAAAGCTTCGCATCCTGCGTGATCCTCAGGCTGATGCCGCTGCCGCCTCGGAACAGATTACCGAGCATACGGCAATCGCAAACGGCGGAACCGAACCGGAGGATATAAGACCTTACCGTCAGGGTGACCCCGTAAAGCATATTTATTGGAAGCAAAGCGCAAAGATGAACGAGCTCTGGGTCAGGGAATT
This sequence comes from Lachnospira sp. UBA4346, assembly GCA_002394205.1. Lineage (GTDB taxonomy): Bacteria > Bacillota > Clostridia > Lachnospirales > Lachnospiraceae > Lachnospira. The sequence continues at coordinate 3,343 of DGTC01000036.1, read as the reverse complement.
CAATGATGATACCTACCCTTATCCTGTTATCAAGACATACTGCCCCGGTATTAATGAAATAAGCTTAGAGAAATACGATACATTTATAAGGATTCTTTATGCACTGCTTTCAGGCATGTCCGATATATCAGAGCGGTTTATTTTCAGGCGATCTTTTCACGGCGGAGCTTATGATGATTATCTTATCAGCGAACCTGAGCATATGATCACTGTTCTTGTCTGTATGTATAAAGAAGATTTCAGGGCTCTAAGCGAGTTCTATGTAAATGAAGATATAACGCCTGCTTTTGAACTCAGCGCGGATCCGAACAGACTTACCGTGACTATGGACGGGCGCCTTATCAAGGCATTTGCGGACGATGTTTCGGATGACGAGATAAACGGCACCGTGATATCTATATGAATAAGATTTATCACTTGACCTGTCCCCAAATGACACACAAGGAGAAAAATTACACTCATGCAGAAAGACACTTTAAAAAAACAAGAATTTTTCGGCTCTCGCATGTATCACCTGCTAAGTGTTTTTTTCATGTGCCTCGGACTGTCAGGGATAATACTCATGTCTGCCTCCGTGCCGGAGCTGAGCTTTTCGCCTGCTCCTCTTATACTCGTCGCAATAGGCGTTACGGCAGCATTGTATTTCTCTAACCTCTTCTCGAGGCCTTTATTTTATGCCGTGCTTACCGGCGTAGTTGTTTTTTGCGTAGCATATATACTGTCAGACAAAAGCAGCTTTGCTTCTCAATGGCATTTTCTTTTCAGCGGTATGGTTCCGGAGCCCGGTACTTCCTCCGTCGATATAGGGCGTGTTGCACTGATACTGACCGTGTTTTTTTCGCTGCTTATATTCTTTTTTGATATACTGCTCAGGCTTCATACAGTCAGCTTTTTTATAACGACCGCTTTTATACTTATCCCGTCACTTTTCGGATATGCATTTCCGGCTCACGCCATCATTTTCACGGTCATATATCAGCTTGCGCTCTTTATCCTGCCGCCGAGCTCTAAAAAAACCGTAACCCGATCCGAAAAGCTTCAGCAGCGCATACGCATAAAAAGCACTCTTTTTACCGTTGTAGCTGCTCTTATTGCTCTCGCGGTCGCTCTCCCCATCGCTATCGGCACCGGTGATAAGACCTTTGACAATGTAGCGCGCATGGAAAACTCTGCCCTTAACAATCTGGGACTTAGTCCTTTCGGGCTTCTTTATAATGATGAGGGAAATATAAATAAGGGCGACAATAATCTTAACGGGGTCATAACACTCCGGCTTTCCGCAGACCGCGCACCAAGCGAAGACATTTACATGAGAGGGTATTTCGGCGGAAATTATTACGGTGATTACTGGGATGCGCCCACGGATAATGTAATATTTGATGCATTGGCCAAAACCTCGGATATTTCCCGCGATCCCGCCGGACTTTCCGCCTTTTATAATGCGCTTAGATATCACACAAGCACAAAAAATCACGGTACTGCTTCGGCAGCTATAGATATGAATGTCCGCAATCTTAACATAAACCGCTCTGTCGTGTTTTACCCTTACAATGCAAGCGAGGAGGATAGCTCTAAGGGATCGGGATATTCCTTCAAATTTTATGAATATAAGGATCTGAGCATGTCATTTTCAGATAATGATCCTGCGGAGCTTCTTTCCTACCGCAAGCTTTTCAGGGATTATTATGCCGATGCATACGATAATTATACATATATCACGGCAGAATCCGTACCCCGTTTAAAAGAGATTGTACGCGCCAATCCTCTTGAGGGCGTCAGCGATATAACCGATTTTATTATTAATACTCTTGACGAGCATGCCGAATATACTCTAAATCCCGGCGCTGCGCCCGATGGTGCTGATATGGTATATTATTTTCTTTTTGAGAATCACAAGGGCTACTGCCAGCAGTTTGCTTCCGCTGCCGTCCTAATGTACAGGCTTTACGGAATTCCTGCAAGATACGCAACGGGCTTCAGAGTTAAAAATAATGATTTTACCCTAAACGAAGGAAAAGGATCATACGAGGCTACGGTAACCGACGACCGCGCGCATGCCTGGCCTGAGATACTTATCCCTGAGTACGGTTGGGTTCCCGTTGAGGTTACGCCTGCCGCAAACAGAGGTTTTTCAAGCGGAACGCTCTCCCCTGAAAATGATCCTTTATCATCCGGCGCCGAGCCTACCGCACCTGCCGCCACCTCCGCTCCCGATATATCCGAAAACGATGATACCGGATCTTCCGGCGAGGATGATACCGCTTCCGGCACGACTGATACCGAAGGCAATGATACTTCCGGTTCTGCTTCATCAGATGCTGAGTCCGGCAAAGCAGGCGATCCTGTAAATATACTTCCGTGGCTTATACCTCTTTTAGCCGGAGCTGCCGCTCTCGCCGCATATTTGTCGGTCAGGAGGAAAAAGCTCTCCGAAGCGCCTGATTTCAATACAATATACAAAAGGCTCAGGGTGCTTCTTAGGAATGCACCTGAGCCTGTAATATGTGAGCTTTATGATAAAGAATTTCCCGAGCAGCTCCTAAAGGCCGTTCCCGAGCTTTCGGAAACGGAAGCTAAAGCTGCTTATGACAATATCCTGAGCGCCCTTTACGGTAAAGACGGCGCCGGTGAAGTTCATAAAGAAGCGCTTAAGTCGCTCTATGCAAAATGCGCCGGCTATATCCTTCCGCGCACACCCGCAGGGAAACGTGCTGTTCTGAAATTTATCAAACTTCCGTGATGATTAGTTGCTTATGTTATTTAAAAAACCGCCTCGTATCCCTCTTCCTCAAGCGCAGCCCTTATCTGCTCATCGGTAACCGAGTCGTCAGCCGTAAACTCAGCGCACTTGTCCTCCAGACTTACCCTGACACCGCTAACGCCCTTAATCGCTTCAAGCGCCTTTGCAGCAGCCTTTACGCAATGCTCGCACGCCATACCTTCGATACCTATTTTTTTGTCCATGATGATACCTCCGTTATTTATATTTTTTGTCACTTTATACATTATACATCTTTTAATAATTTTTTTCTTTGTATATTCTGCATTTTTTTGTTATTATGTATGCGGTGTGAGTGTGTCAGATGGGGACAGTCCCTTTTTGTCAGTCCTGACACAAAGGGACTGTCCCCATCTGACACATTCTCGTCACAAGACTTCTGCAGCCTCTTTTTCTTTAAACACCTGAAAGATCACATAAGCTTCTCCGCCGTTTCTGTCTACGTATTCAACACGCACGCTGTTATCGGAAAGACGCTTTATATCTATCAAGAAACCATCCCTTTTGACACTGCTAACAAACTTTTTGGCAGTATCCCTCATAGCCTCATGAGCCTTGATCTCA
>DGTC01000032.1 GCA_002394205.1 Lachnospira sp. UBA4346 | reverse complement strand
GATGGTGACCAGATGGCTGTCCATCTTCCACTTTCTGTTGAAGCACAGGCGGAATGTAGATTTATGTTACTTTCACCGAACAATTTATTGAAGCCATCTGATGGTGGTCCGGTAGCTGTTCCTTCACAGGATATGGTTCTTGGTATTTACTATTTAACACAGGAAAGACCGGGAGCAAAGGGAGAAGGTAAGTTCTTCAAGAGTATCAATGAAGCATTACTTGCATATGAAAATGGTATTATTACATTACATTCTAAGATTCTTGTTCGTGTTGAAAAGAAGGATGCAGATGGTAATGTAATCACAGGTAATACACAGTCTACATTAGGTAGATTGATCTTTAATGAGATTTTACCACAGGATTTAGGTTATGTTGACCGTACAAACCCTGACAATACATTTGTACCGGAAGTTGACTTCCATGTTGGTAAGAAGCAGTTAAAGGATATTTTACAGCATGTTATTAATACACATGGTACAACAAAGACTGCTGAAGTATTAGATGATATTAAGGCTATGGGTTATAAGTATTCTACAAGAGCTGCGATGACGGTATCTATTTCAGAAATGACAGTGCCGCCAATCAAGAAGCAGTTGATTGCAGAAGCTGAGAAGAAGGTTGAACAGATTACAACAAACTACAACAGAGGTCGTTCTACAGACGAAGAAAGACATAAGAATGTTATTCGTGTATGGCAGGAAACTGATGAGGTATTAAAGGATGCCCTTCTTGCAGGTTTGGATAAGTACAACAACATCTTCATGATGGCCGATTCCGGTGCCCGTGGTTCTAACCAGCAGATTAAGCAGCTTGCCGGTATGCGTGGTTTGATGGCCGATACATCTGGTAATACAATCGAACTTCCTATCAAGTCAAACTTCCGTGAAGGTCTTGACGTATTGGAATACTTCATGTCTGCCCATGGTGCTCGTAAGGGTCTGTCAGATACTGCCCTTCGTACAGCCGATTCAGGATACTTAACAAGACGTCTTGTTGATGTATCTCAGGATTTAATTATTCGTGAGAATGATTGTAGTGTTGGCAGAGCAATTCCAGGTATGTATGTATCTGACTTTGTAAATGATAAGGCAACAGCAAGCAGTGATGCGAAGGCTGATGTCTTAGAGCCATTGGAAGAACGTATTACAGGACGTTTCCTTGCTGAGGATATTGTTGATCCTACAACAGGTGAAGTTATTGTTGCTGCAAATAAACTTGTTACACCAAAGCGTGCTGCTGCAATCGTAGCAACAGGCGTTGAAAAGGTTAAGATTCGTACAATTCTTACTTGTCGTTCTCATATCGGTGTATGTGCGAAGTGTTATGGTTCAAACCTTGCAACGGGTCAGACAGTACAGGTTGGTGAAGCAGTTGGTATTATTGCTGCGCAGTCTATCGGTGAACCAGGTACACAGCTTACAATGAGAACATTCCATACTGGTGGTGTAGCCGGTGATAATATTACACAGGGTCTTCCTCGAGTAGAAGAATTGTTTGAAGCTAGAAAGCCTAAGACACTTGCAGTTCTTGCAGAGTTCGGTGGTACAGTAAGTTTTGCAAAGTCTGAAAAGAAGACAGATATCGTTATTACAAACGACGAAGGTGAATCTAAGGCTTATCCTGTATCAAGAGATACAAGAGTTAAGGTTGAAGAAGGTCAGGTTGTAGCAACAGGTGAAGAAATCACAGAAGGTTCAGAGAACCCACATGATATCGTTCGTATCCTTGGTGTTAGAGCCGTTCAGGATTATATGATCCGTGAAGTTCAGAAGGTTTACCGTGTACAGGGTGTAGAAATCAATGATAAGCATATCGAATTGATTGTACGTCAGATGCTGAAGAAGATTATCATCGATTCAGCAGGAGATTCAGATTTCCTTCCGGGTTCACAGGTAGATACAATTGAATTCACAGAAGTAAATGAAAAGTTAGAGGAAGAAGGCAAGACACCAGCAACAGGTACACCAATTATCCTTGGTATTACAAAGGCTTCTCTTGCAACAAATTCATTCCTTTCAGCTGCTTCATTCCAGGAAACAACAAAGGTTCTTACAGATGCCGCTATTAACGGTAAGGTCGATCCATTGATTGGTTTGAAGGAAAATGTAATTATCGGTAAGTTGATTCCGGCAGGTACTGGTATGCCACGTTATCAGCATATTAAACTTGATACAGATAATGCTTATCAGGAAGAAGAAGCAATTGAATACGCAGATGATGAGGAATTAGAACTTTCAGAAAATACAGAATCTGTTGAAATGTAATTAGAATATAATAGTTCATGTATTTATCAGTAAAATTTATTGATGAATAGCATAGACAGATAATGGAAATCTCACAATGAAATGATGCATATGTGTCATTTCGTTGTGAGATTTTTTAAATTTATATATAAGAAATTTATAAGATAGAAGTTTTTCTATAAATTTCAAATCCTCTGTAGGGTGTATATCTGCACAAATGGAAAAAGTCACGTGCTTTCCTGTTTTAAGAGGTGAAATTGTGCAAAAAATCTGTAATTCAGAAACAAGATGAATCTAAATACAGATGTGATAACAGAGAGAATTATAGATTTTTAAATACGAATTAGTGATATTTAAGCAGAACCAAAAAATTCATAAGAAAATAAACAAAAATCATACAAAGATTAAAAAATAATAAATTACAGAAAAAAGGTTCTCATTTTATAGGCTTCATGCTAAAATAGCGAAAAATGGAAGAAAGTGGTAAATGTGAACAAGGATGAGTGGTATTTTTACAAATGACAATCTAAGTATATTTTTTCAGAGAATGTTAGAAGTAGATGGTTCTATAGATGAAGCGTTTGGACAAGTGCGTCTTGCAGTAGAAGATATTGCGATGGATTGTAATATAGGTCGTGTTGAAGCATATATGCAGGCAGAAGAGTCAATGCTGCGCCCGCACGGAGCAAATGATTGCAGAGTGATTTATGAAGCAAATCAGTACTTCTTGAAGAATCCATATATTGAAAATATCATTTCTCCGGATGGAGGACATTCGAAATTTATATTTTATCCCAAACGGCATGTGTTTACAGAGTGTGAATATCAGGTTGTAGAGTATATCAGTAAGCAAATGTCTATTATTATGAGCCGAATTGTAATGAGAGGAATTTTGAATAATGTATTAGTTACAGATTTGTCGAGTGGAATTCCTAATTTGGCAGGGTTTATGAATCATGTAGGGATGTTAATAGCCAAAGGAACTTTGTCAAAGTATGAAGCTATGTATTTTAATGTGAAGAATTTTAAGTATGTAAATAAAGAATTCTCATATATGCACGGTGATATTGTAATGAAGCAGTATGCAAGAAAAATCCAGTCATTACTGTCTGGAGAAGAATATCTTGCAAGGTTAGGCGGAGATAATTATGTTGCAATTGTTCAAAAGGAGCATGTACAGGATTTTGTAAAAAGAATCCAGACATGTTCTCTTACGTATACAGATGGCACAAAGCGTAGAGAGTTTACATTTAGTGCAACAGTAGGAATTGCAGAATTAGAAGACATTCATGAGCCAGGGCAGGTCATGCAAAGAATATCGGTTGCATTTCAAGTGGCAAAGACACAGAGTCATAATGGTACTGCTGTATTTACCAAGGAAATTTATAAAGAAGTCATGAATGAAAAAGAGATACTTGCACATTTTCATGCCGCAATGCGTAATCATGAATTTGTAGTATATTATCAGCCAAAGGTGGATGTGAAAAAAGACAAATTATGTGGTGCAGAGGCACTTGTACGCTGGGTTCAGAATGGAAAAGTTATTCCACCAATGAAATTTATACCGGTATTGGAACGAGATGGAAGTATCTGCCAGCTTGATTTTTATGTGTTGGAGATGGTGTGTCAGGCAATTCAGAAATGGGATAAGGCAGGATTTGAACCGATTCGCATCTCATCGAATTTTTCAAGAAGACATTTAGGCAATCCTCATTTGGTAGAAGAAATTGTTGCAATTATTGATAAATATCATGTAAGCCATGAATACATTGAAATTGAATTGACAGAAAGTGAAAATTTTAACGATTATAAGGTACTTACGAAACTTGTTAGTGATTTAAAAGAGCAGGGAATTAGTGCGTCTATTGATGATTTTGGAACAGGTTACTCATCATTGAATATGTTAAAAGATACGAACTTTGATATTGTTAAGATTGATAAATCATTTATTCCGATGGAATATGACTATGCGCAGAAACAGAAAGATAAAATGATGTTTGCGGAGATAGTCAAAATGGTTAAAAATTTAGGAATGGAAACCATTGCAGAAGGAATTGAGAGCAAAGAACAGTTAGACTATCTGGTGGAAGTCGGCTGTGATATTGTTCAGGGATATTTAATTGATAAGCCGCTGCCAGAGAAGGAGTTTGCAGCGCGCCGCAATCATTATGGTAGATAAATTAAAATAATATAGTATAAATAATAAAGCAGAAGGCATATTGTACAGGAAAACTGTATGATATGTCTTTTTTGCGTTAATATAATCACATTTAATACCAGTGTTTGCCTAACTGATTACGTTTTCAAAACTAGCCAAAAATAGAATGAAAAATAAGTGCTGATTCCTTGAATATTGATAAATTATGTCTATTGGGGAAGGATATTTGAAAACGATTTCAATATATCACATTGAATTAGTATGAATACTAGGATATTATACACACATGCCAGACGGAAAGGAACAAACAGAATCATTTTGCTGGTAAATATAAGAAATTCAATGTAGCAGAATTGGTTGAATGAAGATGAAACAGATGCTGCAAAAATGAACTGAAATTATGGGAGGATAAAAAATATGGGAAAATTATTTACATCAGAATCAGTAACAGAGGGACATCCGGATAAGGTCGCAGATCAGGTATCAGATGCAATTTTAGATGCTTTGCTTGAACAGGATCCATATTCAAGAGTGGCGGCAGAGACAACAGTAGCAACAGGTCTTGCATTGGTTGTAGGGGAGATTACAACAAACGCATACGTGGATATATCAAAAGTTGTCAGAGATACCATTCGAGAAATTGGATATACAGATAATAAGAGTGGATTTGAAGCAGATTCGATTGCAGTTTTGACATCTATTGATGAACAGTCTGCGGATATTGCACTAGGTGTTGATAAAGCATTTGAATCAAAACAGGAGGGGAAAACAAAAGATTTTGGAACAGGAGCAGGAGATCAGGGAATTATCTTTGGATATGCAACAAATGAAACACCGGAATATTTACCGCCGGCAATTTCATTTGCACACCGTCTTACAAAACAGCTTGCCAAGGTAAGAAAAAACGGAACGCTTCCATACCTTCGTCCGGATGGAAAATCACAGGTAACCGTAGAGTTTGATGACAATGGAAGAGTAAAACGAATTCATACGGTCGTTATTTCTACACAACATCGTGAAGATGTGACGCAGGAACAGATTCGTAAGGATATTATAGAACAAGTTATTCAGGCAGTGCTTCCACAGGATTTATTAGATGACAATACGAAATATTTTATCAATCCGACGGGCAGGTTTGTTATTGGTGGTCCGCAGGGAGATGCTGGACTGACCGGTAGAAAAATTATTGTAGATACTTATGGGGGAACCGGCAGACATGGTGGTGGTGCTTTTTCGGGAAAAGATGCTACCAAGGTTGACCGTTCTGCAGCATATGCAGCACGTTGGGTTGCAAAGAATCTGGTCGCAGCGGGGGTGGCAGATAAATTAGAAGTCGAACTTGCATATGCAATTGGAGTTGCACAGCCGGTTTCAATATCTGTAGATACATTCCAGACCGGTAAGATTGCAGATGAGAAGATTGTAGAAATTATAACAAAGGTATTTGATTTAAGACCAGAAGCAATTATTAATGCATTAAATCTTCGCAGACCGATTTATAAAAAGACAGCAGCATATGGCCACTTTGGAAGAAATGAAGAGACATTTACCTGGGAACATTTAAATAAGGTGGATGAAATTCGAGAATTATTACAGTTGGATGATTGAGAATAGATTGCGGAAGGAAAGACAATATGTATGGCATTTGTGTTGGGGCATTACAGATGTTATTTAAAAGAAGGATTGAAACGAATGATTTTTCATCTTATTTTCTATAAAATGTCCCGGAATGGAGCGTATTATGACAGAAGAAATAAACTGGCGCACACAGGAATTAAGTTTGGATGAGGTGTTGCAAAAATATCCGGATGTTCCACGAATTTGGGCGTTGAAAGTAGATGTACAGCGCAGAGGAGTTGTATACACGCAGGCTGCAAAAGATATGATAAATCCGGCAATTCATCAGGTAAATACGGGAACAATTGCACTGTTTCGTACGACACAGGATTATACACCGGAAAGTCTGATTATGAGAGATGGTTCGTATCTGATTACGAATTTTGATTTGAATAAGAACAAGGCATTTCGTGAGCCGTATGTAGTAGATGCGATTGACGGACATATTTATATTATGGATCAGGGAAAGGTTTTAGAAGAAGTCTGGTATTGGGAAAAGCCGGAATTTTATGATAAAACTGCTTCAAATGGAGAACCATTTAACAAATATATTCAGGCACGGCCACAAAGAATTGATATTAATCTGAATCAGTATTGCCATTTTTGGGATAAGCCGGGAGAAGGCTGCAAATATTGCCCGATGACACCGTGTTTTAAGATGCGTCATCAGACAGAGGAACGTGAGGAGACGAAGTATATTGCAGAAGCTGTGCGAGAGGCATTGAAGCAGGAAGGAAGATTTTCGGCAATATTAGTGACAGGTGGATCTATTTTGTCCGGAGAGCATCTGTTTGATGATGAACTGGATGCATATATTGATTTATTACAGGCGATTCTAGGGGATTTTCAGGTGGAGCGTGTACCGAGTCAGTTGATTTCTTCTGCATTTGATGAAAGACAGCTTGAACGGTTGTATCGGGAAACCAAACTTATGACATATACGACGGATATTGAAGTATTAAATAAGGAAAAGTTTGAATGGATTTGCCCGGGGAAGGCACATCATGTTGGATATGAGGAGTGGAAGCGGAGACTGTTTGCAGCGGTAGATGTATTTGGACGGGGGAATGTGACATCTGGTGTTGTGTTAGGAACAGAACTTGCAAGTCCAAATGGCTTTGCTTCGGAAGATGAGGCGTATCGTCATGTAATTGAAGAGGCGGAGGATATTATTTCACACGGAATTCCGCTGGCAGCAAATGTATGGCGGACTGCACCGGGAGCTATTTTTCAGAATCAAAAAAATCCGTCATTGGAATATTTTATTAAGACCTATCGGGAATTTGACCGATTAGCTCATCATTACGGTGTGAATCCGTACACAGATGATTATAGACGATGTGGAGCACATCCGGGAATGGATTTGCTTAGAATATAGGAGGAAACAGATGGCAGTAGAATTATCACAGAACATCCGGGAAGCAATTGCGGATTCATCATCTGTCAAGGTTGTGGCAACAATTGGAAAAGATGGTGTGCCACATGCAGTTGTCAAAGGAAGTGTGTCAGTAAATGAACAGGGGAACATTGAGTTCTTAGACATCCTGGAAAGTTCAAAAAATAATCAGAATCTTGTATATAGTATTTGGTACGAGAAGTTGGTTGCAATACAGGTGTTTCGTGCACCATTAGAAAGTTATGAAATTCTTGCAAAACCAGTTAGAAGTATTACAGCAGGGAAAGAATTTGAGGAGAGATACAGACAGCTTCATGAAGTGTTTCCAAATGTTGATTTAGGAGCAATCTGGCAGTTAGAACCGGTAGAGGTCCGGGATGAGCGGTTACAGGTGCGTGTTCAGGAACAAGAGAAGACCTATCCGATTTTGCAACATTTAGACCGCATTTTATAAGGGGATTGATTGGAATATAAAATGCTACAAGAATAACAATCGTAGGGAGGAGCATATGGAACAAGTAGAATTGACAGGTGTATTTGATAAAAATGTGCAAGATTTAGATGAATTCAGGCAGCGTCGGGTAAATACAACGAAACGACATAGAACGAAAATGGGAATTACAAAAATGCGCATATGGGGAGAATATGCGGAATACATTCTTCTTCCTGCGGTATTGCTGATTGCATGGAGTATGGCAGATCGGGGAACAGGACGCAGCGTAATCCCTTCGTTGATGCAGATTCTAACGACATTTGTACAAAAAATTACAGATGGAACGCTTATTTTGGCTGTTGCAACCAGTCTGGGGCGCGTTTTGAAAGGGTATTTGCTTGCAGCGGTGACAGGAGTTCTATTTGGCATACTCATTGGATTATCAGAACATGTGAAAAGATTAACAGACTTAATTATTCAGATTTTACGTCCGATTCCGCCGATTGCATGGATTCCGCTTGCAATATTCTGGTTCGGAATTGGTGAATCATCTAAGGTATTCTTAATTTATCTGGGCGGTTTTTTTGTTATTTTGATAAATGTAATTGACGGCATCAAATTCAAGGATGAACGAATGGTGGAAGTGGCAAAGGTGTCCGGATTGTCGCAGCTGCAATATATTACAAAAGTTGTGATTCCGGGTGCATTACCGTCAATCTTTACAGGACTTCGGGTGGGGCTAAACACCTGCTGGACCTGTGTGGTTGCAGCAGAATTGGTCGCATCGACAAGTGGAATCGGTTATATGATTTCCAATGCAAGAAATTACGGACAAATGGATGTTATTCTTGTGGGAATGTTTACGATTGGATTTATTGGAAAAGCGATGGATCTGTTGTTAAACCGGATTGAAAAAAGGGCAATTTACTGGAAGAATTAATGGATGGAATGACATAGGAGTTGATATTTCATGCTGACAAATCTTTGATAAAAAATAAACAAATCGGATAGTAAAGCGTATGAAAGGAGAAAAATATGGGAAAGTGGAGATTATATAGAAAGAAAATTATGACAATTGTTGGTACACTCGCAGCAGTGGGAGTGTTGACAGTAGGAGTAACAGGCTACGGTACACAGGCACAGGCTGCGAAAGAGGAGACACAGGCGAAACATTTAAATATTGCACTGCAGCCGGTTCCCGGATATGTTCCATTATATCTTTTAAAGGAGGAAGGAAGACTGACTGAGGCATTGAAAGAATATAATGTCAATATTAAGTTTACGGAGTTTGAATCCGGACCGCCGGAAAATGAATCATTTGCAGCAAAACAGCAGGATATTGGCGTGATGGGAAATGTACCGGCAATTTTAGGAATTGCCAATGGACAGAATCGTGTGTTTATTGGAATTGCATACAATGGAGAGAAGACGGAAGCAACGCTGGTTGGAAAGGATTCGAATATTACGAAATTACAGGATTTAAAGGGCAAGAAAGTGGGGTTAGTGGTAGGCTCCATTGCACAGAATCTGTTAGATGCGCAGTTAAAAAGTGTAGGCTTGCAGCTAAGTGATGTAGAACTTGTGAATTTAAGTCCCGGCGAACAGTCTGTTGCACTAGAAACACATCAGGTCGATGCAGTATCTACCTGGCAGCCAAACATTGTAAAGTTACAAAAGGCGACGGGAGCAAAGATTTTAGCAGATGGAACAGGTGTATTTTTAGGAGAAAATCCAATTGTTGCAGATGCAGATTACGTCAAAAATAATCCGGACATCGTAAAGATTTTCTTAGAAGAATATGAAAAGGCAGCTAAGGAAGTTCAGGCGAATCCAACAGAAATTGCGAATAAATACGCAAATACATTTGGATTGAGCACGGACGATTTTGTCAGTGCGCTGCAGAGCACAGAATTTCCGGTGCGAATTTCACAGGCAGATGAGAACGATTTGGCACAGACAGCAGATTTCTTATATGAAAATAAAATCAGTACAAAGAAGTTAGATTTGCACAATCATATTCTTTATGAAGTGAAATAGAACGGTAACATATATCATTGTATTTTATAGGATTGCTGTTGAAGGATTCGAAGGAAGGTGCAGCAAGCGCAAAGGAGGGATAACATGGCAGAAGCGATGGTTCAGATAACGCATTTAAACAAAACATTTGAAAATGGAAATGATGAGATTTCAATTTTGAATGACATTAATTTAACAATCAATAAAGGAGAATTTGTGACAATCGTTGGACACAGTGGTTGTGGAAAGAGTACACTCTTAAAAATTATTGGTGGTCTGGTTGGATACAAGGAAGGAAATGTGTGGCGGAATGGAGCAAATGTATACAAACCGGATTCGGATTGCGGTATTGTTTTTCAGGATCATCGTTTGCTTCCATGGCTGACCATTCAGGATAATGTTGCGTTGGGGCTGCAGCATTTATCAAGAAAGGAACGACGTAAGGTTGTTGCAGAACATATTGAACTGGTCGGATTAAAAGGGTTTGAAACGAGTTATCCGCATCAGTTATCAGGTGGTATGTCACAACGGGCTGCGATTGCGAGGGGATTGGTAAATAATCCGCCATTGTTGTTGTTAGACGAACCGTTTGGTGCGTTGGATGCATTGACGCGTATTAAAATGCAGAAAGAAATTAAGCGTATCCAAAAAGAAGAACAGACAACAATGATATTGGTAACACATGATATTGACGAGGCGATTGTGTTAGGAGATAAAGTGGTTGTACTTTCAGCCAGACCGGGAGAAGTTAAGGCGGTATTGGAGATTAGCGAACGTGGACAACGCAGAAATAGCGAGGATTTTAATGCATATAAGAAACAGATTTACCAGTATCTGTTCGAGGAAGAAGAAGAATTTGCGGTAGAATATTATATTTAACAGAAGATTTTATATAATAATACAGAGAATTCATATGGAAATTATGGGTATATATAACCGAAAGATTGCATTTTTTTCATAAATAAGGTATGATTCTTATAGAAAAATGAAAGCTGGGGAAAGTGTATGTCGATTAAAAATATAGCAAAGCAGGTGGGGGTATCGCCGGCAACCGTCTCCCGTGTCTTAAATAATCCGGAGTATCATTGTCAGCAGGCGGGGCTTCGGGAGAAAATTTGGAAAGTGGCAATGGAGCAGAATTATGTTGTCAATGAAGCTGCCAGAAATTTAAAGAAAGGAATGTCTGACAATAAGGCACAGTATATCAATGTGTTGATGACGAGAACCAATCAGTCGCAGCCGGATCCTTTTTTTGAAGAATTGCTTCGTGTCATTGAGAGTGAAATTCATGTAAATGCATGTATTCTGTCGAAGGTATGGCATCAGTCGATTTTCTCAAATGATAAGAAATGTAAATATGCAGATTTGGATCATGTTATTGAACAAATGTATCAGGAAGTAGAGGGGAAGAGTGACGGACTGATTATTATTGGAAAGTGTAATAAGGAAGCACTGAAAAAAATTAAAAAACGCTTTAAAAATGTTGTGTCGGTCAATCGAAATTCAACCAATTATGAAGTAGATGAGGTGGTATGTGACGGCAGTAAAATCGCTGCGATTGCAGTGGAGCATCTGATTTCACTGGGGCATAAAAATATTGCATATGTAGGTGCGTGCCATAATGAGTCACGATATAGAGGATATTTAGATACATTAAAGAAACATGATATTGATTTGGACCCGGAATATATTATTGAAACGAAACAGACGGAAGCGGAAGGGTTTGAGTGTATGCAAAAGTTTCTTCAGTCAGATGAGTGCCCGACAGGTATCTACTGTGCCAATGATATTACTGCAATTGGAATGTTGAAATGTCTGAATCGCTATAAGAACCGGTATTATATGCCGTCGATTATTTCCAGTGATGATATTGAGCAGGCACAGAATACACAACCAATGCTCACGACGGTGCGCCTTCCGAAAGAAGAAATGGGAAAACTGGCACTCTATTTATTGTTAGACCGCATGAAAGGCGGTCACAAGAGTGTGATTAAAGCAGAAATGGAAGCAACATTAATGGAAAGAAACAGTTGCTCTAATGTAGAAATGAGCAGTTGGACAGATTATTATATTTAAATAAGATGATTGTTCGTACAATCTATGAAATGTACACCTGTTGTTAAATGGGTGTACATTATTTTTGTATTATAAAGCTAATAAAAAAGCTGGTAATGTTTATAATGTGTATTTGATATGAGCAGAACGTTTGATGAAAGTGTTATTGTATGGTATAGTTGAAAATAAGAAATTTTAAAGAAACAAAAAGGATATTCATTAAAATATAGAAATGTTTATCAGAAAATGGATTAATCTTAGAAAAAGGAGATTTGTATGTTTCGAAATTATAAATTGTCTTACTTGCCCAAAGATATTGTGGCAGGTATTATTGTAGCACTAGTATCCATTCCGATTTCTATGGGATATGCACAGGTAGCAGGTTTACCGGTTGTTTATGGATTGTATGGCTCATTGCTGCCAATACTGTGTTTTGGTATATTCTCAACATCGCCGCAGTTTGTATTTGGTGTAGATGCAGCACCGGCAGCATTGGTGGGTGGTGTTCTTGCATCATTGGGAATCGTTGCAGAATCAGAAGAGGCAATGCATGTCGTACCATTACTGACATTTGTAACAACAGCATGGTTATTGCTGTTTGCATTATTGCGTGTCGGCAAATTTGTAAATTACATATCGACACCGGTAATGGGTGGATTTATCACAGGTGTCGGTTTAACGATTATTTTAATGCAGGTACCGAAACTATTTGGCGGAAAGCCGGGAACCGGAGAAGGGATTGCGTTGATTGTAAATATTGTGAAACAATTAACAAAAATAAATATTCCTTCACTTTTATTGAGTGTTGCAACAATTACGATTATTATGGTTTCAAAAAAATATATTCCTAAGGTGCCAATGTCGGTTGTGCTTATGCTGCTTAGTGCGGTTGTCTGTCGATTCTTTTCATTAAAAAAATATGGAATTGCAATGCTTCCACAGGTACAGTCTGGTTTGCCTAAGATTGTAATGCCGGATATAACCTATTTTTCACAACATATGGAAACATTTATTGTAGAAGGTTTGATTGTAGCGATTGTAATTGTAGCGATTAGTCTGCTTTCTACCAATAATTATGCGCAAAAATACAATTATAAAGTGAATAATAATCGTGAAATACTTGCGTATGCAGCAGCAAATCTTGCGTCAGGACTGACGGGATGTTGTCCGGTTGGCGGTAGTGTGTCGAGAACCGGAATTGCGGATCAATTTGGTGTTAAATCGCAGATGATGTCAGTTGTTGCAGCACTTACAATGTTATGTTTGCTGTTATTTGGAACGGGATTCATCCAATATTTGCCAGTGCCGGTATTAACGGCAATCGTATTATGTGCCTTATATGGAATCTTAGAAATAAAAATGGCTAAAAAATTAGCCAAAGCAGATCGCACAGAGTTTACTATCTTTATGGCTGCGTTTCTAGGAGTATTATTACTTGGTACGATTTACGGTGTTATCATTGGCGTGATTTTGTCATTTATTGCAGTAATTATGCGTGCAGTGGTGCCGCCGAGAACATTTTTAGGAATTATTCCGGGACAGCGTGGATTTTATAACTTAGGAAGGAACAGGAATACAAGACCAATTAAGGAAACGGTGCTCTACCGGTTTAGCGGAGCGTTATT
Organism: Lachnospira sp. UBA4346; assembly: GCA_002394205.1. GTDB lineage: Bacteria > Bacillota > Clostridia > Lachnospirales > Lachnospiraceae > Lachnospira. The sequence continues at coordinate 7,319 of DGTC01000032.1, read as the reverse complement.
TTTTGCAAATATTAATACGTTTCAGCAGGATATTGAAGAGGCAATCCAACCGGATACGAAGAATTTTATCGTGGATGCCACGGGAATTACCAGCGTGGATATTACGGCAGCGGACAGATTGTTAATTATTTATCACCAATTGCAGGAAAAAGGAATTCGATTTTACATTACCGGTCATGTAGGGAGTGTAAATGATCAGCTGCGTACCTTTGGTGCGGAAGAATTGGTGGAAATGGGAGTTGTGAGACGAACGATGTCCTTAGCACTTCGAGATGCAGGAATAGAGAAGCCGTATCCGTGTGCAGGCTGTGATGATGATAAGGGGACGGTCATTATTGAGAGCAATGAACAATTAGCTGAAATTGAATGGGCATTTGGTGCAGATACAGATGCAAAAATGGAACAGTTTGCAGGAGAAATGTTGGATGCAATCGATAAAGATAGTGGAATAGAGATGATTGAGCAGAATGTTTCCTGGGGACGTTTCGGTTTGTTCGATGAAGATGAGTTGCTGGAACGTTTGGAAATGCATTTGTCTGAGTTGGCATTGAGCAGTAAAAATGCAGAAGAATTAGAAGAAAAGATTGAACGAAGACGTCTTGTGATTGAGAAAAAATTAAGTCAGATTAATCCGGAAGCAATTCGAATTTTGAGCAGTCACAGAGCAAATATCGCACGGCATTTTCAGGAAAAGAATCCAAAAGCTTATGCGCATATGGTTGAACGAAGAGAAGAACATCTTGCACATTTAGAAAAGACAAATCCGGAAATGGCAGAGAAGTTTCGGGAATTGTATCGCCATTAATTGGCATAATATGCTGCGGTATCGTTAAAAATATACGGATAGTTCGTATTGCTAAGTTTTTATGCGTTTATTTTAATGTGAAACGATTAAAAAGGGCAGCGTTAGAAATATATTATATATAGATAATAATATAAGAGAATAATTATAATATAGAAGGAACAGGATTTATGAATATATTAAATGTAGAAAAGATAAGTAAATCTTTTGGCGAAAAGGTATTGTTTGATGAAGTGACGTTAGGTGTCAATAAAGGTGACAAAATTGGTGTGATTGGAGTCAATGGAACTGGAAAGTCAACATTTTTAAAAATTATTGCCGGAATGGAAGAGGCAGATGCGGGGCAGGTGGTAAAAGGAAAGGGAGTTACAGTTACGTATCTGCCACAGAATACGGAGTTTTTAGAAAATGATACTATTTTACAATTTGTATTACGAGGAAAAAAGGACAGCAGTGAGGCACAGGCGAAGACTATTTTAAATAAATTGGGAATTACAAATTTGGATGCAGATGTACAGACATTGTCCGGTGGGCAGAAAAAAAGGGTGGCACTTGCGAAAACTTTAGTAGAACCGACAGAAGTTCTCATATTAGATGAGCCAACGAACCATTTGGATAATGAAATGGTTATCTGGCTTGAAGAATATATTCAGAAGTTCAAAGGAGAGCTTCTTATGGTAACACATGATCGTTATTTTCTTGACAATGTAACGAATGGCATTGTGGAAATTGATCGTGGTGCATTATACCGTTATGATACCAATTACTCAGGATTTTTGGAAAGAAAAGTAGAACGAGAGGAAATTGAACGCGCAACGGAAGCAAAGAGAAGTAATATTTTACGAACAGAATTAGAGTGGATTCGCAGAGGATGTAAAGCACGTTCGACAAAGCAGCAGGCGAGGATAGATCGTTATGAAGATATGAAGACAGCTTCTAGAGAAGCAAGAGCGAGATTTGAGAAGCAATCGTTGGAAATGAGTTCTATTAAGAGCAGATTAGGCAAAAAGACCATCGAATTAAATAATATCAGTAAAAGTTTCAATGGGCATGAATATATTCATGATTTTACATACATTTTTCTAAGAGATGACAGAATTGGAATTATAGGACCAAATGGCTGCGGCAAATCGACATTGATGAAGATTATTACAGGTTTGGAACAACCGGATTCCGGTAATGTAGAGATTGGGGAAACGGTTCGTATTGGATATTTTATGCAGGAGAATGAACCACTGAATGAGAAAGAAACTGTTCTTGAATATGTGAAAGGAATCGGAGAGTATGTGCCGACTGCAGATGGACTGATTTCAGCCTCGCAGATGTGTGATAAGTTTTTATTTCCACCGAAGTTACAGTGGACATCGATTGCAAAGTTATCCGGTGGCGAGAAAAGAAGACTGTATTTGCTGAGTGTGTTAATGAGTGCGCCAAACGTATTGATTCTGGATGAGCCGACGAATGATTTAGATATTGAGACGTTAGAGATTCTAGAAGATTATCTGGATGTCTTTGCGGGAATTGTCATCACTGTTTCCCATGACAGATACTTCTTAGATCGTATTGTAGATCGTATTTTTGCATTTGAAGACGGAACCCTGAAACAATATGAGGGTGGATTTAGTGATTATCATGAAAAATGTGTTTCTTCTATATATAATGTGTCTCAAAAAAGTTCTCCAAAGAAGAAAGGTGAAGCAATATCAGACAACGGTAAGAAAAATTATAACACACATGAGAAAAAGTTGAAATTTACTTATCAGGAGCAGAGAGAGTATGACAGCATTGATGAAGAGATTGCAGCGTTGGAAGAAAAGATAGAAGCATTGGATGCGGATATTGCAGTGGCAGCAACACAGTATAGTAAGCTGAATGAATTGATGCAGGAAAAGGCAGATTGTGAAGCAGCATTGGAAGAGAAAATGAACCGCTGGATATATTTAAATGATTTAGCAGAACGGATTGCACAGCAGTGATGTATATTAGGGTCAAGGAAATATTCTTGCTATGAATGAGGGATTATGATATAGTTATTTTGTTAGTTCATAAAAAATACATATTTTTTATTTATTTTTTATGAAAATGAATTAAATAAAGGAGGAAGGGGGAAATGTTCCAAACTTTGAATTATAATGCGTGTTGATGCTATATCAGAAAAATATTGCATTAGAGTTATTAAGGAGGAACAGCTTGGTGTATACAAAAACATTGAAACATTTACATAAAATGTGCCTGCAAATAATATAATGCGGATGTCAGACGGTATGTTTTAGCAATAGTATTTGATGTGAATGGGACAATGGCAGATTAATTATTGTAAAGTACAAGGATAAGGATAAGGAGAATTAAGTAATGGCATTTTGTAAATACTGTGGAAGACAGTTAAATGAGGGAGAAGTTTGCGGATGTCCGGGAAGTGTTCAGGAAATGAACATGGCAGCAAATAGACAGGTAAATAATGAATATGCAGATAACAGTTATGTAAATAATGGACAGATAAATAATCATGCAGCACAGCAGAATCAGTTCAATACAGAACAGATGCAGCAGTATGTTGCGCAGGGAAAAGTAGTTGCAAGCAATGCATGGAAGAAGCTTTTGGAGATATTTAAGGCACCAGCAAGCGCAGGCAGAGAGTACGTATCAAATTCAGATAAAACAGTATCAGCAGTTTTGATTGTTGTACAGGCGATTCTTTCTGGTCTCTTTGGATTAGTGATTACATCAAAGATTAATTCTTATATTGGATTGTTATATTCATTTTTCTCATCAGATGAAATGAAAATCTCTGGAGTAAAAGGCTTTTTCTTAACAATAATCTTCTCAGTACTCTTTTCTGCAATTTACTGCTTGCTTATTTTTGCGGGGGCAAAGATTGCAAAAGCGGATGTTGATTTGCAGATGGCACTTGCAGTAACGAGTGTAAGAAGTGCAGCAGTGATTCCATTTATTGTTATTGGTATTATTATTGCATTTATAAATCCAATTTATGGATTTTCTGTATTTTATCTTGGCAACATTTTAGCAATTTATTATGTATATGCATCATTAACAGGTATTATCAATGAAGATAAACTTTGTTATGTTATGACAGGCGTTACTATTGTTTTTATGTTTGCTACAGGCTATATCATGAGCAAGGGAGTTGTAGCATACTTTCCTGAGACAATGAAAAATGCTGGCAGTTTGACTGACGTTCTTGAGGATTTATTCTAGAATACATATTGTTAAATAAGATTATATTATTTAGAAGCAGGCATCACAGACTAAGTGGTGTCTGTTTTGTATTTAAGATTAATAAATGACCTTTTAACATGTCTATCATTATAAGAAAATAGTTTGTTTTTGGAATAAAATGCTTGGTATAGAGATAAGTGTATTGTTATAATGATTGTACGAAAAAAAAAACAATATTTTTTATTGATTTTCTATATTAAATACTGTATACTAGGCATTGCTGTGACATTGATAGCTGTGAAGCGTGAGGTTGCTACATATTATGTAGGTTTTCCGTGGAGCGAATGTCAAGGTCAATGCCAAGTTGCATTGACGAGAGAATCTGGCGACAAGTCACTGTACCAAATATCATCTGCAGTCCGCAGAAATGACACGTAGTAAGGAATGGATTATTCTTTGTGAATAAGACGTTGCGATACACGTGGGAGTGTGTACAGTCACCGCTTGTCGTACTTATTATTAGAAAGTGCGAAAAGGAGGCGACTTTTTTTATGGCAAATCAGGTAATCAGAATTACATTGAAGGCCTATGATCATCAGTTGATCGATCAGTCAGCGAAGAAAATCATCGAAACTGCTAAGAAAACAGGAGCACAGGTAAGTGGTCCGGTACCTCTTCCAACAAAGAAGGAAGTTGTTACAATTCTTAGAGCTGTTCACAAGTACAAGGACTCAAGAGAACAGTTCGAGCAGAGAACTCATAAGAGATTAATCGATGTTTTACAGCCATCTCAGAAGACAGTAGATGCTTTATCTAAGTTAGAGATGCCAGCTGGCGTATTCATTAATCTTAAGATTATGAACTAATCTTTGGATTCACATTTTTCATTATTAGAGTGTAATAATCCTGAAGGGTTTAATATAGAAGCAACAAACACAAGTTATATCAGTGGTGTAGGTTCCACTTATATTAGCTGTTCTAGGATGACAGGATGCGCTGCGTAGCATAAGTTACATATCATCTTGTCCGCTGTAGATTAAACAGGAGGAAAATCAATGAAGAAGGCAATTTTAGCTACAAAAGTCGGAATGACTCAAATCTTCAACGAAGATGGTGTTTTAACACCAGTAACTGTATTGCAGGCAGGACCTTGTGTAGTAACACAAGTAAAGACTGTTGCAAACGACGGTTATGATGCAGTTCAGGTCGGATTTGCTGACATCAAAGAAAAGTTAGTTAGCAAGCCAATCAAAGGACATTTTGACAAGGCAGAGGTTCCTTACAAGAGATTTGTAAGAGAGTTCAAGTTTGAAAACGCTACAGAGTACTCAGTTAAGGACGAAATTAAGGCAGATATCTTCGCAGTAGGCGATAAGATTGATGCAACTGCTATTTCAAAGGGTAAAGGTTTCCAGGGTGCAATCAAGAGATTGGGCCAGTCAAGAGGACCTATGGCTCACGGTTCTAAGTTCCACAGACATCAGGGTTCAAACGGATCAGCAACAACACCTGGTAGAGTATTCAAGGGAAAAGGAATGCCTGGACATATGGGTTCAAAGAGAATCACAATCCAGAATCTTGAAGTAGTAAGAGTTGATGTTGAAAATAACGTAATCTTAGTAAAGGGCGCAGTACCAGGACCTAAGAAATCATTAGTAACACTGAAAGAAACAGTAAAGGCTAGTAAGTAGTTTTTGCTAAGGAAGGAGGACCACACAGATGGCAAACGTATCTGTTTACAATATGGAAGGCAAAGAAGTTGGTTCAATCGAATTAAACGATGCTGTATTTGGTGTTGAAGTAAATGAACATCTTGTACACATGGCAGTTGTGAATCAGCTTGCAAATAAACGTCAGGGAACACAGAGCGCAAAGACACGTTCAGAAGTTTCTGGTGGCGGAAAGAAACCTTGGAGACAGAAGGGAACTGGTCATGCAAGACAGGGTTCTACAAGAGCTCCACAGTGGACAGGCGGCGGTATCGTATTCGCACCAAAGCCAAGAGATTATTCATTCAAGATGAATAAGAAGGAAAAGAGAATTGCTCTTTTCTCTGCATTATCTTCAAAGGTTGCAGACAACAAGCTCGTAGTTGTTGATGAATTTAAGTTAGATGAAATCAAGACAAAGAAGTTTGTTGAAGTATTAAATAACTTAAAGGCTGAAAAGGCTTTAGTAGTTGTTGAAGAAGACAATAAGAACGTAGTTCTTTCAGGAAGAAATGTTCCAACAGTTAAGGTTGAAGCAAACAACGAAATTAACACATACGATATCTTAAAGTATGACAAGTTAGTTGTTACAAAGGCTGCTGTTGAAAAGATTCAGGAGGTGTATGCATAATGGCAAACGTACAGTATTATGATGTAATCCTCAAGCCGGTTATTACAGAAAAGTCTATGGCTGATATGGCTGATAAGAAGTATACATTCTTAGTTAATCCAGAGGCTAACAAGTCTATGGTTAAGGAAGCTGTTGAAAAGATGTTCGAAGGCACAAAGGTTGCTAAGGTAAACACAATGAACAGCAACGGTAAGAAGAAGAGAAGAGGCAGAACACAGGGTGTTACTGCTAAGACAAAGAAAGCTATCGTTCAGTTGACAGAAGATAGCAAGGATATCGAAATTTTCGAAGGTCTCTAAGATTTAAGATAGAATAAACGTGTAGAAAACAATATTACACAGCTCGAAAGGAGAGAATATAATGGGAATTAAAAAGTATAACCCATATACACCTTCTAGAAGAAATATGACTGGTTCTGATTTCGCAGAAATCACAAAGTCTACTCCGGAGAAGTCATTATTAGCTTCAAAGAAGAAGAACGCTGGTCGTAACAATCAGGGTAAGATTACAGTAAGACACCATGGTGGTGGAAACAGACAGAAATATAGAATTATCGATTTCAAGAGAAACGGTAAGGACGGAATTCCAGCTAAGGTTATTGGTATCGAATATGATCCAAACAGAACAGCTAATATCGCTTTAATCTGCTACGCAGATGGTGAAAAGGCATATATCCTTGCTCCACAGGGATTGACAGATGGAATGACAGTTATGAACGGTGCAGAAGCAGAAATTCGTGTTGGTAACTGCTTACCATTATCAGCAATTCCAGTTGGTACACAGATTCATAACATTGAGTTATATCCTGGTAAGGGTGGACAGCTTGTTCGTTCAGCAGGTAATGCTGCACAGTTAATGGCTAAAGAAGGTAAGTATGCAACACTTCGTTTACCTTCAGGCGAAATGAGAATGGTTCCAATTATCTGCCGCGCTACAATCGGTGTAGTTGGTAATGGTGACCACAGCTTGATTAATATCGGTAAAGCTGGTCGTAAGAGAC
>DGTC01000007.1 GCA_002394205.1 Lachnospira sp. UBA4346 | reverse complement strand
CGACTTGCATGTGTTAAGCACGCCGCCAGCGTTCATCCTGAGCCAGGATCAAACTCTCATAAAAAGTGTTTGTTGAACTTTCGTTCTTCCTGCCAGTTAAACTAACTAGCTTCAAATCGCCATAAGTGTTACACTTCATAAGTGTACCTCATTATTCGCGTTTTACTGTTTTAAAGGATGTTATCAATTGCTTAATAACAATTCGCTTTATGAATAATTCTTAAAGAATTTTCAAGGTTGTTTTACTATTCAATTATCAAAGTTCTTATTTGTTGTCGTTGCTGTACCGCAGCGACTTGATTATAATAGCACCTACCTCACAATATGTCAACACCTTTTTTATATTTTTTCTGTTTATCCTTTTTGTATTATTCAAATATATAAAATGTCAGGTAAACATAAGTTTTATACATCTTTATTCGTTTCTTATTAACATATTTTCCGCCTTCCTTTATTCATAGATTCTCCGATAAATAAATATAACATCTTATTCGCTGTTACATTCAAATCACGAATAAGATGTTACACTCATCACTCTACTTGTGTCCTATTTATTTTCACTTCAATTCATTTCGTCTATATCAGTTTAATTGCATCTGAAATATTTCGTACACCAATAATATTTATCTTGTCTGTTTTCTTAATATTTTTCATACAGACATCCGGAATAATACACGTTTCAAACCCTAGCTTAACTGCTTCATTGATTCTTACCTGTACCTGACTGACAGCACGCACTTCTCCTGCAAGTCCTACTTCTCCAAATATTATTGTCTTATCACTAACTGCACGATTCTTAAAACTGCTGACGAGTGCCATTACAAGTCCTAAATCCAATGCAGGTTCGTTGACCTTTAAACCACCGGCAATATTAACATATGCATCACTGCTAGACATGTGAATTCCTGCTCTTTTCTCTAATACTGCCATAAGCAGGTTCACTCTGTTGTAATCTGTTCCGGCCGCTGTACGTCTTGGCAACCCAAAATTAGAATCACAGACAAGTGCCTGTATTTCTACAAGCAATGGTCTTGTTCCCTCCATAAGGCATACGACGACAGAACCGGAGGCTCCTTCTGCCCGACCGTTTAACATATACTCTGACGGATTTTCTACTTCTTCTAAACCTTTATCCATCATTTCAAATACACCGATTTCATTTGTTGAACCAAATCTATTCTTAACACCGCGCAGAATTCGATAAGCTGCATTTCTGTCTCCTTCAAAATACAATACAGTATCTACCATATGCTCTAACACTCTCGGTCCGGCTACTACACCTTCCTTTGTCACGTGACCAACAATAAAAATAGAAATATTTAACCCTTTGGCAAGCTGCATCAAAACAGATGTCGATTCACGAACCTGACTGACACTCCCCGGTGCCGAAGATATTTCTTCACGATACATCGTCTGTATAGAATCAATAATAACAATCTCCGGTTTTTCTTCCTTTAAAACCTGCTCTATCGTATCTAAACTCGTTTCACACAAAAGAAGCAATTTATCATTGCTCTCCTGCAAACGTTCTGCACGTAATTTAATCTGCTTTAAAGATTCTTCACCCGATATATACAATACTTTCTTTCCGGCTGCTGCCATGTGGTTACACATCTGCAACAGTAACGTTGACTTTCCAATTCCCGGATCTCCACCCACTAATACAAGAGAACCTTCTACAACACCTCCTCCAAGAACACGATCTAATTCTTTGATTCCGGTAGACATTCTATTCTTATCTTCTGTTGAAATCTCTGAAAGACGTGTCGGATTCGCATGTGAACCTGCCTTTTTCGTATTTCCTGTCATTCGTACTACACCTTTTGGCTGCTTATCAGAATATACAGGTTCTTCTACAAGTGTATTCCACTCTTTACACGCCGGACACTGTCCAAACCATTTTGCAGATTCATAGCCACATTCTTTACAAAAAAATGCTGTCGTTTTTGCTTTTGCCATTCTTAACTGTCTCCTTATTGTTCTATATTACAATAACTTTTCATATCAGAATATAAAATATAGGTATTCATTGCCGATAAATTATCCTGCAACAAATACCTATACCTGTGATTCTATATTGTTATTCCAATTTGGAATTATGCACGTTTCACTTCAATATCTACAGCTTTACCACCGTCAAATTCAGCTGATAAAGATAACTTACCACCCATATTTGTTGCCATCTTTCCTGCTGATTCTCCATTTACGATAATCTCATATTCAGCGCCTTCTTCCAGTTCAAGTGTTATCTGTGCATCTTCTGCACCTTCTACCTGAAACTTCACGCCGTCATCTGTAGCGACAAAATTATTTACTGCTGTACCCGGTACTGATTCATATACAAATGAACCATTCTTCTCTAATTTTGTAATCTCTGCAAATGTCTTTACCTTATAAGAATCCCCACAATGTTCAAAATCTGATACTTTTGACTTCGTATCTAATTCATAGTTACCAAAGCTCAATGCTCCATTCTGTTCTGAACGAATTAATTCATTTACTACTGGCATCTATTCTTCCTCCTTCTACAAATTCCGTATATTTACGATATCATTATTATACATTACTTCGACAAAATAAGCTAGTTAATTATTTATTTTTTCCACGTTTCTTTGTAAATGTAAGTTGTCCTTCTGTCACACTGACTGCAACCCTGCTTCCTGTGGTAATTACACCTTCAAGAATCTTTTCTGCCACCTTATCTTCTAATTCTGTCTGAATCGTTCTGCGCAATGGTCTTGCTCCATATTTCTCATCATAGCCTTTGTCAACAATATACTTCTTTGCTGCTTCGTCTAGTTCAATTGATATCTTCATCTGCTCTAATGTCCGCTTATTTACATTACGAATCATGATATCCACGATACTTCCAATTTGCTCCTTATTCAGCATATGGAATACTGTAATCTCATCAATACGATTGATAAATTCCGGTTTGAAAATTCTTTGAACTTCCTCCATAACTTTATTTTTCATATTCTCATGATTCTGCTTCGCATCTGTAACTGCTGCAAAACCTAATGTTTTCGGTGCAACAATATTTTCCGCTCCTGCATTTGATGTCATAATAATCACTGTATTTTTGAAATCCACTACTCTGCCTGTAGAATCTGTAATATGTCCGTCATCTAATACCTGTAATAACACATTAAATACATCCGGATGTGCTTTTTCCACCTCATCAAATAAAATAACAGAATATGGATTTCTGCGAACTTTTTCACTTAACTGTCCACCTTCATCATATCCTACATATCCCGGAGGCGAACCTATCATTTTAGAGACTGTATGTTTCTCCATAAATTCCGACATATCTACACGAATCAACGCATTTTCTGTTCCAAACATTGCCTCTGCTAATGCCTTTGACAATTCTGTCTTTCCTACACCTGTCGGTCCTAAGAATAAAAAGGAACCAATCGGTCTGTTTGGATCTTTTAATCCTACACGTCCTCTGCGAATCGCCTTTGCTATTGCTGTTACAGCTTCGTCCTGACCTATTACACGTGAATGAAGCGTTTCTTCTAGTTTTAGCAATTTTTCCGTTTCAGCCTGTGCGATTTTCTGTAATGGAATCTTCGTCCAGATAGATACAACCTCTGCAATTTCTTCTTCCGTTACCACGATTCCTGTGTGCTTACGTTCTTCATCCCATTGTGCCTGTAATTTTTCTAATTTTGCCTTTTTACGTTTTTGCTTCTTTTTGATTTCTCCTGCTTCTTCAAAGGCTTCTGACTGGATTGCATTTTCCTTTTCTTCTTCCAATTCCTGAAGTTCATTTTCTATTTTTTTAATAGATTCCGGTACCGTATAGCCATTCAATCGTGCTTTCGAAGATGCTTCATCTACTAAGTCAATTGCCTTATCCGGCAAAAATCTATCGTTAATATATCTCTTTGCAAGTTTTACTGCCGCCTCTAATGCTTCGTCCGTAATGGTTACATGATGATGTTCTTCATATTTCGCACGCAGTCCTTTTAAAATCTCTACTGCCTCTTTCTCACTCGGTTCTTCTACTTTAACCGGTTGAAATCTTCGTTCTAATGCGGCATCCTTTTCAATGTGTTTGCGGTATTCTTCCATCGTAGTTGCACCAAGTAACTGAATTTCACCACGAGCCAGCGACGGCTTTAAAATATTGGATGCATCAATCGCACCTTCTGCACCACCTGCACCGATGATTGTATGAAGTTCATCTAAAAACAACAAAATGTTTCCTGCCTGACGAACCTCTGCAATTACTCTTTTTATACGTTCTTCAAATTCACCACGATATTTTGAACCTGCTACCATTCCGGATAAATCTAAGGTCAACAGTCTCTTATTTTTCAAATCATCCGGTACATTTCCCTCGATAATTCGAGCAGCAAGCCCTTCTGCAATTGCAGTCTTTCCTACACCCGGTTCTCCAATTAAACATGGATTATTCTTCGTTCTTCTGCTTAAAATCTGAATAACTCTTTGAATCTCTTCATTTCTTCCAATTACCGGATCTAATTTTCCTTCTCTTGCAAGTTCTGTTAAATCTCTGCTGTATTGATCAAGTGTCTGTGTAGATTTGTTATCTTTATTTCTTGGTCTTCCATTTTGAAAATCTTCACGATATGCGTTGGCATCTTCTCCCATTGCCACACAAATATCCACATATATCTTCTTGATACTGACTCCCATCGTTGTCAGCAATCTTGATGCAACACTCTCTGATTCTTTGATAATTGCAATTAGTAAATGCTCTGTACCAATCAGCTCGGAATGAAATCGAATCGCTTCCTTTGCTGCATCCTCTAATATTTTTCGAACCCGCGGTGTATAACCAGTCGGTTCCTTTACGCTAACTGCACTGTCCGGTGCAATTAACTGATATACAAGATTGGTTATTTTCTCATCTGTAACATCATTATTAAGCAATATCGTCGATGCTAAACTATCTTCTGCCTGTACCAACCCTAAAAGTAAATGTTCTGACCCGATATACGCATGCCCTAACATTGCCGCTGTCTCAGCCGCATGGTTTAAGGCTTCCTGCGCTTTCTTCGTATATCTGCTCTGCATACTTACGCTCCATTTCTGCTGACGTTTATTGTGTCACTGTACCGTCTGCCATACTATTTTATTGAATCATTGGTAAATTATCTCTAATAAACTGTGACCTGCTAATATCTATCTCTTCCTGTGACATTTCTTTATCATTCATCATTTGTAAATTTGCCGGTTGTATACCAATCATTAACTGATACACTGACGTTTCGTAATCGGATGCTTCGTGTATCAAACCTTCTTCAAGCCCCATTCGCAATTGTGATAATAATAACATTCCATCTGCCAATGTCAGCTTTCTTGCATACTTAAGAATTCCATATGATCTGCTTACACTATCTAATGCCGTCATATATCTTTTTTTAATAAATTCTTTTCTGACAGCTCTTTCCTGACTAATAATTTGTTCCGCTATTTTATTGATATTTTCTATCAAATCCTGTTCTGATTTTCCTAAAGTTACTAAATTAGACAGCTGATAAATGTCTCCCATACATTTTCCTTTGGTATCTGTATATACAGCTTTTAGAACAAGTCCAAATCTGCCCACTTCTGATGCAATTCCTGAAATCTTATCATTTCCTGTCAATGCCGGCAAATGCAGCATATACGAAACCCTCATTCCTGTTCCTACATTAGAAGGACATGTCGTCAAATAACCATATTTATCATGATATGCATATTCAAAAACAGTACCAATATGATCATCTACTTCGCTTGCAAGTTCATATGCTTTTTTCGCATCCATCCCTGCCACATACGACTGAATTCTAATATGATCTTCCTCATTAATCATAATTGAGATATTTTCATCATGAGAGGCAAAACCTGCTGCAATTTCCTGTCCTAGCAAATACTCACTAATTAAGTGCCGCTCTTTCATGGCCTCTTTTTGTTCTTCATCCAAATCTCTGAAATCATATCTGCTATATTCTGCAAACTCTGTAATTGTCTCTAAGCGACTCATCACTTCATCTGTCATCATGCGTGATTCTCTTACGCCTAGTTTTAATGAAAAATTATATTTTTTCAAATTTCTTGCAAGGCGAACCCTGCTTGAAATCACGACATCGCTATTTCTGCCACTCTGTTCAAACCACCTGAGCATTCCTGCCTTCCCCTTTCTGATTTGATTTAATTCTGACTGCTCTTTTCCCGAAGTGCCCGAATTCTATCACGGCATTGTGCTGCCAACTCATAATTTTCCAGTAAAACAGCTTCTCTTTGTTGTGTAAGTAACTCTTCTATCTGCAATTCAACGGATGTATCCATTTCCGGACACAAATCTTTTTTCTTAAAATATACTTTACCGCAGTGAACATTGTCGCCGTGTAATTTTTTTATATTTTCATCTATCAATGGTCCAAATACATCATAACATTCTGCGCAACCAAACTTTCCCGTTCTTGTAAACTCCCGAAAACTCATATGGCATCGTGGACAACTGACCTGACCGGCAAAATAATCATTTGAATCATTCTGCAAACTTTCTGATGCCAACAGACCCGTTAATAGTTTCACAAACGGAAAATTCTGTTCTATTTTTTCATTATCTCCCGTCAAATTAAGTTGTGCTGCACACTGTCCGCACAAATGCCGCTCTGAACGTACTTTGCCAACAACTTCCGTATAATGAATTGTAGCCTCTCTTTTGTTGCAATTTTCACACAGCATACTTATCTCCATTCTCATCTACAATCTTGCATTTTCTTTTTCTATTATGATTAATATTTAGAAAATACGCTTCTTTTTACCAATATACATTGGTCCAAAATATGAAACACCTGCCATAATAAAAGTAAAGAATAATGTAATCAGATTATTTGATGTCAATGCATATACAATTCTGTAACTAAAATATATGATAATTCCCATAAACAATGAACAAATTGTCGGTGCAAAGAAAATCTTTTTAAAACGAATTCTATAACCTATTTCTCTATTCAGTGTTCTTAAATTCAACAAGAAAATAAGAATTGGGAATGATGCATTTCCTATTACTATACCATAAATTCCAATTCTTGAAAACTTTAGTAATAAAAATACAACAATAATATGAACAATCAGTGAAATACAGGAATGTTTTACCGGTGTATTCATCTTATCTATCCCCTGCAAAGCCGAACTTGTAACTGTTGCTAATGTATAGAAAATAACTGCTGCCGCACCGATTTTCAACATCATCCCACCCTGATGGCTGTCATATCTGGAAAACAATAAACGGATAATCGGTTCTCCGAGGATGAATAATCCTACAAAAGAAGGTACCGCAATGAACATATTGGTCTGTAATGTACTTGTAATCTTTGCGTTAATCGCATGACGTTTCCCTGTACTATAAGATGCCACAATACTTGGTAACATGGAAGAAGACAATGCGGAAGCAACCCCCTGTGGAATTCCTATCAACAACGCATAACTGGAATTAAAATTTCCAAGGTCATTTGCAATATTTGCCGAAATATTTTTGCCAACCATCATATTGTTAAACATCATGTCATCTAATACTGCACTAATCTGATAGAATGTCTGACCAATAATAATAGGAATCATTGTCATTGCAATAATTTCATATACCTGTCTGTTTGGAATTCTCCGTGTATGTGGATCTTTTCGAACTTTTCTACGAAACGATTTGCGATTTATCTGATATATAAAAATCATCAGCAGTAACGCCGAAAACGCACCAAAAGCTGTTCCTAATGTTCCGCCTGCCGCACCATATGCTGACATATTAACTGAATCTTTGTGTGATTTTATTAATAAATATCCTGCCAGGATACTAACAATTGCATTGACAATCTGCTCTAACAGCTGTGAAACTGCTGTCGGAACCATCGTTCCCTGCCCCTGATAAAATCCTCGCATAACTCCCAGGATAGCAACAATAAAAATTGTCGGTGCTAATATTCTCAATGGAATCGCCACACCCGGAACACCTTTATAAAACGTGTGCTCAATTGCATCTGCGCCAAAATATAATAAAAACGCAGCGATACCACCTGTGCACACAGCAGTTGTTAAAGCACAGCGAAATACCTGTGCTGCATCTTTAAACCGTTTCTGTGCAAATTTTGCAGAGACAAGTTTCGATACTGCCATCGGCAATCCGTATGACGACAATACCAGCATAATATTATATACGTTGTATGCCGTACTATAAATACCATTTCCTTCACTTCCAATGATA
This sequence comes from Lachnospira sp. UBA4346, assembly GCA_002394205.1. GTDB lineage: Bacteria > Bacillota > Clostridia > Lachnospirales > Lachnospiraceae > Lachnospira. Next base: position 10,456 of record DGTC01000007.1, on the reverse strand, counting down.
TTAACAAGTGGAATTCTGTAAAACATTCCAATAATACGCACAATAATACCAGCTAGTGCTAATATTCCACCCTGAACCAAAAAATTCTTCTTTTTATCTGTCATCTTCTTTATCCTCTTCTCCATATCTGGAGTTATCCGCATCCTATTCAGAATATTTCATTACCACGAATCTACCAGATAAACAAACATATCCGTATGCTCATATGGTTTGTTATTTCTGTAAATAAGTAACACAATAGGCAGATCAATACGAATCTGCCTATTATATTTATGCTTCATATTCCTATGAATTATGCACTATTTAGTTAATAATGAAATCCGCTACATACCATTTACCATTGATTTTTACAAATGTATAAGTAAGTGATGTATTGTATGTTGTATTTCCTGTCTGATAATCTACGTATAAATCGTAATAAACATCACATGAAAAGCAATTATCAGAATATTTACTAAAGTTTGTAATATTCTCATTTTGGAATTCATATGTGTATGTTTTTCCATAAAGGAATGCCCATACAGCCGGAATATCACTTACATAATCTTTCGCATAACCAACCATGTAACCTGATAATGTAGAAAGGCTGCCTCGGTTAATAATATATTTACCATAACTTTCTGCAATTGTCTTAATATAATCCTGCTGCTGCGCAAGCAACGTATCATCTGCTGGATATAATGCTGTATATGTATTCTTCTTCGTATCCTCTTGAATGGTCAACTGTGTACCATTCAATACAACAGAAATCTCCGGCTTAACCAACAGACCTTGAATTGTATATACCGTATCAACCGGCGGTGTAACGTAATCTGCTACATGCTTACATGGATCAAATAACTGATCATCGGCAGAAATATACTGTGCAGATACCGGCACATTATTTAAAGACAACTGCGCACCCTTTGGAACCTGAATGGTTACTGCACTGTTATTCTGTTTCTTATCTGCATATCCATCAAAAGAAATAGCTCCCATCTTCCATTTTGTGAAATTGTGACCATTCTTGCCGTCCGCTGCAAGCGTTACTTTTGCAATTGCAGTTTCACCTGCATAAACAACATAAACCGGATTCTCTTCTGCGTATTCGCCACTCTTTTTCTTATAATTTGCCGCACCTGCTGTAAGCTGTCCTTTTAAGTAAGTTGCAACAATCTGATTGCTTTCAAATTCATTATATGTTACGCCGGAATTATTCAACAGAGATTCTACATTATCAACCGTAAACTGACTAATAATCTTATCCATCGTTGAAGCCGGACGACCGCCTTCATAATCTTTTAACAATCCATATAACAAAATCCAAACAAGACAAATAACAATTGCCAATGCTGCTGTATAAATCATTAAAAATCGTTTAAATCCATTTGTTTTTTTTCTTTTTGACATCTTATTTACCATATCTTCCTCCAAATTTAACTCTTTCATGTATTCACAATCTTCTAATGATTATTTAATCAAAAATGATGTTGGACATGAACGAGGTCCTGTTGGTGAATATGGTGTATTAATAACTTCACCGTTATAGTACATCTGTGTTGATGTACCGCCATCCATTGTAGATGCATTTACTGCACCGTACTGTAACATAATATCCTGAAGATCTGAGAAGGATGCTCCGAGACTGTTTGCCTGTCTTCCATCAATCGCTAAAAGAATAATTGATCCGTCTGCTGCCTGTCCAACCGCAGTTCTCGGATTAATACCGCCACCAATACCGGATACATCCTGTGCTTCTCCATTAATTACAAGAAATGGTCCAATGCTGTTGCTAATGCTTACACAATCTCTAATATTCTTTTCTTTTGCCTGACCGGCTGTCATATTACCGACAACAAGTTTATTATCAAACGTAATACCTGTAACATGATATGCCGTTCCGGAATTACCATTTAACACTTCTCCGTTGACCATAACCAATCCAACCGGCATACCTGTGTAGGTTGTTTCTCCATCAACAAATTCTCCACCATTGACACCTGCAATTGCGCCATATCTTGCTGCAATATCTGAAACAACCATTCCCTGCTTGTTTCCAAAACCATCTACCGTACCCACAAATAAACGTGAAGGATCTTTGATGATCATTATCTTTCCTCTATAAGTAGCACCCTTTACATCTTCCACCTGAATATCCGGAATATCTTCGTTTTGCGCTGCTTCATCAATCGTAACAAGGCTTGTGTCCGTAACTTCATCTGTATCTTTTACAGAATTTCTTTCTTTGATTTCTTTAATTTCTTCATCTGAGCAAAACCAATTTGCTAAAAATCCAATTGCACTTGTCTCCTGTACCGACATAACAAACTGGTCTTTTGCAGTTTTTGACGGTCCGTAAACAAGCAGTGCCATAACACCATATAAACCAACACAAAGTAAAACCAATGTAAGAACAACACTGATAAGCACTCTTGACACCCATACACCTACACCTGTTTTTTTCTTTTTTCTTTTTTTCTGTGTTGGAACAACACGTCTTTTATTACCATCTGATACCTGGCGTTTCTGCACCGCCTTTTTTTCTTTTTCCGGTTTCTCCTCATCTATCTCACGAATCGCCTTTGACAGTTCTTCGTAATCGATTAAATCAATTTCATCTGTATCCTCTGTATTTCTAAGGTCCGCCATTTCTTTTCTCCTTATCTGTCTTTATTTCTTAAATACCCATCTTCTCTGAATCTGAAAACTAATTACAAATAAAATGGTATCAATTACTGCCTTTGCCACAACTGTCAGCACCTGTCCTAATGACAACAGACTTGTCACACAGTATACAAGCAAGTAGGAAACGCACAACTGTGCCACACATAAAACATAATACCGAACCAGAGAAGATTTCACACTTCCTTTTGATTCAAAAACAGCCCTTCTGTTAAATGTAAAATTGAATATGGACGAAATAACACGCGCAACAACTGTCGCCGTAAAAATTTTGACAGATGTATTTATCATCCCATTCAAAACTGCACTTACAATGGTAAACACTGCTAAATCAATTACCGATGAGGCAATGGAACTAAACAGGAATTTAAAAATCACACCGTATATTTTCAACGAATCCCGAATTGGATGAAAATGTGTTGATGCATTTTCTTCAATATATACTGTCTCTATCGGCACTTCTGTAAAATCAATATTCTTCTGACGAAGCTCTAATAACATATTCGTTTCATATTCGAAACGTTCTCCTTTTACCTGCATAAAATCTTGTAACCACTGATATGGAATTGCCCGAAGTCCAGTCTGTGTATCAGAAATATTCAATCCACATGCAAACTTAAATACAAAACTTGTCATATGATTACCGATACGGCTTTTTGAAGGAACATCTTTTCCTGAAAAATTACGTACACCTAAAATAACCTGATCTTTTAATTCAATCATTCTTTCACAACATGCACGTACATCTGTCGCTTTATGCTGATTATCACCATCGACCGTAACAACACCATCAATATCCGGTCTGTGCTTAATGCAATATTCAAATGCCGTCTTAAGTCCTCTACCTTTTCCTTTATTCACATCATGCGTAAGAATTGTACACTGCGAATATGCTGATATTTTTTCAAATGGTGCCATATGTGCTGTATCACTGCCATCGTTGACAATAATGATATCCTCAAACCCTGTTGTAATCAGAGAATCCACCACCTGAACCAGTTTTTCATCTGGATTCAATGACGGAATAATTACTGATACTTTCATTGTTCGCCTCCAAAATTGACATTTATATTTTTAATTACTTCTGTCTTATATTCTATCTATTTTCTTAGATAAATCTCACAACTTCCTAATTATGAATTAAATCAGACCAATTTAGATAATATAACAAACCCACTCATAATGCAATAAATTGTTGCAAAATCTTTCTGTAACACATACAAGCAGTAATACATATTATTGTATTGTAAATAAAAATTGGAGGTCTTAAAATGAGTGACTTAGCAGCAACAAATTGCAACGGATGTGGTGATTTTGGAGGATTAGGCGGATGCTCTTCATGCACATGGATTATTCTCCTCTTAATTTTATCAAACAGCTGCGGCAATAACGGCGGATGTGGTTGTGGCAATGACAACAATAATCTTATCTGGATTATCTTACTTCTCTTATTCTGCAACGGAAACAATGACGGCGGCTGCGGTGGTTGCGGCGGATGTGGCTGCAACTAACTTACACGTTCTTTAATATACCATTGAGAGAATTGTTAAAGCATTAACAAAAGGTATCTGTGAATCGTCTATAACACGTTCACAGATACCTTTTATCATATGATATTTTCACTTTGATGTTATTCGTTCTCTTTATTTAAATTCTTACGCTGTTTCAAACATAACGTACTTACTTCATATACGGTATTATCCTCTTCTACAAACAAATACGTATCATTCTTCTCAAATTGCCCGTCTTGATAAATACTCTGCTGATTATGATTTTCAAATACATTTTTATATTTCATACCCTGCTCCTCGTTTCTTATTCTATAAAAACAACCTATTTTTAGCATACAGAAACTGATTGCATCTCAATTATATATATCTAAAAATACTTTCTGTTTTATAATATAAAATATGAGTATACTTTATAAAATGTGATTTTAAATTCATAATCCATATTCCCATCTTTATCTGTTTATCCCGCAAATCCGCATAAAACAAATTTTATTCTTTCTCTATCCACTGTGCTGTTTCAATTTCCTTCTTCGGAATATACATATAATTTAACACACCACTATCTTTTTCCAAAAATATATATTTTTCATCTCCGTAACAAATCCTTCCTGATGATTTCTTATTGCGATATGCAAGACTCCTTACCTTCGTTCCTGTCTTATCATAAATTGTTATTGCAAATTTCTCATCTTCACTATTTTCCCCGCGTTTACGATTGGTAATCACTGTATAAATATACGCTTCGTCAACACTAACTTCATATGCGTATGGATAATCGTCTGTATACGTTACTAATTTTTTCTCACTCTTTGTCTGCAAATCCATACAGAACAACCCTTCCTGAATGATACTATAATATAACTTCTGTTCCCTGATATCAAATGCATATCCTGATATATTTCCCCTGACAACCGGAAATACCTTTTCATCTGTAGCATCATATTCGTATAAACCGATATTGTCTATCTGCACACCTGTTTCCTGACCATTCATTACAACGCTTCTTTTTCCTGCTAAAAAGAATAATTTATCTCCGTACACTTTAACAACGCTTACATTCTTCCCTTCTATATCACGACATTTCACGGCACTTTTCTTTTCTCCCGTTTGCAGTGACATACAAATCAGTGCATCTTCCTCTCTGTCATTTTCATCGAATGTATTGTAATATACACTATCATTATAAAATACAACTGTATAATCCACTATTTTACCTCCCGGCTTTACATTCGATAATGTTCCTATATTCTTTCTATTTGCCCCATCCAAATCCATCTGCTCCAGCGAATATACTCCCTGTGTCATACGAATGGCATAAAGATGCCCGCCATACGCATATAAACTCTCTAGTGCATACTCAAATGAATCCATATGTGCATCACATTGATATATATGGTCACAATCCGGTTTATCACAAGGCACTGTACTCTTTCCTGTTTCCGGATTAAAAACTTTCAAGCAATATTCATTTGCATCAATGTAATAATAAAGCCCATCCTGACCTTTTGTTATATAATTTGTTCCGCCTGTATGAAAATAATCCTCTCCATAGGAACTCTCTGATGTAAATGTAACATCTGTGAACAATGTTCTGCTCCCGTTTGCTGTCTCCTCTGTTTTGCTTGTACTTCCACACCCTGCAAACATCATTGCTGCCAATATAAATGCCGCTTTGTACAATATCGCCTTTTTCATAATAGCCTCCTATCTGAAATACTTAATTGAAGTACTTCTCATGCAATGTCAACTTACAACATAACATTGAATTTATTCCATCTCATATATATCCATATAAACCAATGTATTCTGATACTCCACTTTCATTCCATATGTCTGTTCTTCATTCGTTCCATCCGCATACGCAACACTAATTGTAAATCTTGTATTTTCAATTTGTTTCCGCAAGTCCTGTATAATCTCCAAATCAGACTTCTTTTTATCTTGTACATTTTTCAGTCTGACGAAGAAATACAATTGCTCCGGTTGTTCCTTAAATGCTATTTGATATGGATTATCATGATACTGGATCATATAATATAAATTTGTATCATTATCTTTAAATCTTTGCTGTATTGTGTTATTTTTTTCACAATATTGTTCAAATGACTTTCTAAATAAATTTTGCTTTTTTCTTGATGCATCATCATATGGATGTCCATCCTCATAGAACTCCTGCAACTCATCCGGCCATGCGATACGTGTCCCTATACCTCCACTTCCTTGTGCAAAAGTATATGCTATTGTATCTATCTCTTGTTTTTCATCTGCCTGTACGTTTATATTTGCCGCATAAACAAGATATTTGGCTTCTGCTCCATCAATTCTACATGTTGCTGTTGTTATTGCATCTGCCGCATTATTTCCAATATCAAATAAAGTTACTCTTACTCCTTGTGAATCAATCTTTTTCTCACCTGCATATACGGCAAATCCATTATGATGCGACGTAATATTTACTTCTGTATTATTCTGAAAATGAAAAACTGTATCCATCGGATTCATAAAAAATACCACAAGAGCGATTGCAATACACAATCCTGCAATCTCGAACTTTCGGTATTTTCTGTTCCAAATGCAAATCTTTTCCATGCATAATCGAAGAATTCCACGATGCTCATCAGAATTCCCTGTAAAATGCGCTTTTTTTACTGCTGCTGAATGAACTTCTGCCTGATGATAAATTTCATCAAGAAGCTGCTTCTGCACCTCCTGATTCAGCTCCACATGCTGCATCATATTCGTATAATCTTTTTTAAACATATGAATCACCGAGCCTTTCTTTTAATTTTTTTCTTGCCCTGTCTAATCTAGAACGCACTGTTGCAGGCTTTGTTTGTGTAATATCTGCAATTTGTTCTGTAGAATATCCATAGTAATAATACAAATGAATGACAACTCTTAATTTCTCAGGCAAACGAAATACCTCAGTCCACACATCTTTTTCATTTACATTTGTCTCCGTTTGTGCATCTGCAAATCCACCGAAGTTCTCCACATACTCTTCATAAGAATCTATTCTGTTACGCCAGATACTCCGCAGCAAATCCAAACTGCTATTCGTTGTGACTTTTAACAGCCACGCTTTCATATGCTCCTCATTCTCAAATACTTCCCGCTTCTGATATAATTTTAGAAATACATTCTGATAAATATCCTGTGCGTCCTCTCTGTTTCCTACCCTGGCATATGCCAGCCGGAATACGTCCTGTCCATACCTGTTTACGATTTCCTCAAATTCCCGTTTTGAATGTTGCCAAGGCATGAAACCTTCCCCCTCTCTTTTTCTTTTGTACTTCTGTCATAAATCTTACTGCCATTCATTATAAATGTGATGTAAAATTTTGACAATTGCTCGAACAATTCTGTACCAATTACAAATCTTTGTAACAGTTTTGGAAGATTGATTTCTCATCTTCTATATAGATTACGATGCAGCTCTTTAAAATGTTGCATTGATTTTAATTTTCATATAAATCAAAAAATAAGCTGTTACTTTTCAACGATAATCATTGAAAAGCAACAGCTTATTCACACCTTTATTTTACTTACCAAAAAGTCCCTTTTTCTTTGGATGTTTCTCTTCGCCTGTTAAAACTTTGTCATACGCCAACAGTGCTTCCTGCTGTTCTTTATTCAGCTTCTTCGGAATCTCAACAATTAATGTCATATAGTGGTCACCACGAACTGCCTTATTACGTACAGACGGCATACCTTTTCCTTTTAAACGAACTCTTGTACCTGAATCTGTGCCTGGTTTTACTTCATAGAGCACTTCTCCATCAACAGTTTTAACTTTAATCTCTCCACCAAGGACTGCTGTTGGATAACTAATCTTTACATCTGAAAAGATATTATAACCATCACGTTCAAAATCCGGACTGCTCGCAATCATAACTGCTACAAGCAAATCACCTCTCTGACCGCCATTCGTTCCAGGTTCGCCCTTGCCCTGAATACGGACACACTGACCGTTATCAATACCAGCTGGTATATTAACTTCAATTGTCTTTCTTGAACTAATATATCCTGTTCCATGACAATCCGGACACTTATCTTTGATAATCTTACCCGTTCCATGACAATCCGGACATGGCTGTACATTTCGAATCACACCAAACATAGACTGCTGCTGCATGACAACCTGACCTGAACCATGACAATGGCTACATGTTTCCGGCTGTGTACCTGCCTTTGCTCCAGAACCATGACAAGAATTGCATGGATCTTTTAATGTTACTTCAATCTTTTTTGATGTACCTGTTACAGATTCCTCAAATGAAATACGTACATTTACACGGATATCCGCACCTCTGCGCGGTCCATTACTGTTACGGCTTCTTCCGCCGCCAAACATACTTCCAAAGATATCTCCACCAAAAATATCGCCAAAGATATCCCCCATATCACCAAAGTCAAATCCACCGGCACCGGCTCCACCGCCACCATTTTCAAATGCAGCATGACCAAACTGATCGTACTGTCTTCTCTTATCCGCATCACTTAAAACTGCATATGCCTCTGATGCTTCCTTGAACTTCGCTTCTGCCTCTTTATCTCCCGGATTGGTATCTGGGTGATACTTCTTTGCCAATTTACGATAGGCACTCTTAATTGTCTTATCATCAGCATCCTTTGCTACACCCAGGACCTCATAATAATCTCTCTTATCTGCCATGATTATCCTCCATATAAATAGAACCTGTCAGAAAAACGCCTTTATGTATCTTCTAACAGGTCAATTAAACTGCTTGTTTCGGAAATATGAAAACTGCACGGGAACACCTTACCTTGCTCCCCTGCAGCCTTCCATAAGATAACAAGTCTTTATTACTGCTCTTTCGGGCAGCTGCTACAATTTATCACTGAAAGATATCATCTCACATTGTTAAATCTGTAACATATTGAACTGTTGTCTCTTATACTTCCTTATAATCTCCATCCACAACATCATCACCATAGTTGTTTGCACCTGTATCAGCTCCGGCACCTGTTGCTGCTCCCATATCAGGACCTGCACCTGCTGCTCCCTGCTGTGCTTCATACAACTTCGCAAATAACTTTTGAGCACTTTCCATAAGTTTTTCTTTTGCAGCTTTGATTTCATCAATCTGTGAATCTGTCATATTCTCAGCATCTGAAGCGTCAACTAAAGCCTTTAATGCATTTAAGTCAGCTTCTACAGCAGCCTTGTCATTTGCATCCAACTTATCTCCAGCTTCATCAAGAGCCTTCTGTGTCTGGAATACCATTGAATCTGCATCATTACGTACTTCAATGCCTTCCTTACGCTTCTTATCCTGTGCTTCGAATTCAGCAGCTTCTTTAACAGCCTTTTCGATATCATCATCAGACATGTTAGAACCAGCTGTAATTGTAATGTGCTGTTCCTTACCTGTACCAAGATCCTTTGCTGATACATTTACGATACCATTTGCATCAATATCAAATGTAACTTCAATCTGTGGCACACCTCTTCTTGCTGGTGGAATACCATCTAATCTGAACTGACCGAGTGACTTGTTATCCTTTGCGAACTGTCTTTCACCCTGTACAACATTGATATCTACTGCTGTCTGGTTATCTGCAGCTGTTGAGAATACCTGACTCTTCTTTGTAGGAATTGTTGTATTACGTTCAATCAATCTTGTAGCGATACCACCCATTGTTTCAATAGAAAGTGATAATGGTGTTACATCCAAAAGAAGGACTTCACCGGCACCGGCATCACCTGCAAGTTTACCACCCTGGATAGAAGCACCAAGTGCTACACATTCATCTGGATTTAATGTCTTGCTTGGTTCATGACCTGTTAACTGCTTAACCTTATCCTGTACAGCTGGAATTCTTGTAGAACCACCAACTAATAATACCTTAGAAAGTTCAGATGCTGTAAGACCTGCATCATTTAAAGCGTTCTTAACCGGTTCTGCTGTCTTTTCAACTAAGTCATGTGTTAATTCATCAAACTTAGCTCTTGTTAATGTCATATCAAAGTGCTTTGGACCTTCTGCTGTTGCTGTAATATATGGAAGGTTGATATTTGTTGTTGCAGCACTAGATAATTCCTTCTTAGCCTGCTCAGCAGCAACCTTTAATCTCTGAAGTGCCATTGTATCATTTGAAAGATCAACGCCTTCCTTCGCCTTAAAGTCATCTAACATATACTGTGTAATCTTGTTATCAAAATCATCACCACCGAGCTTGTTGTTACCAGCAGTAGCAAGTACTTCAATAACACCATCACCGATTTCAATGATAGATACATCGAATGTACCACCACCTAA
>DGTC01000057.1 GCA_002394205.1 Lachnospira sp. UBA4346 | reverse complement strand
TAACATTAAATCTGCAAAGAAGAGAGTTTTAACATCACAGGTTAGAACAGAAAGAAACAAAGCTATCAAGTCTAGAGTTAAGACTTATGTAAAGAAGGTAGACGCTGCTGTTGCTGCTAACGATAAGGCTGCTGCACAGGAAGCATTACCTGTAGCTATCGCAGAAATTTCTAAGGCTACTTCTAAGGGAATTTTCCACAAGAATACAGCTGCTAGAAAGGTTTCTCGTTTAACAAAGGCTGTTAACACATTAGCTTAATAACATATTAAGTACTTATTAAAAGGCAGATGCGCACACCCACTCGCATCTGTCTTTTTTATATTATAGGAAACTTCATTTCTTACCTTTTTCAGAAAAGATACACATTTGTGACGATGATATCTCTACATTTATAATGGCTGGCTATATTTTACAATCATTAGCTCAACTCCCATTTTGTCTTCGAGTCGCCCCATCTTTACACGTTCTTCTATATCTGCACATTCTAATAAAGCAGTTTTTAATTGTTCAATACTAAAATATTTTGCTTGTGTCACGTATTTCCCGACAATAAATGGTGCAACCCCCATTTCCGATGCAATCTGTGCATTACTTTTTCCCAGCTGTAATGCTTCTTTGACTTGTAAAATTCCATTAAACTGACGCACAATCAAATAAAGAATTCGCATTGGCGGTTCTTTCAATGTTAAAAGATCATAATATAATTCTAACGCCTGCTTCTGTTTCTTTGTTGCAATCGCTGTAATCATATCAAAAATTCTGCTAACTGTCTGTGTCGTACAAATTGCCTCTACATCATCTGATGTAATCTCTGCCTTATCCGAACAATAACTGATGAGCTTATCTAACTCCATCCTTATTAAATCCATTCCCGCACCGGTCTTTGCAAGCAGCAATTCAACTGCTGCACGGTCAATACGTTTGCCTTCTTTTCCAAGAATCCCGACAATCCATTTCATCAGTACCGACGTAGGCTGTTGCTTCATTTCGCAGACATATCCCTTTGACTGTATTGCTTTATATACTTTATTTCTCTTGTCAATTTCCTGCTCTACAAATACCAGAATTAAATAATCCGGCAATGCCTTAATATAATCCGCAAGCGGTTCATTCGAAGACTTCAAAAAGCCACTATTTTCTATCACTATTAGTCGTTTTTCTGAGAAAAACGGTAATGTGTCACCAATCGCCTGAATCTCCTTTAAATCACACTGTCCACCTTCAAAATAACTATAATTCATCGTATCTTCGCCCACGATTGCATCTCTTAACTTATCTCTGTATTGCTTTCTAAGATATGCCTCTTCCCCATAAAGCAAATAAACACTCATATAATCCTGTTCTTTAATATGTTGATTAATAACTTTCATAAATATCCTCATTCCATAAAATAAATCAAATGGCTGTTCTATAAGAATACCATAAATAAATATAAAATACCATTCTGAATAAAACTTTAAAACGCTTACTGCTTCGTTTGTATCCACATTTGCTGTCCGTCTGTGCGAACCGTTATCTGTCCTTGTCTGGCTGTAATGTATGTATCTATATTCCGTTTCTCTAATGCCTGCAGCGTCTGTGTTGCCGGATGTCCGTAACGATTATCTATTCCACAGGATATTAGGGCAATTTCCGGCGTGACAGCATCTAAAAAAACTTCACTGCTTGATGTTTTCGAGCCATGATGTCCCACTTTTAACAGCGATATATCCGATAGCATACCACTCTGCCTCATCTCATTTTCTGCGTGTTCTCCTGCATCTCCTGTCATCAGCATCCGAAATTTTCCATATTGTACCAGATATGTCGCAGAATAATCATTTGCATCCTCATATGCATAATCTAATGTCGGATGTACACATGTTATCAATTTATCAATCTGTTGACCTGCATTTGCATACTGAATCGGTATCTTATATTTGTCCGCCTGTTCTTCTATATTCATATATGATTTATCCGTCTCTTTTGTGCGGATTCCCGGAAGCACAATGCATCCAATCTGCGGCTCTTGCTGCTCTATCATTTCTAATATGCCATTTATATGGTCTGCGTCCGAATGACTGATAAATACATAATCTATTTTCGTAACCCCTTTTGATTTAAGAAATGGCATTATACGATATTTTGCAACCTGCTTAATATCTGTACTTCCTCCATCAAACAAATATGTTACCCGTTTAGGTGTCTGTACAAAGATTCCATCTCCCTGACCGACATCAATCATATCCACCACAAATCCACGTACCGGTCTATATATCAAAATAATGGCTGCCAATGTCAATCCAAGCAGCAGTTCTAACCGATACCTTTTATATTTGCTATAACGTACCAGACAGTATTGCATCTGCTTTTTTTCTTTTTCATCAGCCGGCAGTCTATAGTAAGATCTTTCTATGGCTTTATGATATTGGCACTTTAACCGATATACTGTCAGCCCCAAAAATATTATCATATAATAGCCAATTACTGCCACCAGGCTTGGTTTTCCTGTCACAATCGTCGCATATGGCAATTTCTGTGTCAGTGTACACACTTTTTCATAAAACCACAAAATATAATGCGATGTTCCAATGAGAAATATACCTGCTTGCGGAATGAGTCCGCCAACAATCCCTGCGCACCATGCGCACATCATAAATAACGACATACACGGAACAACTACAATATTTAACAACACACTATATAATGGAAATTCATAGTAATTATATAGTATTATCGGAAATGTAATGATGCTTACCGATATACTAACCAGCAATGCCTGAACACATCTGCGAACCCACTGTTGCTTGTTACTGCATTTTCCTTGTGCGTTTTGTTTTGTAAATGGCATAAAAAATTCTAATAATACAGGAGAAATCACACAAATACCAATAATTGCCCCAAATGACAACCAAAATGCAGAATTATATAAAACATAAGAATTATCATAAACAAGAACAATGACCGCAAATGCTAATGCAGATTTTATATCATAGGTCCGTCCGCACACTTCTGCGCCAAACATAATTATCATCATCATAACCGCACGTCTCGTAGACACAGCATTCCCCGTAAGGATTCCATAACTGATTACCAACGCAGTTCCTCCAAGCGCTGCTTGTACATATGTTCTATTTAATTTACGCAATAATCTAAATACCGTCATTCCTATTAACGAAATGTGTAATCCGCTGATTGCAAGCAAATGAGAAATCCCATTTTTCTGATAAAGTTGTTTTACATCTGCTGATAGCTGTGATTTATCTCCCAATACCATCGAGTGAAGTAACCCCACGTCTTCTTGCATTGCAATTGTTTGGTACGATTGCGATAAATATTGTTTTACTTTTCCAATCCCCTGAAGAAACCGATTTGTATTTTCTTGTATACAATCCATCTTCGTTACACTGACTTGATATAAAATTCCTATTGAAGCATAGTATTGTCGAGCATCAAATTCCCCTTCATTACGTGTTCCATCAAATTTTTTAATTTTCCCATGAATACGAACAGTATCTCCAATATGATATGCGCATTGTTGTGCCGTTGCAAGTATTCGAACTGACTTCGACTCTGCAACTACTTCCCTATCTATCATAAGGATTCTACATTCTTTTAAATAAAGTTGTGTACCATATTCTTTGGGTACGATTTGCTCAATAACGGCTGTAAATTCACATGGGATTTTATTCTGCGTTTGCAGCTTTGAATCGTATGCAGGCAATGTCAGCTTCTGCACACTATATAGATATGTCCCTATAAATAGGACAATAGAGATAACCAGATAAAATAACTCTAAAAAGTCTCTACCGGTTTGTTTTGAATCTGTCGCTTTCTTGTAATATACCACTCTATAAAACAGCCAATATGCCCCATACATACTGACTCCAAATCCAAGTGGCATCCAAAAATGCCACTGGCACAATGCAGATATTACTGCGCTCAAAATAATAACTGCATCGTATACTAATGGTCGTTTTATTGAAAGCAACGCATGTCTGTTTATTTGCAATTGCTTCTCTCTTTCTTTTGTCGTATTTATTTGTTATTTAATTAACAATTTCCGTGTTATAATAATATTCATTTGAAAGACTGATATTTTCCCGAAATGTTTTCTCAGAATCTCCATTAATCATAATCTTAACAGTATTTACACCATCTAAAGAACAAAGTGAATTTACGATTGAATACAAAGAAACTTCCCCGGAAACATTTACCATTTCCGTCAAAAAAACAGAATTCAAATTCACATAACACACCCCATTACTTGTAGAAATGCTAAGCAGTTTCAAATCTTTTGGTACCGTAGCATATTCTGTCTTATTATTCGGTCCTTTTATTAACCGCTCCATAACCAATCGTTCTAATGATACATTCTTGCTATATGCGATCTGTTCATTCTGTTCGATTAACTTATCCCCAAGTTTGTTTGCATAATATAATTTGATATTCTTCCACTCAACACTGTCAATCTCCTCACTCGCATCATCGATAAAATCGGCAGCAGACATCTGTCCAATAACCGTACCATTTTCATAAACCGCCTCTGCGCCATCAATATAAAATCGTACATAATTAATATCTTCAATTTGTGTTAAAGCATGTACAACTGCTGAACGAAATAACACTTCTCTCGCATTATTCATATCTGTATATTCTTTAGAAAAATACACCTGCATCGTATCGTTGTCTAGCATTATCTGTTGAATAATAATATTATTGGGTTTGATTACATTGTAATCGTCCTGTTTTTGCTTGCTTGACATTTCCGTCAACATCTGCATTGCAATATCTTCCTTCGAACAATCACTTGCAATGTCCATTTCTTTTTCTACGAGCTGGTCAGCATTATTATTCATATAATAAATAATATATCTCTGCGATTCTTCTCTTCCGCATCCCTGTACAGCTACCAATCCTGCTATAAATATTAACGTAAAGCAGATTACTACACATTTTCTAACGGACGGTATCCATAAGTATTTTTTATTCTGTTTCATAGATTTTCCTTTTCAACATAATTTAATGGAATTCTTACCGTAAATGTCGTTCCTACATTCTCTTCACTATGCACCTTAATTGTTCCATGATGCATCAATATAATCTTTCTAACAATGGCCAGTCCTAATCCTGTACCACCTGTTTCTCTCGACCGTGCCTTGTCCACTCTGTAAAAACGTTCAAATACCATATCCTGACTATCCTCTGGAATTCCAATCCCGGAATCCTCTACACGCACATAAAAATATTGATAATCTGCGTTCAAAGATACATGCACCCAGCCGTCTATATTATTATATTTAATCGCATTATCAACGAGATTTGACAACACCTGTGT
The DNA here is from genome assembly GCA_002394205.1 of Lachnospira sp. UBA4346. Lineage (GTDB taxonomy): Bacteria > Bacillota > Clostridia > Lachnospirales > Lachnospiraceae > Lachnospira. The sequence goes on along the minus strand of DGTC01000057.1, from coordinate 6,568 downwards.
AAATTTCACCTCGTCAATTTCAGCAACTACCGGACGGAAGCTCTCAAAAAGAATCTCAATATTCTTCTTTTCTGCAATCGGCTTCAAACGTGTCAAGACCATTTCCATCAACTCATTCACATTAACAGATGCGATATTAAGCGTCGAAACAGGGTTATCCATTCGAACAATTGACAACAAATCTTCAATAATCTTACTTTCACGGTCTATTTCCTTCGTAATATCCTGCATAAATTCACGATATAATTCTACCGGTACATCTTCCTGCATATTCAGGGAGTCTGCCAAAACTTTTATCGACGTAATCGGTGTTCGTAACTCATGCGATACATTCGATACAAACTCCTGTCGGCTTGCATCCTGTGCAGATGCTTTATCCATAATTTTGTTGAAATCATTCGCCAATGCAACAAGTTCCATATATCCCTGCGGTTTTAACCGCTTTTCAACATGCCCGTTTGCAACATCTGTTATCACAGCAAATGCTTCCTTAAATTTACTGCCAAAACGCTTACTGATAATAATTGCAAATAAGACGAATATAATCAAAAGTCCTGTCACAACTACACGCACTTGCACATAAACATCCATTTCAAATGAAATAATTTCTGAAACATCTGTATCTAATACCAGTACACCTATCACTTCACCATGATTCGTAATCGGAACAACCGCCTCAATCGCTCCATTTTTAGAATCGCTTTCTGAATAACTTTTTTTGCTGTTTACACTCCGAATAACTCTCGCATTTACAAGAATCTTACCTGTTTCCACAGAATAAGAATCCATATCAATAACAAATTCCGGATTGACAACTCGAATACGCAATGCATTAATACTTGAATATCTGACCAGCAAATCGTACACGCCCGCTGATTTTGCTTCTGTTAATGACTCATATCCATTAAATTCACCTGCAATCACAGCAGCTTTGGTTTGAATCTGTGCAACTTCATTTTCCACCAGATTCTGATGGTAAAAATAATTGGAAATCCACCATACCAATAACATCGGCAATAAACAAAACACCAACATAATTACAAGTAATCTAATACGAATACTATGTAGTAAATATACTCCGTTATGAATGAGTTCTTTGATATTCTTCCGTTGTTTATGTGTTTTTTCCTGCTCTTTTCTGTTAAAATGTATCAATGCATTACCCTTTCCACCTCATCTATACAATCAGGCATGATTAAAATAATATCCAACCCCCCATTTTGTATGCACATACTTCGGATCACTTGGATTCTCTTCGATTTTTTCACGCAGTCTTCTGACATGTACATCAACCGTTCTTGCATCTCCCGGATAATCATTCCCCCAAACTGTTTTTAACAGAATTTCTCTGCTATAGACCTTATTCGGATTGAGTGCAAGCAGCTCAACCAAATCAAATTCCTTTGCCGTCAAATAAATCTCTCTGTCATCAATTCGTAACGTACGACTGTCAATATCAATCCGCATACTTCCCGCTGTAATAATGTTATTCTTAGGCGGTTCTGCTTCGTGTCTTAAATTACGACGGAGAATTGCCTTCATTCTAGCCTTTACTTCTAATATATTAAATGGCTTTGTAATATAGTCATCCGCACCATACTCCAAACCAAGAATCTTATCCATATCATCCCCTTTTGCTGTGAGCATAATAATCGGAACATCTGAAAATTCGCGTATCTGCTGACACACTTCCATTCCGTCCATTTTCGGAAGCATAATATCAAGCAGAATCATATCGTATCGGTTCTCTTTTGCCAATGTAAGTGCCTCTTCCCCATCATATGCACTTGTCACTTCCATCCCATCCTGTTCAAGACTGAATTTCAATCCCTTTACGATTAACTTTTCATCATCTACAACTAATACTCTACTTGCCATTTCATTTCCTTTCATCATATCTGTCTTACTTTATATGATTATTATACTATATAGTAATATTCTTTAAATCTCACACACAGATTTTGTCTTTAATCTTATTATAGGCAGCCTCTTTAATTCCAGATATCTTCTTAATATCTTCCGGTTTCTGAAATTTTCCATTGGTCGAACGGTATTTTATAATATCCTCTGCTTTGGATTCACCGATTCCCGGTAAAGTCAACAGCTGTTCTTTACTCGCTGTATTCAAATTCACGCGATTCGATACCTGCTGCTGAACCTCTTCTGATACAACACCGCTTTCTTCACTTTCCGTCTTAGAAGGCACGTAAATCTTCTGTCCATCCGCCACTAAATCCACCAAATTCAGGCTACTCTTATTGGCTTCATCCAAAAAGCCGCCTGCCTGTTCAATTGCTTCATACAACCTGCTCCCAGCTTTGCACTGGTATACACCTTCCTGTTCAACGGCACCACAAATGTATACATAATACAATTGTTCCTCCGTAACAGACTGGGTACTCGATAATACTTCCCGCGGTACTGTTACCGCTTCTTTTGTCTCACGTTGTTCATTGTCTAATCGTACTGCCGGCTGTTGTTGTGTCTGCGCCTTTCCCCAAAGACGCTGTCCACCATAAATACAACTGCATAAAAAAACAACTGTAAAAACAGCAACATAGCGTATTACTCTTTTATCTATTTGTTCTAGCTTTTTCTTCAAATTTTTATAATTGAAACTCATATGCATCTCCTTATACCTCTAATAATTGTATAAGTTCCCCTTTGCATACCCTTTCATTGTACCGAATCTTCTGAAAGATTACAAGAAAAATTTTCGATTGGTTTTCTTTTGCGTTTCCTTTAAAATCATTTATTTACAGAAATTACAGAATATAGTACAATAATAGGTATCTGTGTAATGATTTTATTTTCTAAATAATCATTACAATAATTTATGGGAGGATTGCTTTGAATACGAAAACAAAACGAAAAAGAAAGAGCCTGCAATTATTAGAGAATTCAGATAAATACCGTCTTTCCGGAAATATCGTATATCTGATTGCTTTTTTGGTTCCGGTTCTGTGTATGATTACCCTTTATTATGTAAAGGAAATTTTTCCATTTGGTGATAACTGCTATTTACGTTCCGATATGTATCACCAATATGCACCATTTTTTTCTGAATTATGGCATAAGTTAAAATCAGGGGAAGGCTTGACTTACTCATGGGATATCGGCATGGGAACGAATTTTACCTCTTTGTATGCTTATTATCTGGCAAGTCCTGCAAACTGGTTCATCATATTATTTCCACAGAAATATATGATTGAAATTATGAATACACTCATCATTTTAAAAATCGGTGCTGCCAGCGTTGCAATGACTTATTATATCACACATCATTTTCACAACAAAAACAGCGTTATTGCTCTCTTTGGTATGTTTTATGCGATGTCGGGCTATATCGCCGCTTACAGTTGGAACATTATGTGGTTAGACTGCATCATTTTGGTCCCATTGATTTTTCTTGGACTGGAACGTCTTGTAAATGAAAACAAATGCCTTTTATACACTATTACACTTGGATTATGTATTTATACAAATTATTACATTTCCATCATGGTTTGTATGTCTGTCATCTTGTATTTCATTGTATTAATACTTGCTTACGATGGTAACAAACATCCGTTCATTTATTGTAAAAAATTCCTTCATTGGGGCATTTACTCATTACTTGCCGGCGGTCTTGCCGCATGTTTATTATTACCAGAAATGTACACATTCAGTCTGTCTGCTTCAAGTGATATTTCATTTCCGCAGACACTAACTGCATATTTTTCTGTATTACAAATGTTGACCAGACAGCTTATTGACGTACCCGTTCATCTCGGTCTTGAACACTATCCGAATATTTACTGTGGTGTTGCTGTATTTTTACTTGTTCCGCTTTATGCAATGGATAAAAAAGTAAAAACAACAGAAAAGATTGGTAAAATCGTTTTACTGCTTGTCTTTCTGCTTGCATTCAACCTGAATATTCCAAACTTTATCTGGCATGGATTCCATTATCCAAACAGTCTTCCATGCAGACAGGCATTTATTTATATTTTCTTCGTATTAACCATGAGTTACGAAGCATTTGATCATATTGAATCAATATCAGAAAAACAGCTGGGAAGTGCTGTATGTATTGCAATGGCATTTTTACTCCTTGTTGAACAAATCTTTACTGTTGATAAGACCTATGATTTCAAGATTGTATACATCAGTGGTGGATTCATTCTGTTTTATGCATTGCTGTTATATCTACACAAAAAAACACATTGGAGAATACCTGTATTACTCTTCTTCGTATTTTCCGCATGTATGATTGAATGTTCATTAAATATGAATTCAACCGGTATCGGTACAACCGGAAGAACGGGATATTTATTAGACTATGATGCTGTAGCAACTGTAACGGATACTGTTGCCGAAGAAGATTCTGAGTTATATCGTATGGACAAAGTCTTAGGAGCACGTTCTAAAAATGACGGTGCATGGCATAACTATCATAGCATTTCTACATTTTCATCGACATCTAATGCCGGAATGTCAGAACTGCTCGGATATCTTGGATTTGAACATTCAACAAATGCATACGGTTATAACGGTGCTACAATGCTTACAAATTCACTATTTTCTGTAAAATACGTAATCAGCAATAAGCATCTGGCTGAAGATCGCTTACTTACTTATTACACTGGTTCAGACGGTGAATTCATTTATAAAAATAATTATACATTACCTATCGGATTTCTGCTTAATTCTGATATTGACGAAACTTGGAAGCCTAATTCAATGTACAACGGAATTGATAACCAGAACAGCTTCATAAAAGCAGCGACAGATATTTCAAGTATGTTTACACTGACTTATGATTTTAAAACCATCACAGATACAACCATTGAACCAATTAAAAACGGACATCTCTATCTGTATTTGCAAAATAATAACAATACCGATTCTGTTACCGTAAATATCAATGGCTCTGCTACAAATTTCAGTGGTTTAAAAAATGGCAACCGAATCATGGACATTGGATATGTAACAACTGCTGATTCTATCGAAGTCTATTCTGATACAAATATGCAGGAACTTCTTGTATACACATTAGAAACAGACCGTTTTGTATCTGCATTTAACAAATTAAATGAAAGCGGATTATCTGTAAGCAAACATACAAATACACGTATTGAAGGAACCGTGGATGCAGTCAAAGATGGTGTATTCCTCTTTTCAATCCCATATGACGGTGGCTGGACAGTTCGCATCGACGGTAAAAAAGTGAATACGTATGCATTTAAGGATGCATTGCTTGCCTGCGATTTAACAGAAGGTTCACATACAATTACTTTAAAATATACACCGGTTCATTTGATTAAGGGTTGCATTATTACTGCTTTATGCATTATGATAGTAATTGCTGTATATTTATTCAATCGTTTCCGTAAAAATGGAAAGATTACAACAGATAAATATCCTGTATGGGTACAGAACCTGATCAATGAATCAGATGTTATTATCAAAAAAGATACTACAACTTCTGTTCCTCAGAACACACCTGTGAATACTACATCTTTCGCATCTGACGATACAGATTCAGCACCAGATACAAAGAATGTCACAGAAAACAAACAAGATACTACAAATAACAACGAATAAAAGGAGGGCTCCTTACTATGAAACTTTGGGGTGGACGATTTACAAAAGAAACAAACCAGTTGGTAAATAATTTTAATGCTTCAATCTCTTTCGATCAGAAGTTTTTCCGTCAGGATGTACGCGGAAGTATTGCACATGCCGAAATGCTTGGTCGTCAGGGTATCATTTCCATGGATGAAAGCAAGCAGATTCAGGATGGCTTAAAGGGCATCTTATCTGATATTGAAAATGGTGTTATAGAAATTACTGATGAATATGAAGATATTCATACATTTATGGAAGCAACTTTAATTGAACGTATCGGTGACGTTGGTAAGAAATTGCATACCGGACGCAGCCGTAACGATCAGGTTGCCTTAGATATGCGTCTGTTTACACGTGATGAAGTATGCAATGTGGATGCAGAATTATACGAATTGATGCAGGTAATCCTTCGTATCATGAAAGAAAATACAGAAACATATATGCCGGGCTTCACACATTTACAGAAAGCACAGCCAGTAACCGTTGCACATCACTTTGGTGCTTATTTTGAAATGTTTAAGCGTGACCGTTCTCGTCTTGCCGATATCTATAAGCGTATGAACTACTGCCCTCTCGGTGCCGGAGCGTTAGCCGGTACTACATATCCGCTTGACAGAGAATTAACAGCTTCTTTATTAGGATTTACCGGTCCTACATTAAACAGTATGGATTCTGTATCTGACAGAGATTATTTAATCGAATTCTTAAATGCGCTTTCCACTATTATGATGCATTTAAGCCGTTTTTCAGAAGAAATCTGCATTTGGAACTCAAATGAATATAAATTCATTGAATTAGATGATGCTTATAGTACAGGCAGTTCTATTATGCCACAGAAGAAGAATCCGGATATTGCTGAACTTGTTCGTGGTAAGACCGGTCGTGTATACGGTGCTTTAATGAGTCTTCTTACTACAATGAAGGGAATTCCTCTTGCATATAATAAGGATATGCAGGA
>DGTC01000047.1 GCA_002394205.1 Lachnospira sp. UBA4346 | reverse complement strand
AAGCTCTCTTGCTACTGGTCCAAAGATACGAGTTCCCTTAGGAGTTAAATCGTCTTTGATAATTACAGCAGCATTCTCATCGAATTTAATATATGAACCGTCTTTACGACGTGCACCTTTAACAGTACGAACAACAACGGCCTTTACTACGTCACCCTTTTTAACAACGCCGCCTGGTGTTGCTTCTTTAACAGTAGCGACAATAACATCACCGATATTCGCATATCTTCTTGTAGATCCACCCATAACTCTGATGCAAAGGATTTCCTTAGCACCTGTATTATCGGCAACCTTAAGTCTGGTTTCCTGTTGTACCATAATACTACCCCTTTCAGTAATATCAACGCTAAATATTATTCTGTCGTTTCTATATTTAACATTCTTTTATTTAACAAAAATTATTTTGCTCTGCTGATGATTTCAACCAATCTCCATCTCTTGTCCTTAGATAATGGTCTTGTTTCCATAACCTTAACAACATCACCGATTAAGCATTCGTTGTTTTCATCATGAGCCTTTAACTTGTAAGTTCTCTTAACAATCTTATTGTAAAGTGGATGCTTAACGTTGTCTTCAACTGCAACAACAACTGTCTTATCCATCTTGTTACTTACAACTCTACCTGTACGAGTCTTTCTTAAATTTCTCTCTTCCACAGTCGGTTCTCCTTTCTAGGAATAAATAGTCAACAATGCATGAACTTATGCGTTAATTATGCATTCATCTGCGCAATAACAGTCTGAATTCTAGCAATATTCTTTCTTACTTCTTTGATTCTTGCTGTATTATCCAACTGGTTTGTTGCGTTCTGGAATCTTAAATTGAAAAGTTCCTTCTTAGCAGCTACTAATTCATCGTTTAATTCTGCAGCTGATTTTGCTCTTAAATCTTCTACATAGTTATTAATTTTCACTGTTATCACCGCCTTCTAAGTCTGCACGCGAAACAATCTTACACTTACATGGAAGTTTATGAGTTGCAAGACGTAAAGCTTCTCTTGCAAGTTCTTCAGAAACTCCTGAGATTTCGAACATTACACGTCCAGGTTTAACTACTGCTACCCAGCACTCTAAGTTACCTTTACCTTTACCCATACGAACGCCGATTGGCTTACCTGTTACGGGCTTGTCTGGGAAAATCTTAATAAATACTTTACCGCCTCGCTTAATGTAACGTGTCATAGCGATACGGGCTGCTTCTATCTGGTTTGATTTGATCCAACATGGTTCTGTTGCAACGATACCAAATTCACCGTTAGTGATCTTGTTACCTCTTGTAGCCTTACCAGCCATTGAACCACGGAACTGTCTACGATGTTTAACTCTCTTAGGTAGTAACATTATTTATCGCTCCCTTCCTTATTATCTTTGGCATTCGCCTTTGTTGGAAGTACTTCTCCTTCATAAATCCAAACCTTAACACCGACCTTGCCGTATGTTGTGTTTGCTTCAGCGAAACCGTAATCAATATCAGCACGAAGTGTCTGAAGTGGAATTGTTCCTTCGCTATAGAACTCTGTACGAGCCATATCAGCTCCACCAAGACGTCCTGAACAAGATGTCTTAATACCCTTAGCGCCCTGCTTCATTGTTCTTCCCATGCAAGACTTCATTGCACGTCTGAAAGAAATACGATTTTCTAACTGGCTAGCGATATTTTCTGCTACCAACTGAGCGTCCTTATCAGGTCTTCTAACTTCTTTAATGTCGATGCTTAATCTCTTAGCAGCTGTAAGCTTTTCAACCTGCTTCTTTAAGCTTTCGATTTCAGCACCACCCTTACCAATAACAACACCTGGCTTAGCTGTGTGAATAATAATCTTTAATCTATCTGAAGCTCTTTCTGTTTCAATCTTTGAAATTCCTGCAGCATATAACTTCTTCTTAAGGAATTTTCTAATGTTATAATCTTCTACAAGGTTATCTGCGAAGTTATCTTCTGCATACCACTTTGAGTCCCAGTCTTTGATAACGCCGACTCTCAAACCATGAGGATTAACTTTCTGTCCCATTTAAATCTCCTTTCTAATCTTGAGGAAATATTCTTTCCAAAAGTCTTACCCTGTGCACCATGCACAGTGTGCATTGAACGAATTATCTTTCGTTTAATACAACTGTGATGTGGCTCATTCTCTTTTCGATTCTATAAGCTCTACCCTGTGCTCTTGGTTTAATTCTCTTCATTGTTGGTCCCTTGTTTGCGTAGCACTCTTCTACATATAACTTGCTTGGGTCCATTCCATTATTGTTTTCAGCATTAGCAGCTGCTGACTTTAATAACTTTTCGATTAATGATGAAGCATATCTTGGATTGTACATTACAATACCCAAAGCTTCTTCAAGGCTCTTGCCTCTAATCGCATCTAATACAAAACATGCCTTCTGAACAGATACTCTAGCGTATGATAACTTTGCGCTTGGTCTTGTATCCTTAACAGCATTTCTTTCTCTCTTTATCTGGGATCTATGTCCTTTTGCCATGGATTAAAACCTCCTTTCAAATGATAACTACTAATTTCTCTTTTCGTCTTTGCCATGTCCTCTGTAAGTTCTTGTTGCAACGAACTCACCGAGCTTATGTCCAACCATGTCCTCTGTAACATATACAGGTACGTGCTTTCTTCCGTCATGAACAGCAATTGTAAGTCCTACGAACTGTGGGAAAATTGTTGAACGACGAGACCAAGTCTTGATAACCTGCTTGTCATTTGATGCATTAGCAGCTTCTACTTTCTTAAGTAAGCTTGCATCAGCGAATGGTCCTTTTTTCAGTGATCGAGCCATAGGTTTAAACCTCCTTATGATCTTGAATGTTTCTCAGTTAATTATTACTTAATACCTCTGCCATCTTTTCTTCTGATAATCAGCTTATTAGATGACTTTTTAGCTTTACGAGTCTTAAGACCCATTGCAGGCTTGCCCCAAGGTGTCATTGGGCTCTTACGTCCAACTGGAGCCTTACCTTCA
>DGTC01000064.1 GCA_002394205.1 Lachnospira sp. UBA4346 | reverse complement strand
CGAAGAACTTCTTAATAAAATAAAAAAGACACATCCGACGAAGTCCGGATATGCCACCTGCTATCATACTCATTCTTAGATACTCGTTCATTACTCATATCTTACCCCTGTAACGTGAGGTCACGTCATCAGCTACTTGCTTATCAGCGTTCCCCAATGCATCTCCCAAACCCATTCCCTAAAGACTCCCATATTAGCTTCCACCAACGCTAACTCTCTGTGATGCTCATACATTAGATACTATTTTGTTCATCGACTTTTCTTTTCATTTACTTTAACCGTTCACACTGCTGAACTATATACAGAATATCATCTTTCTTTTTGAATGTCAAATATATTTTTATATTTTCTCACATTCTTTTTATAATTATGCACTACCAGCTTTTTATTAATCTTCTTTGTTCTATTACCTATCATTCTTAAATAATATAAGTGTTTCAAACATATTCATCACTTTCTTAAAACACATGCACTCTTATCTCTTTATAAAAATATCTATATTTATTTTTCTTAACAATTGAATTCATTTGTGTTATACTGTATTTAATCATTAATCTATGCAGATATAGTTTATCGGTAGAACGCAGGCTTCCCAAGCCTGACAGGCGGGTTCGACTCCCGTTATCTGCTTCTATTTATAAGAGGTGCCTATGGATTTAAAACAATTACAATATTTTGTTACAATTGCAGAAGAAGGCAGTATTTCTGCTGCTGCACAGAAACTCTTTATGTCTCAGCCACCCCTAAGTTATCAAATGAAACTACTTGAAAAAGAGTTAAACTGTATTCTGTTTGAACGTGGCTCCCGTCATATTCAGCTAACTGATGAAGGAAAACTCCTCTATCACAAAGCCTTGTCGTTACTCGAATTATCTAAAGTAACCAAAGATGAAATTCTGTCATTTTCTGAGAAAAATCACGGAATTGTGCGTGTCGGCATCGTTTCCTCCGTCGTATCTTCCTATGGTACACAATGGATTAGTGCTTTTTCCAAGAAGAATCCCAGCATTACTTTTGAAATCTTTGAAGCAAATACTTATGAATTATTGGAGAAATTAAAATCCGGAACGATTCATTTCGCAATTCTTAGAACTCCTTATGCAAATGAAAACTTCGCCTCCGTTTCTCTTGCCAGCGAAAAGTTAATTGCTGTTGGTGCATCTCATTTCTTTGTGCAAAAAGAAACTATTACACTTAGCGATTTATCCAATTTGCCACTGATTCTATACCGCAGATGGGAACGAATTATCCGCAATCATTTTGAGACAAATAAACGCTCTTACAATATCATATGCATGAATGATGATGCACGCACCACTGCTGCTTTTGTAGAAGAAGGCATCGGCGTTGGATTGATTCCCGAATCTGCGTTGCAATTCATTCACAACCTCGATGTTGTGAGCCGTGAAATAACAGATTGCACGATTTCTTCAGATATTGAATTTGTATACAATCCGAATTCATATATCCCATCCTGTGGCAGAGCTTTTCAGGAGTTTATGCAGGGATTATAGCGTAACCAATGAATTTTTTAATGTTACGCACTCCATTTTTGTTAACATTCATACAATCATATTATATTTTGAATTGGATTTCAATAAATCCTGCACGGCAAAAAGCGTCAGACCAACGTCTGACGCTTTCTTACGTTCTAAGAATCTCTTTGTATTTCTTATATAACAATTATTCTCCACAAAGAAATCCCTGTAATCTGAACTTTTATTTACAAAAGAACTCTGCTTTTGTTATTTTGTAACAGTTACACCGAATGCTTTACTTCTTGTTACTGTTCCGTTACTATCTTTCACTTCTACATACAAATGTCTGGCTCCCGTACCTGTTGCTGTCCACGTGTAAGTGTTCTTTGCACCGAATCCTTGCAACTGTGTCCAGGTTTTTGTTGCTGGTGTATACATAATATATCTATATGTATACTGACCACTTCCCTGACTGGCTGTTGCTGTGATTGTTACTTTTCCTTTTGTACGAATCTTAGATGTACTAATCTTCACTGTAACGGCTGGTCTTGCTACAACAGTTACACCATATGCCTTACTTCTTGTTACTGTTCCGTTGCTGTCCTTAACATCGATGTATAAATGTCTAGCTCCGGTTCCTGTCGCTGTCCATGTGTAGCTGTCCTTTGCACTATATCCCTGCAACTCTTTCCACTCTTTTGTTGCCGGTGTATACATTACATATCTGTATGTATACTTACCGCTTCCCTGACTGGCTGTCGCCTTAATTGTAACCTGATTTCCCGCAGCTACCTTAGACGTACTCAATCTTCCTGCAACTGTCGGTCTGCTTGTAACAGTTACACCGAATGCTTTGCTTCTTGTTACTGTTCCATTGCTATCTTTCACTTCTACATATAAGTGTCTTGCACCTGTTCCTGTTGCTTTCCATGTATATGTATTCTTCGTTCCAAATCCCTGCAACTGTGTCCAAGTCTTTGTTGCCGGCGTATACATAATATATCTGTATGTATACTTACCGCTTCCCTGACTGGCTGTTGCTGTAAGTCTTACTGTATTGCCTGTTGCAACTCTTGATGTACTTGCCTTGACTGTAAGTGTAGGTCTTGTCGATACTGTAACACCAAATGCCTTACTTCTAACTGTTTCTCCCGTTCCATCTTTTACTTCTACATATAAATGTCTTGCTCCGCTGCCTGTTGCTTTCCAACGAAGTACTGATGTTTTTGCATAATCCTGCACAGTTTCCCATGCCTTTGTTGCCGGTGTGTATACAAGGAATCGATATGTATAATCCCCATCTCCACCTGTTGCTGTAACATTTGCTATTACTGTATTTCCTGCAAGAACTTTTGCTGTATTTACCTTCAATGAAACTGAAAGTTTTTCAACCGGCTTTGTTGGTTCTACTTCAGGTGTCGTCGGCTCTGTTGGTGTTACTTCTGGTTCTGTCGGCTTCACTTCTGGTGTTGTCGGCTCTGTTGGTGTTACCTCTGGTTCTGTCGGCTTCACTTCCGGTGTTGTCGGTTCTGTTGGTGTTACCTCTGGTTCTGTCGGTTTTACCTCCGGTGTTGTCGGTTCTGTCGGTTTTACCTCTGGTTCTGTCGGCTTTACCTCCGGTGTTGTCGGCTCTGTCGGTGTTACCTCTGGTTCTGTTGGCTTTACCTCCGGTTCTGTCGGCTTTATCTCTGGTTCTGTCGGTTTTACTTCCGGCTCTGTTGGTTTTACTTCCGGCTCTGTTGGTTCTTCTGGTGTTTCTTTTGACTCGTTAATTACTGCACCAATTCCCTTTGGTGCTTTACTTGTCAATACAAACAATCCATGCATATCTATCGAACCATCTTCATTTCTAGTTGGTGTAATATTTGCATAATCTACGGATTCAAACCAATTTTCTTCAACTGCGACGCCTTCTGTATTATCACTGACTGCCTTGCTAATATCCATACATAAATAGTTGCTTGCATTACGATAAATACTTTCATCCTGTCCTAACAATACAAACTTATCAGAAGCCATTGTTCCATAATTCGTAATTGCTTTTGTATAGAATCCAAGAGAATTTTCAATCACATATCCCGTCTGTCCAAGATACTTTGCACCATTTTTCGGTGTAAGCTGATAATTATTTCTGTCATCTGTTTTTCCTACTCTTGAAAACAGACCATTATCAACAGAAATACAGTTATATACCTGACAGTCCGGTCCATTATTACTCATGATACCGCTTCCGCCGTTATTCCATGATACACTGTTTCTTAAAACATGCTTACCTGTTAATCCTTCGCCACCGAGCTTAAATCCGTTTGCACTCGCTTTTGCATAAGAACCGTCCATTAAAATACCATTATCATATGCAAGACAATTCTGGATTATAACTGCTTCAATCGGACCGTATCCGGCTTTATCCTTTGCATATAAATCATAACCGTCATCTGCGTTGTGATGTGAAATACATCCATCAAATACATTTCCAGGACCTACAGATAACTTTGCTGCGAAACCATCCGCGTCATTCTGCTTTCCATCACAGTTATTATAAGAGGTACAATTCAAAATTGTGTTATAAGACGGCCACCATTTCTTTGGTTCTCCACCAGAATAACTAATCTGAAGACCTGTTGAACCATTGTCAAACATTTCACACATTGTAAATGTATTATGGTTACCTGTCACATGAATACCTTTTGTTCCATCAGAAGACTTACATACGGTAATGCCTTCTACTTTCCAGTAATTACCTTTTAAGAACAGAACGGAATCCGAAGACTTCTTAATGCCTGAACCTTCAATTACTGCTTTGCCTGTATGTTCTGCTTTCATAACAATCGGCTTAGCTTCTGTTCCAGATACACTATATGGTACTTCTACCATTGTATTTCTTGTATAAGTTCCATCTAAAAGAATAATCGTATCTCCTGCTGCTGCGAAAGATACCGCTGTATCTAAATCATATGGTGATTCTGTTGTACCATTTCCATCTGCTGTTCCTTCCGGTGATACATACATAACACCATCCTGTGTTGACAACTGCTTACGAACAACTGTATCTTCAACTGTTACAGGACTATAATCCTGTAACACAAGACGATCTTCAAATTGCGCAACACCATTTGCATCAATAATATTTTCTGCCGGTGTAACAACGGTTGTAAATATTGTTTCTCCCATCGGAAGCTCATATCCATAATCTGATAATGTGAAGTCTACTGTATCTCCATTGGCAATCGGCTGTTCCTTGATATAATCATTTCCATTGCTGTCTGATACACTGACTGTACCTGTCACATTACTTGTAAAACGATATCTGTAATCTGAGTCTGATGTTGATGTACCATTAAATGTCTTAATCTTTACTTCATCATAATCAACCCATTTTGAACGGTCTATCTGTGAAAGTTCTTCTGCTGTCGGTGTATGCTGTTCATACGAAATATCTGTCACTTCTACTGTACCAATACGGCTGGCGTAGAAACCTACATATACATATTCTCCATCCTGCTGTAATAATCTTTCAGGATTGTATACACGAATTGTATTTTTCACTTCAGACCAATCATCGTTATACCAGTTACATACATAACCGTTACAATCTTTAACCATTTCAAAATTGTAATATAAATCAGCTGCATTGCTGCTGCTAAATATTGTCGCATTTGAATCAAAATACTGTGTTACATCACATGTTCCGCCCAAATTCTTCTGACCTGTTACATCTGTATTTCCAAAGTATGTACGAATACCCGGTATACATGAACCTGTTTTTTCGTTCTTTGTCGCTGCATAAATATCAATCTGATTTATATAATCTGTTGCACCATCACCATTTCCTAATGAATCAAGTGCTATCAAACCGAATGAAGATTGATTATCCTGCTTCTTAACACCTGTTACGTGAAATCTTCCGCGCATTGTAAAATTGGTGTCTGCAGATTTGATTTTTGTATAATATGTTACAAAACCACTCTGACCTGTATTCGCCATTTTACCGGCACTACCGGTATTAAATGTCAATTTGTTATCTGCTGCCTTGTAAACAGGCACTTTCATTTTATCAGACTGTGTTCCTAATTTTGCATAATTCCACTGTGATTCGTCTAAACCAGCCTGTACGTCCTGCGCTGCTACACGAATAGAATCCATTGGTAACATTCCAACGATAAATACAATGGAAAGCAAAAGTGCCAATACTCTGTTTCTGCTTCTTCTCATACTTCTCCTCCTAAATTTTCTCAGGCTATTGTATCTTTATGTAAACAGATGTAATCATCCAACTGATCATGAATCTGATACTCTAAAACAGACTTGTCCAAACAATCTCCGACGGTATTTAGCAAAAAATCACCATACTCTGACAGTACCATTTTATTTAAATTGTCTTTTACAATATACGCAGCAACTACATCTATTCTGCTGTCCATGTACATTTTTTCTATCAGACCATCTTCTAAGAATGTCAATTCAATCAGCCTTTGATACTGTTGAAATGTAACATTTTCGAGATGCGAATGTGCCACAAGGAATCGCCCCTGTACGACCTCTTCTATGTTTTCACTCTGATACCGTTTTTTTCTCTGCATCTGTGTCCTCCTGTTTTATATAGATACGCCTATAAATCTATACTAGCACGAAGACAACTAGGAAAATATTACTACTTTTATATAGTTTCTATTCAATTTTTATATAGCTTGCAAAAAACAGAATTTCTATTACTCAAACTCTAAATGCAACTGCGGGCATGGTATGAACTTTGGCGTCTGCGCATTGTGTTCTCCCAACATTTTTTCCATCCAAATCATATCATACCATGTATCAAACTTATATCCACACTTATGAAACGTTCCAATCAATTCAAATCCTAAATGTGCATGGAATTCCATACTGTTTGCTGTTAAATGCGTATCTTCACTTGCCGGCATTCCAATGCATGCATATAAATTTTGAATATTTTGTTTCTTTGAAACCTCTTCTATCTTGGCATATAACGCTTTGCCGATTCCTTTTTTATGCATCCCTTCTTTTACATAAATGGAAGTCTCTACTGCCCAATCATATGCAGCTCTCCCCTTAAACTGTCCCGTATATGCATATCCAATTATTTCACTATTTTCTACTGCTACCACATATGGATATTTTTCTAAGGTATGTGCCACTCTGTTCTTAAATTCTTCATATGTAGGCACTTCATATTCGAAGGTAATTGCTGTTTTTTCCACATACGGCGTATAAATTGCTAATAATTCCTGTGTATCTTCAATTGTTGCCATTCTAATCTGCATAATCATTCTCCTGTCTGAATATTTCTTTTCGTCACTTTGCTTTCGCATAGCATTTTTCTTTATACATTATATAATAGGAAAGTATTTTCTATAAAGCAAAAAGGCTGCAACGCAAATACGTTACAGCCCTATATACTCATATTCAAAAGTGCAGTCGGCGGGACTTGAACCCGCACCCAGTTAGCCCGGACTAGATCCTTAGTCTAGCGCGTATGCCAATTCCGCCACGACTGCTTATGTACTGTGCATTGTTCTGCACGGAACTTTTATAGAATATCATAAGATTGTTATTATGTCAAGTTTTTTTGAAATTTATTCTAATCCCTGCCGAATACGAAATTTTAACATTTCTTTATCGCTCCCCTACAATAACTCCATCCTGAATATCTATGATAACATCCGATAGATATTCCAGTTCTTCTGTATCATGACACGCAATAATACAAATCGCACCATTGTCTTTTTGTTCTTTTAGTATTTCACGTACCCGCAATGCTCCACTCTCATCCAATGCATTAATTGGTTCATCTAAAATCACAATATCCGGATACTCCATAACTGCTGCCGCTATCCCAAGCCTCTGTTTCATTCCCAGTGAATATTTTCGAAATGTTCGCTTATCTTGTGGATCCAAACCTACCTGTTTTAGTACATTACGAATTCTCGTGTCATCAATTCTTTTCTGAATATCCGCCAAGACTTTTAAGTTTTGAAAGCCTGTATATCCTCCAATAAAAGACGGATTTTCAATCAGCACACCAATACTTCTTGGAAATGAAATATCTTTTCCAAGCACCTCCCCATTGATTATTATCTTTCCTTGTGAACCTTTTATCAATCCTGAAATAGCACGCATAAGCATTGTTTTTCCAGAACCATTTTTCCCCTTCAGTCCATACACATTTCCACCCTCCAGACGCAAATTCACATGACTTAACACCTCCGTATTTTTGATTTTTTTTGAATAGTCTTCTATGATTATTTCATTCATCACATTTCACACCCTTTCCATGCAAATTATTTTTATACAAATATTTGAACATCACGCATAGTTCCAATTATACATATTCTTTCATTCTCGGCATCACATCATATCTTCCAAATAGAATATTTCCAATGAAAATTGCCAATACAGCCACGCACACATCTATCTCCAGCCCCAACTGCCAACATACGCCATTGGGATTGATAAAATTGTAACGAAAAATCATCATATAATTTCCCAGCCAACACCATTTCATAAAGAATGCAGACAATACATCAATCCCCATTAACAAAACCATCACGACAGATGGAGACAACAACATTTCCAAACACATCTGCAAAAAAGACAATGCAATAGACGTTACCATTGGCATCAACACTGCAATCAAAAGAACCGTACCAACAGAATTTGTCATAGGCATCTGACAATAAAATACATTGTTATAAATATATGTATGTATTTGAAAAATGTCTCGAATACCAGACAGTTCTAAATGTCGAATATTTGCAAACATTGCGAACAATAATCCCATATAAAGCATCCCATAAAAAATCAATATATGCACAACACACCATAAACATTTTCCAAGCCACCATACTGTTCGATTATGATACCGTAAAAGCTGTAATTTTCCAAAGTCTTCCAAATCCCGTGCTGTCTGATTTCCTACAAACACTGCTACACCAATATTGATTAACAGATAGGTAACCGGTACCTGAAACTGCTGCATATTATGTGGTACATATTCTTCCATGCCACGAAATACGTACATAATCATATCTCCAAATGAACCATAAAATATTTCCGGCGTATATTGACTCCACAATGCTAACTGCCAAAAGAACAAATATCCCTGAACCATTCCAAAAAGCAACGGTACACAATACCATTTCCAATGACTGCGAATTCCAAGATGTACTTGTGCCAGCATTAATTTCCAGTCATAAAATAACCTGTTCTTCAAGTCAAGTCCCCCATTCTTTCAAATAATCTTTTCGTCGAAATGCAAATACACCTATGAAATACATCACGACGGTACTGCCTGCCAAATAGCCTACGTACTGCCAAATACTCCTTGTCTGCATTGCCAGCCGTTTAGAATTCATCAATGCACAGCTAAAATATTGATAACAATGCATAGACGGCTGCGCATACTTATCCAGAATTTCTAAAATTGGAGGCAATACATATCCATAAACAGGTCTGCTGCTCCACCACCAAATCAACGCAAGTGCCATAGACAGCGTGTATGATACCAGGCATACTGTCATTACAAATACGACCGCAACCAAAACAACCGGTACATTCTGTAATGCAGCACGCCCCAAACTTCCATACATATACGAATATGTCTTATCCCAATTTGAACGGATTCCTACATGCCTTACCAATGCATACACAGTTGCAGTCGCTGTAATAAATATTGCCGATTGTAAACCAATCGCAAACATTTTACAACTCAACGAGTTCCATAAGTGGTGCATACTTCGCATTCTTACAACTACAGATATTCTCATATCCTCTTTTAATTCAACAACACATCTAAGCTCGACCACCAACAAAATATACACATGTCCATACTGTAAAAGTTCACAATAAATATCATTTAAACAAAACAAACGAATATATTGACTCTGAAAAGAATTCATATGAAGAATCCATTCAATTATCACAACGCATATCACTGTAAGAAGTATATAAAAAACAGCTGCACCCCTACGCGATATATTGCTTTTTATTCTAAAATACATCTGCTCGCTCTCCATTCCAGAAATACAATGCAGCCGACAAAGCTCCCAGGATAACAATGTATATCAAAATATACCAAACAGGCACATGTATACCAACTGCCAT
The DNA here is from genome assembly GCA_002394205.1 of Lachnospira sp. UBA4346. Lineage (GTDB taxonomy): Bacteria > Bacillota > Clostridia > Lachnospirales > Lachnospiraceae > Lachnospira. Next base: position 63,993 of record DGTC01000064.1, on the reverse strand, counting down.
ATCTGAAAGAAGCATCGGATTAATCGTACACATGCTTGATTCAAAAAAATATTTATCAATACTTCCCAACCCATACCACAATAGAAATGGAAACATACTCAATAGAAAAACATTATCCACAAACGTTACCGCTGCCAATGCAGTTGTCGCAAATACGCCACTATACACGAATAATATTCCCATAAAAATAATTGTATACAACAACGGATTCCGATAATAAATCGACTGAAATACTGATGTTGCAACCAATGGTGCCATTCCATTTCGCACCGGAATCAATTGTGGCAGCAAACAGGATGATAACCAAAAATTAATACAATATGGAATACATACTGCAATCCCACCACTGGTAAATGTCACAATATATTTTGCCACCAAATAATTTTTCTTTTTTGTACGTGTATAAATATTTTTAATATATCCTTGTTTCTTATCAAAATAATAGGAAAGTGCATGCGGCAACATTGCAATAATCGGAATACTAATCCTATAAATTTCATGATATGCAGTTGCACCATCCTGTCCCAACCATTTCGTATATACACTTGGGGGAATTCCTGTATGTCCTGTATAAAACTGTAACATATGCAAAGATAATGGATATACCACGAATACAATCTGTGCAATCGCTATGATACTCCCCAACCCCAAGGCAATCCAAAACGATGCAGCACGAAACATCCGTCTGTATTCCGTTTTCATCTGTTCTATCATCTGTCCTCTCCAATCTCATCATGCGCCGCAAATAATAAGGACTGATTCTTCGGATACCACCAATAAGTCAGCAAAAAATCTTCCTCTTCCAACTTTGCAATATCCGTCTGAAAAATCAAGCCTGGTGCCAGAACACCCGTTCCAACTGAAACAATCTGAGTCTCTTGCGGTGCAAGCTGTATCGTATCTCTTCCGTTTAATGCCATTACGCCATTGTGAATTCCTGTGTGTTTTCCAATCATCTCATACCCATCTACTTCACACTGCAACGTCTGCGTTAACGTATTGTGATATTGAATGGTAAAAACAAGAATCCGGTAGTTATCTGCCGAATACTGCTCATTTTCAAAAAAAGAATTCGATGCTCCATATATTTTTTGATATTCTTCCTTTGTATAAATATGATGTTCCAACGGTAAGATTTCTATCCCATTCATCTGTCCCGGCGAATCTTTGGTTGCATATTCATATTCTGTTACATTTGGAAATCTATCATTAACATCCTGAATACTATATATTGAAATTGTTACCAATATGAACGTTCCAATTACCATCAGTAACAGACCTATTTTTCTCTTCAATGTTCCCTCCTTATTCAATGAACTCTTTCCTAAATTTCATTTCAACTTGCTCTATATAACCGCTTTTATTGCTATACTATTTCAATCTTATCTGTACTTATTATATTGCTCATCAACAACACCTACTTCCATCAAATAACTTCCATTCGGAATTCCATTGACCGCTTGACCATTTCCTAAATATAAGAAATCCGTTGACATATACAGATTCCGGACTACTCCAGAAGCAGCAGGCAGCATCACTACAACATTGGTTATTAATTCTTCCCCTTTTTTAAAGCTGTAAAACAATCCATCTTTATGCGGTATATCCGGCAAATCTAAATTGGAATATTTATCATATCCTATACTTTCTGCCCCCGTACGAATCATTGTAAATTCTTTTTCGCCATCCCTATTAAAGAAACTCGGAGATAGACATATATCGGACTCTATTGCCGCCACATTTTTTATCTTCAATTGTATACAATAAAATTGCACACCTCTATCCGGATATAGTTCCTCCGTTTCAGATGGTCCATCATATGTATTACCTGTGTACGGAGAATAATGATACTGTTTAAATAAAAAATCTCGAAACTGATTGCTTCCTGTTATATCATTAAGCTGCATCAATGTCTTATCTATCTTTTTTGCATTTAAGATTGTTATATCATATCCACCATAATTACAAGTCTGTCCTTTTCGTACTGGTGTCACTTGCACATTTCCAATGTCAATTGGCTTTTCATCCCCTGAGCTGTCCGTTCCCGTCAGCACTTCCTTCGGCGTTATATCTGACAGATCTTTTGTCAATTCTTCATACACCATTCTCGGATTTTCTTCATCCTTTTGGATTACATCTGCCACGGATTCTTTCTGACAACCTGCAAGCACGGTCATTCCGCACAGACACATTATTGCAACCTTTCTTTTCATTTCTAATGCTCACTCCCCTACCTTTTTAATATTACACATTGTATTACTGGAACACTTGCAAATTTATCCTATCGAAAAAGACCGCCTATGCCAACCCATGGTGGCACAAGCGGTCGTATTTTGGGCACGAACGGTTCAATTTATAATTGAATCGTACAACAAAATCTATGATTCTCCTCATAAAAATCTATCATTCCATCATATTTATGCACAATCTGTCTGATATTGCGAATACCAAATCCATGTACTTTCGCATCTTTCTTTCCACTCTTCAACTCTGGATTCTTCTCCAAAACAGATTCTTCAATTTCATTTTTGACTGTAATATCAAGGGCGTTTTCATTTGCTTCAATATATACAGCAATTCCTCGCATGTCTTGTTTTAACGCACACTCTGATTCAATCGCATTATCGAACAGATTTCCCAAAACACAACACATCTCTACATCGGTAATAAAATACTGTTTTACCTCTACGCACATCGTTACAGGAATCTCTTTTTCTTTACAAATTGCCAATTTTGCATTCAACAGAGCATCCAATACCGGAAATTCCGTATGAATCATATCCTGATGTACAACTGACTCCTCTATATATTGATTGAGATATTGCTTTGCTTTTCCTTCCCCCTCTTGTTCAAGCAATTGTTGTATGGTTTGCAAATGATGTTTCAAATCATGTCGTTGTCTGCGAAGATATTCACTTTGTTGCTCTAACGTTTCCATATAACGTTGCTGCAGCAATTCTTCCTGTCTGCCTTCTAATTTCTTTTCTGATTCATACTGTTTTCGATTCATTTGTGACAATACGTACAATACTACTCCATATTGTACAATTGTACATATAACAATAATTGCTCCTGCTATTCCTATATTTGCACGCATACTTGTGAAACAAATAACAAACATCGGAATTGCAGTAAAGAGCATTACTCCCCACGTTCTGATTCCCATTTGCAGCTGAGACTGCCGAATCATAAATTCCAACAAAATACAAAGCAGATACGCAATCATCGCCACTTCAAAATTATACCTTCCACGTTGCACACTACCTCCTAATATCTGCGATAGCTGCTTTGCACCATAAAGGGATATTATATACACAGCCAAAACTGTCACCAATATGCACCCTGTATCTCGATGAATCATTCTTTGATGATAGACAATATATCCAAACATACACATCCCATAAAATAAAATTCTTGCCCACACAGGAACTTTTTGATAAATCAGCCATTCATCTCCAGTCAGCAAAACCATCAACATCAGTAAATTGCTGACTACAATATTTCCCTTCTGTTCTCTTTCTATATGTTTATATTGATTGAAACATTGCTCGTTTCTATGATATTTATTTCGCACAATCAATTGATACGCCAAATGAATTGCGATTAAATGTAATGCCATACAGCCCACCCAATCATCCGTTGATATTAATGCTCGTTCCATCCAGTGATTCATATTTTTGTATTTCCCCTCTGATATATACGAAACTGTTCCATAACTTGTTCTTTATTACGTCTGCTTATTGGCAATGTTGTATCATCATTTAAAACAACAACTTCCTCTCGCATACGAACTCTCCGAATAAAAGCTATATTTACCAAGTATTTCTTATGAATCCGAATAAATCCGTACTGCTCTAATTCTTCCTGTGTCTGCGTCATTGTTTTTCGTACCTCATAACAATACTTCGTCGTATAAACCACAATATTATGACCATCGCTAATGATATAACGAATGGTCGCTATCTGAATCTTCTGATTATCATTTCTCGAATCTAAAACAAAGATACCATTTCGTTTCCATTCTTCTTGTAACTTACGAACAACTTGCGGCAATTTTTGTTGATATTCATCCTTGCAGACAAAATAGAACGGCTGAAATTCAAATGCATCATATACCATCGCAGCATTGGAGGTCAGAAATATAATTTTGACAGTCCGATGCTTATGATAGAGCTGTTCTGCAACCTGAAATCCCGTCATTCCAGCCATATAATAATCTAAAAAAACAGCCTCATATGTACTTCGATCTATTTCTGACAAAAAATTCTCTCCCGAATAATATGTCGTTATTTGAACCTCCTCTTTCTGAAACAGTTCTATCAATTTTTCTCTCAGTTCATAACAAAATGCTTTGTCATCATCACAAATTGCAATTTCCATATGCCCCTCTTTTCTAGCAATTTACCTCTGTCTGCCTCTAATCCTCTGCAGCACCAATCCTGCCACAATTCCAATCACAATACCTGTCAACACCCCTGCTATCAACAGCACTGGCAAGTAATACGCAATTGCACTGCTTCCCATTATCCACACCGCTGCAAGAATCTGTCCGATATTATGCAACACACCTCCTGCCACACTTACCCCAATCATCGAAAATCCTTTCATCTTCTTTAGCAGAATCATTCCAAAAATACTAAGCATTCCACCTGCCATGCTAAACAGAAAGGAATTTAAATTTCCAAACAACATTGCAGTTAGAAATATTCGCAATACATTTACAACGACTGCCTGCGCGCTTCCTATCGCATACAATACTGCTACAATTGCAATATTTGCCACCCCTAGCTTTACTCCTGGGATGGGGATTGGAATCGGAATTATACTCTCCACATAACTAAAAATCATTGCGAGTGCAGTGAGTATTCCACACATCACCATATTGTTTGTCCTTTGCGTATACATTCTCTTCTCCTTATGATTCTCACTTTCTATATACATGCTATCGCACAACAGAATCCACTTGATTCTCCACTGCACCACACATTCCTTTACGAATTTCTACAACAACTCTATGTGGCAAGCATACAATTGTCTCCCCCACTTTTGAAATCTTACCAGTATGTACACAGATTTTATCCGGGCAATCCGCTTCCTGCATATACACAGCTCCCTGCTCTACTACTACAATATTTTCGCCACCTTCATAACCAGCAACTGTAACGGTCGTATTTTTCGATAATGACAATTCTTTCATAATCTTGCCATCCACTCGAATCACTGCGACTGCACCATCTTTTTGTATCACGAAATGCACAATCATAAAAAAAATAACTGCTGCAATGACAATTCCACCGATTAAATATATATCTTTCTTCTTCATTAAATAAACCTCTTACATTTATTTTTATAGACAAAAGCATTGTATGCAACTCTTACGCACCCGATTAATATTGCACAGCAATAAAACTTCTTCTCTGCACATGCACATCCTGCGAAGCATTTTTATATTATTGAATCAATGTTTCCTATAAATTAAAAAAAACCGGTCAGTTTTCCTCTGACCGGCTCTACTGAACAATAGTTATTATACCCTACTGTTTTATTTTTGTAAATGTATAATCTTCTTTGGACACTTCTCAGCACATTTGCCACAACCTGTACACTTATCATAATCGATATGTGCAATATTGTTTTCAACATGAATTGCATCGAATTCGCACTGCTTTGTACAAATCATACAACCAATACAACCTGCTGAGCATGTTGCTATAACATCTTTACCCTTATCCTTTGATGCACAACGTACTGCATATGCTGTGTCATAAGGGATTAATTCGATTAACTGTCTAGGACATGTAACAACACACTTACCACATGCTTTACATTTTTCCTTATCCACTCTTGCAATACCATCTACAATATGAATTGCATCAAACGGACAGGCTCTTACGCAAGAACCATAACCCATGCAGCCATATGTACATGCCTTTGAACCACCATTTGGTGCAAATGGCATAACTGTACATTCTTCTACACCTGTATAGTTATAATTTTCCTTTGCCTTTTCGCAATCACCGGCACACTTTACGAATGCTGTCATTCTTGTACTGTCGCCGACTTCTGCTCCCATAATTGCTGCAATTTTCGCTGCAACCGGTTCACCGCCAACCGGACAGGCTCCAACTTCTGCTTCACCTGCTGCGATTGCTTTTGCAAGTGCATCACAACCTGCATATCCACAACCACCACAGTTGTTACCCGGAAGCTCTGCACGAACATCCAATTCCTTCTGGTCTACTTCTACTGCAAACTTCTTACCCATGAATCCAAGAAAAAGTCCAAGTATAAGACCTGTACAACTTACGACTGCTGCCGCAATAATAACTCCTGTCATCTACTTTTCCTCCTCTTATAAAATACCTGAAAATCCAAAGAACGCAATGGACATCAGACCTGCTGTAAGTAATACAAGTGGCATTCCCTGAAAACTTTCCGGAATATTATCATTAAATTCAAGACGTTCACGAATACCAGCCATGATTACAATTGCAATTGTAAAACCGATTGCTGTACCGAATCCGCATACAACAGATTCAATAAAGTTGTAACCATTCTGTACATTTGTTAAAGCTACACCAAGTACTGCACAGTTTGTTGTAATCAAAGGAAGATATACACCAAGTGCTTCGTATAAAGCCGGTGATGTCTTCTTTAATAACATTTCTACAAACTGAACAAGTGAAGCAATTACAAGAATGAATACGATTGTATTCAAATATACCAAATCAAGTGGTACTAAAATAAAGTCATAAATCAAACTACAAAGTGCTGATGCAATTGTAATAACGCCGATTACAGCGCCACCCATGCCTGCTGCTGTGTTGATTTTCTTAGATACACCAAGGAAAGGACACAGACCAAGGAACTGACTTAATACAACGTTATTAACAAGCGCTGCACTAATCGCAATAATTAACAAATTCATATTTTTCTCCTCTCTATGCTTCCTTCTTACCTGTTACTACATGTCCGCCACAAGCTGTATTTGAACATGAAGCACAGCTTCCATCTTTGTCACAGTAATCTGGCACCTGTGCAGGTTCCATACCGTGTTTTCTCTTGATACGGTTCATTACTGCGATACACATTGCAAGTACGAAGAATGCACCAGGTGCAAGAATAAAAATACTTGCCGGTGTGTAACCCATCTGTGTAAAATCTACCAATGCTGAGCTTCCTGTTGAAAGGATTGTACCAGCACCGATTAATTCACGGATTGCACCAAGAATTGTAATCGCACATGTGAAACCAAGTCCCATACCAAGACCATCAAATGCAGATGGCAGCACTGGATTTTTAGAAGCATATGCTTCCGCACGACCAAGAATAATACAGTTAACAACGATCAAAGGAATATAGATACCTAAAGAATCATATAATCCCGGAAGATATCCCTGCATCAGGAACTGAACCATTGTTACAAAGGATGCAACAATTACGATAAATGCCGGCATTCTGACACCATCCGGAATTACCTTACGAAGAAGGGAAATCATCAAGTTTGACATTACAAGAACGACTGTTGATGAAAGTCCCATACCAATACCATTGATTGCTGATGTTGTAACAGCAAGTGTCGGACACATACCAAGTGTCAGCACAAATGTTGGATTTTCTTTGATTAAACCATTATAAAGTCTTTCTACACATTTATTCAATTGTAGCACCTCCTACTGTCTTAACATTTCCTTCAGACAAGTTCTGATACATAGCAAGCGCAGCATTCACACCCTTTACAACAGCCTTAGAAGTTACTGTAGAACCACTGATTGCATCAACCTTATCATCTGCTGTGGAACCTGTTCCGTCTTTTACAAGATTAAACTTCTTAACAACCTTATCCTTTAACTGGTCAAGGAATGCAGGGTCTGTCTTCGCTCTCATACCAAGACCTGCTGTTTCACTAATTGAAAGGATTGATGTTCCTTTATATGTACCGTCTGCTGCAACACCTACAGAATACTTAATATCTCCGCCATAACCATCACCGGCAACAACTGTGATAACAAAACCAACGATCTTACTATTCTTAACACCGGCAACAACTTCTGTAATCTCATCTGCGGAATAATCTTCACCAGTTGCTGCAAGAATATCTGAACTCTTTGTTACATCTACACCGTCTAATTCCTCAAAGGAATCCGCATCTGCCAATACTGCTCGATATGCTTCCTGCTTTGCTTTTTCATTCTGATTTGCAATTGGAGCTTTTGTTACTTCATATACGCCACCCAGTAAAATACCTGCTACCAGAGTAATTGCAAATAATATACACGCGTCTTTAACAATCTTACCCATTATTTTGCAGCCTCCTTTACTGGTTTCTTTTTACCAAATGACTTTGGTACTGTTACCATTTCAATCAATGGTACTAAAAGGTTCGAGAAGATAATTGCATAAGAAACACCTTCTGCAGAACCGCCAAACATTCTAAAAATAAATGTCAAAAGACCTAAAATCACACCAAATACAATCTTACCATTCGGTGTAATTGGAGATGTTACATAATCTGTTGCCATAAAGAAGGCACCTAAGATTAAACCACCACCACAAATCTGCTGTGCTGTGTATGTTACATCAAATGCATGTCCCGGTGCGAATAAGAAAATCAATACCGCAAATGTTGCAATATAAGACACTGGAATTCTAAACGAAATAACCTTACGTGCAAGTAAGTAAATCGCACCAATTAATAGACAGACAACAGAAGTCTCACCGATAACACCACTTGTTGTACCGATAAACATATCGATTAATTTCACTGTACCTTCTGCTTCTCCACCCGGCTTTAAAATTGCAAGCGGTGTTGCTCCTGATACACCATCATATACAAACTTTGTCATCGGACCTGTAAATGCAATCAATAGGAAACATCTTGCTGCAAGTGCAGGATTCATAAAGTTCTGTCCAATACCACCGAATAACTGCTTTACAATAATAATTGCAAATGCACAACCGACAATCTCAAATCCAACATTCAGTGTTGGCGGAACATTTAATGCAATCAATAGCCCCGTAACAGCTGCACTCAAATCCATAACTGTTACTTTCTGATGCATAAGATACTGGTATAATGCTTCAAATGCCATACAGGCAGCAATACCAACAACAATGCGGATAAGCGCATCGATACCAAAATTATAAATACCAAATATACTCGCTGGAGCTAAGGCAATCAAAACATCTCTCATGATTGTCTGTGTCGTGTCCTTGCTTCGTACATGTGGATTCGTTGATACGTTAAATAAATCACTCACGGATGATATCCACCTTTCTATTTCTTTCTTCTATTCGCCATAATTGTTCTACGCATAGACTTAATCTGCTGTGTTAATGGTCTCTTAGCCGGACAGACAAATGAACAGCTGCCACATTCTACACATTCCATACCATCAAACTTCAAGAAACCTGCTTCGTTATTTCTTGCCGCAAAACCTGCTAACTTAGCTGGAAGCAAATGACTCGGACATCCCTCGCCGCATCTTCCGCAACGAATACAAGCAGACGTCTCTACCTTAGATACAATATCTTCCTTCATAACAAGAAGTGATGAGCTTCCCTTTACAACAGGAACATCTAAACTATACATCGCAAATCCCATCATTGGACCACCTGAGATATATTTCTCTGGTTCACCAACAACGCCACCTGCCGCTTCAAGAAGCTGTCTGTAACTCATACCTAACCATACATAAAAGTTGCCTGGATTCTTAACGCCATCACCTGTTACTGTTACAATTCTTTTTGTCAATGGCTTACCTTCAATAACAGCCATATAAATAGAAAAGATTGTATCAATATTATGTACGATACAGCCTGCATCTGCCGGTAACATAGAAGAATTGATGCTTCTTCCTGTTGTTGCATAGATTAAAGAACGCTCTCCACCCTGTGGATACTTTGTCTTTAATACCTTAACTTCCATATTAGATTCATTTTCAACTGCTTTCTGCATGACTGCAATCGCTTCCGGCTTATTATCTTCAATACCGATAATACCATGTGCATGATCAAATAAAGAAAGTGCAACCTTTAAGCCCTGTACAATCTTATCTGATTCTTCTAACATTCTGCGGTAATCTGATGTTAAATAAGGCTCACATTCTGCACCATTGACAATGATGTAATCAATGCTCTCTGGATTCTTTGGTGTCAGTTTGACATTTGTAGGGAATCCAGCACCACCCATACCAACAACACCTGCAGCCTTCACTCTTTCACGAATCTCATCGCGTGAAAGTTCTTCGAGCTTCTTTGGAACGTATTCAACTTCCTCATACTGACCATCGTTCTCGATAATAATTGAATTGCACTTTCCACCTGTTGCAAGTGTTCTAGGCTCAATTGCCTTAACTGTACCAGAAACTGACGAATGAATATTGGCTGAAATAAATCCGCCCGCTTCTGCAATCAGCTGACCTGCCAATACACGGTCACCCTTGGCAACGACCGGAACAGCCGGCGCACCAATATGCTGCGAAAGTGGATATACCATATCGCCTTCTGGGAATAACTCTTTGATAGGAACATCTTTTGAAAGTTCCTTACCATCATATGGATGTACTCCACCTTTAAATGTACATTTTCCCATGACAAAATTCTCCTTATATAAAATTTATCTAAATAATATTTTATCTCATTAAGCAAGGAAAATCTACTTTTTTTTGTGTATATAATAGTATATAATAGACAAATACTGATAGTTTTTTAACAGAAAATGATATATTTTTAACAAAATATGACATTTATTTAACAGAATAGTGTTTTTGAAGAGTTTATTACTATTTAATATTTTTTATCAATAAGTTTCAATTTACGAAAAAAATTTTACAATACAAAAGGACAATTATGTACATTGCTAATCTTTAATGTACGTAATTGTCCCTTTATTTTTGCTAATTATTCAAATTCTTACTTATTTGAAAGGTATTCATGAATACCCTTTGCTCCTGCTTTTCCTGCTCCCATTGCAAGGATAACTGTAGCAGCTCCTGTTACCGCATCACCACCGGCATAGACCCCCGTCTTCGTCGTCTTACCAGTCTCTTCTTCTGCGATGATACACTGTCTCTTATTTACTTCCAGGCCTTCTGTTGTTGAATGAATCAATGGATTTGGCGATGTACCAAGTGACATAATCACCGCATCCAATTCCATTTCAAATTCCGAACCTTCAACTTCAACCGGTCTTCTTCTTCCGGATGCATCCGGTTCTCCAAGTTCCATCTTTACGCACTTAATGCCTTTAACCCAACCATTTTCATCAACAAGAATTTCTGTTGGATTTGTAAGGAGGTCAAATACAATTCCTTCTTCTTTTGCATGATGTACTTCTTCCGCTCTTGCAGGCAGTTCTTCTTCACTACGTCTGTACACAATATGTACCTCTGCACCAAGACGAAGTGCTGTTCTTGCAGCATCCATTGCAACATTACCACCGCCAACAACTGCAACTTTCTTAAAGCGTGCGATTGGTGTATCATAATCATCCTTAAATGCTTTCATCAAGTTACTTCTTGTTAAGTATTCATTTGCAGAGAATACGCCATTTGCATTTTCACCCGGAATTCCCATAAATCTAGGCAAACCTGCACCTGAACCGATATATACGGCATCAAAGCCTTCTTCATCAATCAACTGATCAATTGTCATAGACTTTCCAATAACAACATTTGTTTCAATCTTAACGCCTAAACTCTTTACATTTTCAATTTCATGTGCAACAACTGTTGACTTTGGAAGACGGAATTCTGGAATACCATATACTAATACACCACCTGCTTCGTGAAGTGCTTCAAAAATTGTTACATCATATCCTAATTTAGCAAGATCTCCTGCACATGTAAGACCGGAAGGACCTGAACCAATAACTGCTACCTTTTTACCGTTCATCTCTTTTGCTTTTTCTGGCTTAACATCATTTTCTCTTGCCCAATCAGCAACAAAACGCTCCAACTTACCAATTGAAATCGCTTCTCCCTTGATTCCACGAATACATACACCTTCACACTGGCTCTCCTGTGGACAGACACGACCACAAACTGCCGGCAATGCAGATGACTGACCAATTGTCTTATATGCTTCTTCAAATTTATGTTCTGTTACATGATGAATAAATTCTGGAATATTAATAGATACTGGACATCCCTGAATACATCTAGCATTTTTACAGTTCAAACATCTAGTAGCTTCTTCAACAGCTTCATCTTCGTTATATCCAAGACATACTTCATCAAAGTTCTTATTTCTAACGTTTGGCTCCTGCTCTCTAACAGGCACTTTTTTCATTACGTCCATTTGTTGATAACCTCCAATATTTTATTTATCACACTTCTAAAAAACTTGTTCTTAGAAGCTTATTTCAAATGTTCCTACTCGTTACAATTGCCACATCCACCGTGATGTGTATCACCTTCCTGCAACTTCAGCATTGCACGACCTTCTTCTGTCTTATACATCTGCTGACGCTTCATCGCCTGATCAAAATCAACTTTGTGTCCGTCAAATTCTGGTCCATCTACACATGCGAACTTAATTTCGTCACCTACCTGAAGACGACATGCACCACACATACCTGTTCCATCTACCATAATTGGATTCATGCTGACAACTGTTGGGATACCAAGTTCTTTTGTTAAAAGACAGACAAATTTCATCATAATCAATGGTCCAATAGCAATACATAAATCATATTTCTTTCCTTCTTTATTCACAAGGTTTTTTAACACATCTGTACCCATACCCTTACGAACATAACTGCCGTCATCTGTTGTAATGTAAAGATTTCCAGCTACTGCTTTCATTTCATCTTCTAACATAATTAATTCTTTTGTTTTTGCACCGACAATAACATCTGCATCAACGCCATGCTCATGAAGCCACTTTACCTGCGGATATACAGGAGCAGTACCCACACCACCTGCAATGAACACAATCTTCTTTTTCTTGAGTTCATCAATATCTGTATGGATTAATTCAGATGCACATCCGAGCGGACCTACAAAATCTGAAAATGAATCTCCTGCCTGTAACTTTGCCATCTTTTCTGTAGATGCACCAACAATCTGAAATACGATTGTAACAAGTCCCTTTTCTCTGTCATAATCGCATATTGTAAGTGGAATACGCTCACCTTTCTCATCCATTTTAACGATGATAAACTGTCCTGGCTGACAATGTTTTGCAACTCTTGGTGCTTCTACATCCATCAAAAAAATCTTTTCTGATAATCTCTCAGCTTTTTGAATCTTATACATTTTGTACCCCTTTCAATACCTTATATTCGTGTATATTTTGATTGCCACACGTTACCAATTTTATTTATACAAGAATGTGCATTACACATTTGCATACTTATTAATATCCCTCTAAGGTTACGGAACCGTTAATACCTGATATCTGATAACATTCTCCATTTTTTACACCAACACCATAATACCCTGCTGTGTATGTATGTCCATCTTTTTTAATATCAAACCTGATATTATATACTTCTACTGCATCTATCGTCTGCTTTGCCTGATAAATATAATTAACACTTCCACCATCCTGTGTCATACCATCCATGCGAAGCAGTCCGTTCTGCTGCATTTTTGCCTGCAGAATTCCTTTGGCTTCTTCAAATGTATAGACTTTTTCCGGTTCTATAATAAAATTACGTTTTACAACTGAACTTGCCAATCCATATTGATTAAACTCAACAATAGAGAAAATAATATTTCCTTCAGGAAGCAGAACAGAATCCGTATATAGAGCATCTTCTGTCGTTGGAGTAGAATCATCTAACGTATAATAGATATTATCTGCATCATCTGCCTTTTGAACATCAACCGTCTGTCCGTAGGAATATGTTCCTGACTCCAATAAAATCTGCGGCATATCAGGTGCATGCTTTTCTAATTCATATTGCCATTCTGCTACATCACTATATACTCCTATATCATTTACAGCAATGGCTGACAATACTGTTTTTCCTTCTGTTAAAATAATTTTATCTTCATATAATGAACTATCTTTTGATGGTCTATTCCCATCTAATGTATAATAAATGTCATTGTCACTTATCACAGATAAATCAATTGACAATTCATTATAATAGACACCTGATGATTGTGATGCCATCGGTTTATCCGGTTGATATTTACGCAATTTATCTTTAATTACATTATCATGACAATCGGCAATTAGCTTATTAATTGCTTCGCCATCCGATTCTCTTTGATAAATTTCAGATAAAGCCATATATGCCTTTTCTGTATTAATGCTGCTGCGAATAATCTCCGTTAAAATATTTTTTGTTTCCACCTGATTTCCTACCGCTTGATAACAGTCATATAAATCATAAAGAATTGTATTCTGATTATCGTTATGTAATATCAATGCTTTTTCGTAGTACGAAATTGCTTCTTCATACTGTCCATTTTTCTCGTAATTCTGTGCGCTCTCATACATATAACGGTACGAATGTTTTTTATTATAATTAGTAACAGCTACAATTATACATATTATTGCAAGTATAATAATTCCAATAATCAAATAAAGATTTTTTTTAACAAATACAAGAAATGTATTGTTTGACTTTTTTTCATTTGTATCATGTCTGTCAGACTGTACCTTTTTATATTTAGATACGTCATCTTTTGATGCAGGATTTCCTTGTACAAAAGAATTTATTCTGCTTTCTTGTCCTTTTACTGTTTCTTCATCATAGCGATGTTTTTGAGTGTATAAACTAGCTCTTGCAACATTAACTTCATTCTCAACCAGTTTTTGAATGGATTCTTCTAATTGCTTTTCCAAATTTGCATTTTGTCCAGTTTCTAATTCATTCTGATATCTATTTATTGATTTTTGTGTATCTTCCCCTTTGGGATCCAACATTTCATGAATGGACTCACGATCAATTCTCTGTGTATGCGAATTTTCTGCATGAAGTATGTCTTTTACTTTTTTTTGATCTACTTCTTTTGTGATTCCATTATCCATTTCAATCCCCATTCTATAAAATATATATGTAAATGCATCCACTATAATTAAATTTAGATATTTTAATAATACCATATTTTTTTTCATTAAGCAATAAACTTATGCTTCACATATACCATATATAATTGTTATACATCATTCATATATTTTATTCTTCTTTTATAATTTATACATAGTTTCATCATAATTATAGTATATTATAATTACAGATAGCAAAGATATTCTTTCTATCTCCCCCCTCATATTTAGGAAACGCATTGTTAATACATCAGCAATGCGTTTCTTTTTTGTTATAAACCTTTTTCCCATTGTTCAAAAAAGGCATTATTCTAATATCAGCTACTAGAATAATGCCTTCATTTTATTTTTACTTAGAAATAACTATCTAAAATTTGTAACTCTTACCGTACATGTAAGTGTCTTATTGTGTACAACTGCAGTAACTGTTGTCGTACCAGCCATACGTGCTACTACTTCACCAGTATTCGTAACTGTACATACTCTCGGGTTACTACTTCTCCATGTTATACGATCATTTTCACCCAAACCAATAACATCCAACCAGAACTGATCATATTGCTCTAAAGAAATATAACTCTTGCTAATTCCTAATGAATGTACTCTACATGTTGATGATACACCTGTTGCATCACTCTCAACAACAACATCTGCTGTACCAGGTCCTACCGTTGTGATAACACCATCCTGATCAACCACTACAATTCCAGTATCTGTTGAATACCATTCGTATGAATCTGTATTCAATCTTGGACGAATCCGAACACTTAACTGTCTTGATTTACCAGCAAGCATATAAATATCACTTGAATTAATCTTTACAGATGAAATATTAATAACCGGTGTTACATAAACCCAACATACGCCTTTGATTTCATTTCCATCTCTTGAAATTGCTGTTACTTTACATTTACCTGTTCCCAACGCAAAGATTTCACCTGATTCATCAACTGTTGCTACTGCTTCATTTGATGATACCCAGGTAACATCCTGAATTGTTGCATCTTCCGGTTCAATAACTGCTCGTACTCTTGCAGAATCGCCTACTAACAAACGAACTGTATCCGGCTCAATTGTAATAGATCGTACCGGATTAACAACCTGAATTGTACATGAGGCTGTAACTCCACTTCCATCTGCCGCTGTTGCCGTAATAACTGCAACACCTGGCGAATTTGCAAATAAATTTCCTTCTCCATCTACACTGACAATTCCATAATCAGATGAAGACCATACAATATTTTTATTCGTAGCCGTATCACTGCCTACTGTTGCAATTAATGTTCCCGTTGCGCCAATATTCATAAATTTATTTGTTTCACTTAACGTAATATTGGATACATATTCTTTGACATCAATCGTACATGCAGCTGTCAGCTTTAATTCATCTGTTGTAACCTCAATAACGGTACTACCACCTTTTAATGCTGTTACAATACCATTCTCATCAACCGAAGCAACTTCCGGATCACTTGAGAGATATGTTACTTTCTTATTTTCTGCATCATATGGTTCAATCACAGGAATAACTGCATATTTGGCTCCTACCCATAACTGCTGATATTCAGAATTCAACTTAATACCGGTAATCGGCTGCGTTACCGTAACAACACAGAAGGCTATTTTACCACTATCTTCATTGGTAACAGTAATCGAGGTCTTACCTGCTCCTACTGCTGTAACCTTACCATCCGGTTCAACTGTACATACTTCTTCATCATCACTCTTCCATGTACAAATTTTATTATCTGCATTTTCTGGAAGACATGTTGCATTTAACCAAAATACCTGTCCTTTTCGAACCGTAATTTCATTTACATTTAGACGAACTTCTTTAACCGGCTGTTTTACATAAATATTACACATTGCCGATGCGCCACCGTTATCGTACGATTTACACAAGATTGTACAGCTACCAACACCTACTGCCTGTACAAAACCTGTTGAATCTACAATACATACATTCGGATTTGATGTTTCCCAAACGAGTGTCTTATCTGACGCTTCAATTGGCTCTACAGCACCTGTAATTCTTAATGTATCACCTACACGCATGATTTCATCTGTATGATCCAATGTAATAGATGCAATTGGAATACTAATTGATATATTACACATTGCAATATATCCGCCTTCTTCTGTTTTACATACAATCGTTGCATGTCCTGGGCTTACAAAATGTACAAGACCTGTTTCATCTACTGTCGCCACTGCTTCATTTGAAGATGACCAGGTAACATTTCTATTAACACCATCACCTTCCGGATTAACAGTTGCCTTCAACTGATACTGACCAACTGCCATAGATGATGTTACTGACGTTTCATTCAGTGTAACACCAGTTACCGGTTCTCTAATATATACATCACAAGTTGCAATTTTCAATCCATCTTCTGAAATAACTGAAATTGTAGCCGAACCACCAGATACACCCTTGATTGTTGCCGTATAATTATCACCATTTACTTCTGCAATCTTTGGATTTGAAGTAAACCATAATACATTATTGTTTGTTGGACCTGATGGATTAAACAATACCTGAACTGTATCTTCTTTTCCACGTTCAATTTCAATTTTATCCGGATTAATACTAATTTCACCTACAGGTGTAGTAACATATACTATACATGAGGCTGTTTTGATGACACCATTAATATTCTGTGTTGCAACAATCTTGACTGTACCTGACTTTTTACCTGTTACAGTAACAATCTTTCCTTCTTGTTTTAATTCAACAAGCGGTTGCTGAGATACTTCTCCCAAAGCATTTGGCTGATTCTGAGGATCAAATACAACCGGATACTTCGAAATATCATTTGTAATCAATGCTTCTAACTCAAAAGACTCACCAATATTTACTGTTGCATGATCCAAACTTAATCCAAAGCCATCAATTACTGTAATCTCATATACTAACTGTGTTTTCTGACCAAATACTGTACTTATCTCATCCTGATCTCTTGTTGCACGAATAATTGCGGTACCTGCGCCAACTGCTTTAACCAATCCTGTTGTTGTATCAACATCAATAACTTTATTATTATTTGTTGTCCATGTAACAGTTTTTGGATCTGCTGATGTCATTAATTGTAATGTATCTCCTACATTCATATTTCTAATATCATTTCCCATTTTCTTAAACGGAACAATAATAGAAACTTCATCAGAAGTATACCACACTTCATTCCCAGCTGCATCCTGTGTAAGAAGACCTGCCTTAATTACTGACTTACCTGTCTGTACACCAAGAACATTACCAACATTAATTGTTGCTACTGCCGGATTATCTGAACGATATGTAACGCCTGATGTTGCTGGAATGATAACATTTGATGGTATTTCTTCATATTTAAAATCTACAAAATCTGTATCATCCAAAACCATATACTTTTCACCAGATGCAAGTGTCTTAATCTGATGACCTGCTGCATTTTCTCTCGATGTATCAAATGCGACTTCTGCTCGAATGTCGTAAGTCTGAGACAACGAACTATATCCATCACCATCTACTGTACGAACTGTTAATTTGGTATAACCACCACCCTTAACTCGTAACTGAACCTGATTATATGTAGCATTAACAATTTCTACAATACCATCATTTTCTAATGTACCACTGGCATCATTCTGTGAAGAAATGAATATCTGATTCGTATTACTTGTATTTGCGTCAATTGTAATCAAATCACCAACCGTATATACAGTCTTTACTGGAGCTAATGTTGTATGAATTGGAACGATAACATCCGCATATACACTCTTAATGGCTTCTTCTGTAACTATTTCACCACTATCACCATATATTTTAGATACATATGTCGCTGTTAATTTTGCAATACCGGCAAATCCACCATGAAGTACTGGATTTCTACCAGTTGCACTATTACTTCCACCACCCTCTGAAAAACTTACAACATTCGGATTTGATGTTTTCCATGTTATATTATTCGGATTCGGTGTATGATTTATTTCCGGATCAGGATCCAAACGATTTTCGTCGGTTCCCGTAATTTCTGTAATATAAACAGCACCCGAAGAATCCTGTCCCTGCATCAATGTCGCTGTCTTTGTGCTTAATGTCATCGAAACTTCCGATGCCGCACTTGCATATATCATGTACCCACTTATCAGGAATACCGCAAACAGCACTGCGCCTAGAATCTTCCATCCCTTTCTTAATTTTACAATTTTTTTCATCAATCAACCTCTCCTTTGCATACGTTAATTCGTATTATAGCGGCATATCGTTTATCTCACGAATATACTTACTGTCTATATTACAATAATTTCACATTTTTTTCAATATTTTTTAAAGATTTGATTCAAAACACTCTGTAATATAGTCTATAAATGTATATCGACCACTTTAAGATTATTCTTAACTATAAATTTCGGTTTGTGGAGGAACTCTGCCTGATAGATAACGGAAAGTTTGTGACATACGTACGCACTGCTAGAAAAATGAATTTTTTTGAAAGTTCAAAACTCGCCTACGGCTCAGACAGTTGAACTTTCAAAATAAATTATTTTTCGCTGTGCTGTATTTTACTTCATCAGGATATTCTCCGGTACATAGCTACTTTCGGCATCGCCACAAACCTTTTGGCGTGGTGGCTGTTGGACTGTATTGGTTATTCCTAGTGGATTGCTTTAACGGACGAAGAGATGGAAAGATGAATTCTGGTAGAAACGCAAATTCGCCTACGGCTCAGACAAGTTGCAGTCATCCAAATAATATTTTCCTGCTTGCTGTGTTTCATTCAATCAGGGTATTCTCTGATGCGCATCTACTTACGGCATCGCCACAAACCTGCCGACGTGGGTGTGGACGGCAGGTTGTTGTAATTCCGTAGTGGTATCTTTAACGAATGTAATTAATTGCCATTCGAACGGATATGAACTTTTCTTTTTAATTGTTCGTTTGCTGAGTGTCATTTCATTCGTGTAATTTTTAGTATACGTCTGTGTTCGGAAAGTATTTGTTTTCAATCGAATATACAATGGTGAAAGATTTAACGGTTGTTTAAATTGCAACTATAATTTATTAGGATCATCGTGATAATGATTCCAATGGATATTGATTGTTATAGTTGTTTATAGCCCGACATTTATGAATTACATTTGTAAATCTTAAGATACACAGGGAAAGAGACATTCATTGTTGACAAACAGTTGCGAGGCTTCCGTCGGGAGCTTTCGAGTCGCGTTGCCACAAAGCGAACTGTTTGAGGGGCTTGCCCCGAGTTTTCGCGACTGGCAACAATAGGCGCGAGGAAGCGAGCAGGAAATGAAGCATGTTTGACAATAATGATATGGCTCTTGACCGTCCGTTAGGTCAAAGTTTCCTTGTGGCATCCCACTACATTACGCAGTGCGATTCGCAATCCACTACGCTCTTTGCACATCCGTGCAGTCGCACTATCAAAAAGAAATAACAAATCCTCTCTTGTGAGCAAGCTCCCATCGAGTATTTGTTATTTCTTTTTGGCACTGCTCGTTAAACCGGAATTTTGCCATGCAAACAAAGGCTGCATAATTCATGTTTCAGAATTATACAGCCCTACATTTGATTTGTATTAAATTACTATCGTTAGATTTATCTGACCTAATATTCAAGCATCTTTAAATACTCTGATAATCCATCTTCCCGATAAACCATACATTTTAAACGCTCTAGATTCTTAACAAATCTTACTTCTGAACAAGGTGCATAGCAAATCCACCAAATTCACCCTTGAAATAGATAGCCTTTAATCTGCCTTCCTTGATAACTGCTGAATCCTTATCAAATTCAAATCCACGCTTCTCTAAGTGGTAGATTGCTCTCTCGATATAGTTTGTTGCAATTGCAATATGTCCGTTTGTTCCACGGCCCTGCTTCTTCATAATTTCAAAACCTGTTCCAGAGAAGATTGAACTGTTTCCAACCTTCTTAGGGAAACTAAACATTGCATCTAATGTATTTGCAAGATCATCTGCTTCTTCAGCTGTCTGCATATTAACACCAACATGTCTCATTTCAAAACCTAACATTGTATCAACAGCTTCTCTTGTAAGCTTCTTGATTCCTTCGAAATCTCCTGCTGCAACCATATCCTTCTTAACCATCCAAGAACCACCGCAACATACAATCTTGTTAAAGTCAAGGTATGATTTTAAGTTGCTTGCGTTGATACCACCTGTTGGCATAAACTTCATATTTGTATAAGGAGCCGCCATTGACTTAATCATGTTTAATCCGCCAGCTGCTTCAGCAGGGAAGAACTTAACAACATCAAGACCTAATTCAATTGCAACTTCAACATCTGAAGGATTGCTTGTACCAGGAACAATTGGATATCCCTTATCAAGACAATGCTTAACAACCTTAGGATTTAAACCAGGACTAACAATAAATTTAGCGCCGGCATTCATAGCTCTGTCAGCCTGTTCTGGCGTAAGAACTGTACCTGCACCTACTACGATTTCTGGGTACTTTTCTGCCATAATCTTAATAGCTTCTTCTGCTGCAGCTGTTCTAAATGTAACTTCCGCTGCTGGAAGTCCACCTTCGATTAATGCCTTTGCTAAAGGCTCAGCATCTTTTGCATCATCCAATGCGATAACTGGAACAATACCAATTTTTCCTAATTCTTCAACGACTGCGTTCATTTTTATCCATCCTTTTTTATTTAGGCATCCTGCCTTTTATTGTTGTAAACAGTTTAGCAAACAAACTCATTTATTGTTTATTTGACACCTGTTGTAAACGATACACAACTTTAATAAAGTAATTCTTTCACCATTCAAACAGTATTGTTTACTTCTCTTTTTAGCAAATATTTTAACAAATTCACAAAAAGTTTCACACATCCCCTAGAAATTCTAGAGGAATATGTGAAACTTACCATACATTTTCAATAGAAATTCAATGTATGTTCAGATAATCGTAATTATCCTTCCCATTCATCAAATAATTATCTCTGTACTCTAGCGCCAGCACCACCAACGATACCTTCAACTTCCTTAAGAGAAGCCATTGTTGTATCACCAGGAGTTGTCATAGCTAATGCACCATGAGCTGCACCATAGTTAACAGCCTTTTCTGCATCTTCAAATGTCATAAGACCATATACAAGACCTGAAGCGAATGAATCACCGCCACCAACTCTATCCATGATTTCAAGACCATCATACTGAGTTGCCTTGTAGATTTCGCCATCTGCCCAACAGATTGCTGACCAGTCGTTAACTGTAGCTGTCTTAACCTGACGAAGTGTTGTAGCAACTGCCTTGAAGTTAGGATATGCTGCTGCTGCTTCATTAATCATCTTCTTGTAACCTTCAAGGTTAAGTGTCTTAAGGTTCTCATCGTTACCTTCGATTTCGAAGCCAAGGCAAGCTGTAAAGTCTTCTTCGTTACCAATCATAACGTCAACATACTTAGCAACTTCCTTATTAACTTCCTGAGCCTTAGCTAAACCACCGATAGCTTCCCACATAGATGGTCTGTAGTTAAGATCGTAAGATACAATTGTGCCATACTTCTTAGCTGCCTTACAAGCTGCGATAACTGTTTCACATGCCTGCTCAGATAAAGCTGCATAGATACCGCCTGTATGTAACCAACGAACACCAAGTGTACCGAAGATATAATCAAAATCAAAATCTTCTGGTGTAGCCTGAGAAATAGCTGTGTTTGCTCTATCTGAACAACCTTTAGCACCACGGATACCAAATCCTCTTTCTGTGAAGTTGATACCGTTTCTGCATGTACGTCCGATACCATCTGTCTTCTTCATGCAAAGAAGTTCTGTAGATACACCACCCTGCTCGATGAAGTCCTTCATAAGAAGACCTACTTCGTTATCAGCAAAAGCAGTAATAACAGCTGTGTTCATACCAAAACACTTATGAAGACCACGGATAACGTTATATTCTCCGCCACCTTCCCATGCTCTAAATGATCTAGCTGTTCTGATTCTTCCTTCACCTGGATCAAGACGAAGCATAACTTCACCTAATGATACAGCATCGAATTTACATTCTTCTTTTGGTCTTAAATTTAAATTCATTAATATTTACCTCCAAATATATTTAAGATTATACATAGTTTAACATATAACTTTTTGTTTATCAATTGTTTATTAAAATTTATTAAAATTATGTAACCAGCTGCTTGAAGTTTACCAAAAATTTATTTTGGCGAACTCTGCTGCATGACAGATTATTTTCTAATCTATATTACATTTTATCTGTTTTGATAAAATTATAATGTAACACCCTGCTTAAAGATTGCTAAGTCATGGAATCCTGCGATCTCAGCCTTAACCTTCTTACCTGATGCGACATCTAATACTAACTGGAACAATTCTTCAGCAAGCTGTTCCATTGGAATATCATCTGTTACAAGTCTTCCTGCATTGAAATCAATCCAATTCTTCTTATTACCGGCAAGTCTTGAATTTGTAGCAATCTTAACAGTTGGTACCGGTGATGCAAATGGTGTTCCTCTACCTGTTGTGAAAAGAACCATCTGAGCACCTGAAGCAGCACATGCTGTAGAAGCAACCAAGTCATTACCTGGTGCACTAAGAAGATTCAATCCCTTTGTTTCTACTCTTTCACCGTAAGCTAATACGCCCTTTACAAGTGAGCTACCAGACTTCTGTGTACATCCAAGAGACTTATCTTCAAGTGTTGTAATACCACCATCCTTATTTCCCGGTGATGGATTTTCATAGATTTCCTGACCATTCTTAATGAAATATTCCTTGAAATCATTGATTAAATGTACTGTCTTTTCGAATAATTCTTTATTCTGGCAACGATCCATAAGGATTGTTTCAGCACCGAACATTTCCGGAACTTCTGTAAGAATTGTTGTACCACCCTTAGATACAAGCATATCTGAGAACAGACCTACTGTTGGGTTTGCTGTAATACCTGAAAGTCCATCAGAACCACCGCACTTCATACCAATAATAAGTTCTTTCGCACTAACTTTCTCGCGCTTAAATGTAGCAGCATACGCCATCAACTCATCCATAAGTTTCTCAGCTTCTTCCTGCTCATTTTCAACATCCTGAACCTGTAAGAACTTCACTCTGTCAGAATTTACTTCTCCGATATAGTCCTTTAATACTTCAATACGGCTATTTTCACATCCAAGGCCTAATACAAGAACTGCACCTGCATTTGGATGATTGATTAAATCTGCAAGAATTGTTCTTGTATTTTCCTGATCTTCTGTTGTCTGTGAACATCCATATGGATGAGGGAATGCAACAACTTCATCAATCCCCTCCGGTTTCTTAGCTCTTGCTGTTGCTTCAATCGCTCTTGCAATTGAATTTACGCATCCTACTGTTGGGATAATCCATACTTCGTTACGAACACCAACTTTACCATTTTCTCTCATATATCCATCAAAGAATGCTTCTTCAGTCGGTTCAACATCCTTATGTCCTTCCGGATTATATGTGTACTCTAATAATTCACCTAAAGCTGTCTTTAAGTTGTGTGTATGAATCCACGCACCAACTTCAACATCTGCCTGTGCATATCCAATACGGAATCCGTATTTGATAACTGCATCACCCTTCTTAACAGGCTTTATTGCAAATTTATGTCCCTGTGGAATATCTTCAACTGTTGTAACAGATGTTCCAGCAACTTCTACAGTTGTTCCTTTTGCGATTGGCTTTAAAGCAACTGCAACGTTATCATTTTTATTAATCTTAATGAAATCCTGCATATTTCTCTCCTTTATTTAATATACAATAGGGCAGATGCGAACATCCGCCCTATCTATGTATTCTGAATATAAAATTGTCAGATACAATGCTTACATTGTTCAATCAAATGGATTCTATGATTACTTGTTCACTACATCAGTAACAACAGCTCTCATACCTCTTTCTCTAATATCAGCGATATAATCTGTGATTGCTTCTTCTAATCCGGCAACCTTTGTTAAATCATTGCCACCGAAGAACTTTGTATTGCTTAAGAATGCATGTGTGAATTCAGCCGGTGCCTTAGCAGAGTTATCCTTGAAGAAATCAAGTACTGCCTTATCATCGTTGATAACATATTCTTCACCATTTCTGTTACCCTTTAATACGATACCACCATTGAACTCTTCTTCCTTCTGTGAAGTATAGAAGCTCATTAATGCTGCAAGAGAGAATGTAAGGTACTTAGGTAACTTACCGAACTTGTCAACATAACCTAAGAATGAAGGCATACATCTTGCTTCCCACTTAGATACTGAGTTCAATGAAATACTTAATAACTTATGATCTACGAATGGGTTTAAGAATCTGTCGATAACAGCCTTAGCGAACTCTTCGCAATCTTCCTTCTTTAATGAAAGTGTAGGAATTACTTCATCATATAATGTTTCTTCCATATACTTTCTGATTGTAGCATCCTTCATTGAGTTTTCTACGTTATCGTTACCTGCAAGGAATGAAGCAAGAACAAATGATGTATGAGAACCATTTAAGATTCTAACCTTTCTTTCCTTGTATGGGTGATGATCCTTTGTGAATACAACATTTAAGCCAGCTTCCTTAAATGGAAGTTCCTTTTCAAGCTGTTCAAGCGGAAGGTTTGCATCACTTTCAACAACCCAAAGACCAAATGTTTCAGCTCTGTCGATTAACTGATCTTCATAACCCCACTCTTCACAAAGAGCCTGTGCATCATCTCTTGGATAACCAGGAACGATTCTATCTACTAATGTTGGGCAGAATGAGCAGTTCTCATTAACCCAGTTCTTGAATCCATCTTCTAATTTCCATAAATCAATAAACTGCATAATGCACTTCTTTAATTCAATACCATTATCAGCGATAAGTTCGCATGGAAGTAAGATAAGTCCCTTATCAGCTGCTCCGTTGAACTTCTGATATCTCTTATAAAGGAGCTGTGTCAACTTACCTGGGTATGTCTTAGGAGGACGTGCGTTAGGATCGTTATCTGTCTCATCGAAAACAATACCTGCTTCTGTTGTGTTAGAAACGATAAATCTAAGAGTTTCACTTGTTCCATATTCGATATACTTATCATAGTCTTCGATTGCTGCAACAGCATCTACTACAGTTGTAATCTGACGAGTGATTTCCTTAGCCTGACCATTTTCATAACCTCTTAACTGAAGTGTATACTGACATTCCTGATCATGGAATCTTTCAAGTGTACCAAATTCGATTGGCTTAACGATTACAACGCCGCCATTGAAATCTGTCTTTTCATTTGTTACATCAAAGATGTAATCAACGAATGCTCTAAGGAAGTTACCCTCACCAAACTGCATAACCTTAACAGGTCTGTCAACTGCATTTGTAATACTCTTGTTTAATCTTTGCATTTTTAATCTCCTTTTTGTATCTGGAAGCTAATGCCCCATTATTTACCATCCCACTGGTATTTGAAATAAGTGCATGTAAGCGCTTACACTTATAAAAATATACTGAAATGAATAAATAGTCAACCTTTTTTTCATTTCATAGAGCAAAATTATTCTTACATCACACTTGTTTTTATTATCATACCATTGTATAATAAATTTATCAATATGTAAGCACTTACATTTGATATTTTTTTACGCAGTCATCTGCGAAGGAAGGAATCGTAAGCTAGAAACCTATGAATATTTATGACGTATCCAAAAAGGCCGGCGTATCCATTGCAACCGTTTCACGCGTACTCAACGGAAAACCTAATGTTAGCGCTAAAGCGAAAGACAAAGTATTGCAGGCAATCAAAGATCTTGATTATACTCCAAATATTTTTGCGCGTGGACTTGGTCTAAATACAATGAAAACAATCGGTATTATGTGCAGTGATTCTTCAGATACATATCTTGCAAATGCAATTTATTATATTGAACAGGAATTGCGAAAGAATGGTTATGATTCTATTCTTTGTTGTACCGGTCGCGATATCGACACGAAACGAAAATATTTGGATTTGCTGATTAGCAAGCGTGTTGACGGTATCATTTTAGTTGGTTCTCAGTTTGTATTTAACGATCCTTCTGACGATTATGGCTACATTACGGAAGCCGCAAAAGAACTGCCCATTGTACTCGTCAATGGTGCAATTGAAAATGACAATATTTATTCTGTGTTATGTGATGATCACAAAGCAGTCTATGATATTACTTCTACCCTGTTAGAAAACGGTCATAAAAAAATAGTTTACCTATATAATAGCACTTCTTTTAGCGGAATGAAAAAGCTCAACGGTTTTCAAGATGCGCTACAGGCTTATGGCATTACTCCTCAACCTGAATATATGCACTTTTGTTCCAAAGACATCACTTGTGCATTGCAAACTTTACAGGATATGGATGCTGTCGGTCTTCCTTTTGACGCCGTTGTTGCTTCAGATGATTTACTTGCCGTAGGTGCAATTAAATACGCCCACAGCAAACAACTACTTGTACCGGAACAGCTTGAAATTGTCGGTTATAACAATTCCGTGTTATCAAAATGCACAGAACCGGAATTAACCTCTATTGACAGCCAGGTCGAACAACTCTCTCTGGCAGCTGTTGATACACTTATGAAGGTTTTATGTGGCGATTATGTTACACATACAAGTACCATATCTGCTACTATCATAAAACGCAATACAACAAAATTCTAAATTTTAGGAGGAATTCAGTATGAAACAATTTATGGACAAGGACTTCTTACTTTCAACACCTACTGCACAGCATTTATTCCATGACTATGCAGACAAGATGCCTATCGTTGATTATCATTGTCATATCAACCCTAGAGAAATCGCTGAAGACAGAAAGTTCGAAAACATCACACAGGTATGGCTTGGTGGTGACCACTACAAGTGGCGTCAGATGAGAACAAACGGCGTTGATGAAAAGTATATCACAGGTGATGCTACAGATAGAGAAAAGTTCCAGAAGTGGGCAGAAACTCTTGAAATGGCTATCGGTAATCCACTTTATCATTGGAGTCATCTTGAACTTCAGAGATACTTCGGTTATACAGGTGTATTAAACGGTGATACAGCTGAAGAAGTTTGGAACCTTTGTAATGCAAAGTTACAGGAAAGCTCAATGTCAGTTCGTAACCTTATTAAGCAGTCTAATGTAACACTTATTTGTACAACAGATGATCCTGTTGATTCATTAGAATGGCATAAGGTTATTGCTGAAGACCCAACATTTGATGTTAAGGTTCTTCCAGCTTGGAGACCTGACAAGGCTATGAATATTGAAAAGCCTGAATATCTTGATTACTTAAAGACACTTTCAGATGTAAGTGGTGTTGCAATCAACTCATTTGCTACATTGATGGATGCTCTTGTAAACAGAATGGAATTCTTTGCTTCTATGGGATGCAGCGTATCTGACCATGCGTTAGAATATGTAATGTACAAGCCATACACTAACGAAGAAATCGAAGCTATCTTCGCTAAGAGATTCAAAGGTGAAGAAATCACAGTTGAAGAAATGAACAAGTTCAAGACAGCATTTATGGTATCTGTTGGTAAGCAGTATCACAAGATGAATTGGGTAATGCAGTTACATTATGGTACAATCCGTGATAACAACAAGTTCAGATATGAGCAGTTAGGACCAGATACTGGTTTCGATTGTATCAACACACATGATAGTTCAGCTGAAATGGCTCAGTTCCTTAACTCATTAAATGCAACAGATGAGCTTCCTAAGACAATCATCTATTCATTAAATCCATCCGTTAACGCAGCTATCGGCACAGTTCTTGGATGCTTCCAGGATTCTACAGCTATCGGTAAGATTCAGCAGGGTTCTGCTTGGTGGTTCAACGACCATAAGGTAGGTATGACAAACCAGATGACATCTCTTGCAAACTTAAGTCTTCTTGGTAACTTCATCGGAATGCTTACAGATTCAAGAAGTTTCTTATCTTACACAAGACATGAATATTTCAGAAGAATTATGTGCGAATTAATCGGCGGATGGGTTGAAAATGGCGAATATCCAGCTGATGAAAAGGCATTAAAGAAAATTGTTGAAGGCATCTCATACAACAATGCAATCAGATACTTCGAGTTCGATATCTAAAATTGTTTAATATTTAACATATTAATATCATTCATACAGGAATGCACTCATATTTTAAATATATGAGTGCATTTTTATTTGAA
The DNA here is from genome assembly GCA_002394205.1 of Lachnospira sp. UBA4346. Lineage (GTDB taxonomy): Bacteria > Bacillota > Clostridia > Lachnospirales > Lachnospiraceae > Lachnospira. Next base: position 34,839 of record DGTC01000064.1, on the reverse strand, counting down.
CATAACAACCACAATGTTTCGGTTATAAATCAAAATGAACATAGTAGCGTTTTCCCTTTTTCAGTGATATTTTCATAGAAAAAGGATATTTCTTTTATTTTATAAATACAAAGAAATATCCTTCCACTTTATATAAATCCATCCGATTAGAACCGGCTAGAACATCCTATTCAATTATTATAATTAAACTTCGTTTTCTACTTATGACTGCGCTTCAATCCCTTATCTTTGCGTTCCTCATCCAATGGATTCATCAAGTGCATCTTTCCTGCCATCTCCGCTTTACGTGTCGGCTTCTCTCCCATTTCACCCACATACATTGCTTTACCGATTGCCTTTGTCATTTTTAATGCACATTCAGGACAATATCTTCCGTAGCGGATATCCGTACCACATGACTGGCATTTGATATAAATTGGAGATCCGTCCGGAATCTCTACTCTGCCTTCGCGCAAATAATCATCAATCTCTGCCACAGGCACTCCGGTTGCACTTGATATTGTAATTGCCGGTTGTGGTCCATGTTCATCAAGATACTGGCGAACCAAACCAAAATCAGACAATAAATGTTTACCACATGCCGGACATTCAAACATTTCCCCATATATGTATTTCATTCGGATTCCACAATCCGGACACTTCTTATAATGCGTCAGTCCCTCTGCTTTTTTCCATTTTTCTTCTTTTTTATCTGTCGTATTGGAAACTGATGTTCTTTGATTTTTCTGTTCCATATAAAAACCTCCTTTCTGTCCTTTATAGATTTTGCATTTTCTCAATCATAATCCGCTGTTTGTTTGCCATATACTCCTGGAATTCCATAGTATTTTCTATTACCTGACAGCCATATACATATTTACCATCTTCTCGTTGTTTACAACGAACAATCATGCCGCCTATAATCAGATTCACTCCCAAATCCGTTACACGCATCTTAATAATTTTCGACTCATTATTGGGGGCTATTTTCGTATCCGTAATGAATGAGAAACCCGTTTTGCTGACATCATGCAACTGGGCAACAATCATATTCAACTCATGATATAACTGTATAACACATTGCGTCTGCACTTTCAGCCGGAAGTCGCTCCTTCGGTTCTGTTCTTTACCTTCCTGTGTTTCTTCAAGTAAATAAACCTTTTCTCCTTTGTATAATACAGTCTTACACACAATACCTTCCCATACGATTGGCATATATGATTTTCCCATATAAATAATCTCTACGTGAACACCCACACCATTTAATCCAATAACCTTTTCTCCGATGGTAATCGGTGATGCCACGATACAATTCTGTTGATTCTGTATAATATGTGCCGGAAATTGAAACTCCTTCTCCTGTATTGTGACATGATATATTATCTTATCTCCTCTGTATAACTCCTGCAAATGCATGTCTACTCCCCATAAAAAAAGCACACTGTCTTTCATCTCTTTTAAGATGAAAAACAATGTGTTTTTTTGTTACTTCTAAAACCTATTCTTCGTCTGGCTCATTCCAGTTATGATATACATTCTGCACATCATCTTCATCATCTAAGAGACTTAAAATCTTATTCATGCTCTTGATATCCCCTTCATCTGTTAAATCAACCCAAGTCTGAGGAATCATTGTTACTTCTGCTGATGCGAATGTAATTCCTTCCTTTGATAATGCTTCATTCACTGCATCAAAATCTTCTGGAGCTGTTGTCACTTCAAAGCTGTCTTCTTCTTCGTTAAAATCTTCTGCACCTGCGTCTAATGCAAGCATCATTAACTCATCTGCATCCTTATCGCAGTCTTCTTTTGCAATGATAATCTGTCCCTTTTCATCAAACATAAAAGATACACAACCCGGTGTTCCGATATTACCATTTCCCTTTGTAAATGCGTTACGAATATTAGAAGCCGCTCTGTTTCTATTATCTGTTAATGCTTCAACAATAATTGCTGTACCATTTGGACCATATCCTTCATATGTAACAGACTCTAATGCAGCTGTATCGCTATTTGCAGCCTTCTTGATACTTCTTTCAATTGTATCATTCGGCATGTTATTTGCCTTTGCCTTTGCAACGACCTGTCTTAACTTACTATTATTATTAACATCCGGGCCGCCTTCCTTTACAGCAACCAGAATTTCTTTTCCAAGTCTTGTAAAAATCTTTCCTTTTGCGGAATCGTTCTTTTCCTTCTTTGCCTTAATATTGGCAAATTTTGAATGTCCTGACATAATCTAAAACTCCTTTGTCTTTATCTTCGTAAACTTTTCTGTTTATTCTCACGCTACATTGTAACACTAATACGTACAGATTACAAGTTTTAATCCTGCTTTCATTTACATTTCCTTGCCGGCTCAACCAAATTCACTTCCGCCGCATCTGTTGAACTAATCCGTTCTTTCGTCTAATTCATCTAACAACTTTGCAAGTGCCTCTTCCTGTGTAATATCGTATACAATCGAAAAACAGTCCTTCGCAAGTTTTGTGTCCCCATCCTGCATCATCAGTTGTCCCACTCTGTATACAACCCCAATTGTATCTGATTCCGGTCCCGGCTCGATTCCATTTTCATCAAACATCTTCTGCATCTGCTGAATCGTCATTTCCGGTGTCTTATCACCAATTGCCTGCTCAAGATACTTCAATTCCCCCTCAGCATTGTCCGTCTTATAATAAATATTACTGTAAATATAACAGGCTCTCGCAAGATCTGTTTTATACTTACTCAAATGATAATATCCGACATTTCTGTAATAACGTGCCATCGTCGCTCTCGTACAGCAATAACGATATGCCTGCGCCGTAACTGCGATATATCGTTCTAATTTTTCAAGATATTTATAGCACTCTGCCAACCCCAAAATAGAATCCAAATCTACCGGATTCCACTCAATTGCATGAATATACGCTTCCCTTGCCGCATGATATTTTCCCAACTCCATACACAGTGCTCCATATGTTCTGTAATACTCGCCAAATGGTAAATCTGTACACAGTACTTCTGTATCCGGTTTAAAATAATATGCATAAATATAATATTCCATAACATGATTCAGACTAATATAAATCGGTGCCGAATCCTTTTCATCATCTGTTTCCCGTAATGACTGAGCTTCTATTTCTGCACCAATGGCAATCACATCATGTTTATCCACACTCCCTGCCTTGCGAACAACATTCTGTGTTTCCAGCTGTTCTAACAATTCCTGCATCATCTGTCTGGCTTCTTCTTTTTTCCCAGCATCAAACAGCTGCTGAAATGTTTCATAATACTGCTTTACCTCGTTGACATTATTTATATTCATATGTAATCTCCTAACTCTACTCTTTATTCTCTATCTGAACATTTCTATTCTTTTAATGGTTCCTGTTTTTTGATTTTTTCTTTTTTACAGCCTAACACTGCAACCGTTCTTGGTGCCAGACACACGCTCTTTTTGGCTTTCCAGACAACATCCTTTTTAGCATCCCCAGATGTAATCTTTACCGTCCATTGAGAATTTTCCGCCGTCTTTGGAAGTGCAAGTTCATGTGCTTCCCAATGCATATTGTATACAACATACAGTAAATCCTCCTCGTCCGGTACTCCCGCATATTGTGTACAATACAAAATACCTATGTGTCTGTTATAATTTTCCATTGCATTATACCAGGCACTGCTTCCGTGATACGATATATCCGGATAGCCGCAGGACAATCTGTCGCTCGCATACAATTGCTCTGACATATGCAAAATTTTATGCTCTTTTCGAAATGCAATCAATTTTCGTACAAATTGAATCATATCCGCAGCGTCCTCTGACTTTTTCCAATTAAGCCAGGAAGTTTCACTATCAATACAGTATGGATTATTATTTCCATTTTGCGTATTTTTAAATTCATCACCCGCAAGAATCAATGGCGTTCCTTGCGACAATAATAACAGCATAAATGCATTTTTCATTTGCCGGCGGCGCAGTTCTAATACCTTTTTCTTACGTGTTTTTCCTTCTGCTCCGCAATTCCAACTATCGTTAAAATTTTCACCATCCATATTATTTTCGCCGTTATTTTCATTATGCTTTCGCTCGTAACTAACCAAATCATATAACGTGAATCCATTATGATTTGTGATATAATTCACATTTGCACTTTGTTTCGGATTGGCTTTCACAACATCCACAAATGTTCCTAACAGATTTTCCTCTCCTTTTAAGAATCTGCGTGCAGTCTTCAAAAAACCTGTCTCATAATTAGCCATATGCTTCACGGTGCCACGCTCACCTTCCCAATGTTCCACAAATATTTTCGTATCCGAAAGCACTGCATCTGTCGCAACTGCCTCACATGCTGCAGCTGATGCATACAAATGTACACCGTCAATGTGATAAGAACGTACCCAGTAACGCACACAGTCTAAGATAAATGCAACCGACTCCGTTGTAAAATACATTTCCATGAGCACTTCAATTCCATATTTGTGCATGGTACGAATCATTTTTTTATATTCAATTGTATAATCAGACTTTGTATGCGCAATTGAACAAAAGGATGCTTTGGGTGCAAAATGAAATCCTTTTGTGTATCCCCAGTAATTCACTTTTCCTATGGAAGGCTCGTCAATATACCCTCCATAAATACGTTCCTTACGATATTGTGGAAATTTGTTACACTCATCAAATTCATACGCTGGCATCAATTCAAGCGATGTTATTCCCAATTTTCTTAAATAATCCGCCTTTTCTGCAATCCCCTTAAACGTCCCTTTGTGTGCAACATGCGATGTGCAGCTCTTTGTAAATCCACGCACATTCATCTTATACAGAATGGTATCTTCATATGGAATATGCAGCGGTGCATCCCCTTTCCAATCAAATGCTTCCAATGCAATTCGACTTAAAAATGGTGCCTGTGCCATTTCGCCAAAATTTTCACAATGTGTTACAGTCTTCGCATATGGGTCAGTGTAGAACTCCTTCCCGCAACGATACACGTAATAACATCGATCAAGACCTTTTTCTGCAATACGACATGCAAATACATTTCCTGTTTTATATGTTTCATTCAACACAATTTCATAAAGCACCGTTGTCTGATTCGAATCAAATATAAGCAGCGTAATTTCTTCTGCTGCTTTTTCTATTGCAAAATTATAACTCCGATTCTGTTTGGTACAGCCCAATAGAAAAGGATTTCCCTGTTCTATTATCATAAAATATCCCCCTGTTATCTCACTTTTCCCTTATAAGATATTATTTCTATTCATTATTCCTCTTTATTTTATATTACTTTGTCGTTTTTTTCCACTTTTTTTGAAAATAAATATAAATTAATTTAAAATACGTATTTTCACCAGTATTCAAGCGATGTTCATTTTTTCGTCTTTTGTAATTCGCATAAATTAAGGCATTTTAAACTTATTATGACAAATTTCTAACATTTCATAAAAATTATGACTTTCTTTTACAAATTTTATTATTATACGCCCTCATAATTAAAAGCCGGAATAAAACTTTCCTCTGCAGTTTTACCTTCCTGTATAAATGCATTTTCCACGCCCAAGTCCAATGCATACTCTATGACTTTATTATATTCACGCTTTGTAATTTTTCGATTTAGTTCCGGAAACGCCGCAACCTGTGGCAATGGTGTATATTGATTCATAATACTGATATAACAGTTATTTCCATATGTTTCATATAAATATTGTATGACTTTTTTGGAATCATTTACAAAACCCGGAAGTAATAAATGTCGGACAATCATTCCCTTTACCATCATCCCGTCTTCAATATCCGGAATTTGTTTGCGATTTATTGAAATTTCATTGTCATTGCTGTCTATGTATATTTTCTTTTGTTTATCAAGAAATACCGGTGTTCCGACCTGCTCATACATGTTCTGAATTGCAGTTGCGGCCACCATAAAATAATCTGGTGCAGCTGAATATTTCGCTGACAGTTCTGCATCTGCATATTTCAAATCCGGAAGATATATATCCACCAATCCTTCTAAACGTTTGATTGTATCCGGATGTTCATATGCACTTGTATTATATACAACCGGTATTGCCAGCCCCTGCTCTTTTGCTCTCATTAAACTTTTGACAATTTGTGGTACATAATGTGTTGGCGTAACCAAATTAATATTATTTGCCCCCTGGTCCTGCAATTCTAAAAAAATATCCGTCAGCCTGCCCAAATCAACCCTTTTTCCAATTTCTCCTGCGGCAATCTGAGCATTCTGGCAAAACACGCAACGCATAGAACATCCTGAAAAAAATACTGCTCCGGAACCATGTGTACCGGATATACACGGTTCTTCCCAATAATGTAATGCTGCTCTTGCTAAGTATACATCCTGCGGCATCCTACAATATCCTACACCCAGACCATTCTTTGCTGTCTGGGCACGATTGACATTACAATTTCTTGGACAAAGGTTACATTGATTACTCATTTCATTTTTTTCTTCACATTTATATTCCTGTATATTTTCCATCATTATCCACCTGTATTTTTATTTTATATACTCTCTATATTTTATTCTGTTTTACATATCGTTTCTATTTTGTATAAGTTGCTGCAACTTATCAATCGCCTGCGCAATCCCACCAACTTCATCTATCAATCCTTCACGAACTGCTTCCTGTCCAACCAGAATCGTTCCCAAATCTTTGGTTAGGATTCCTGTATGCAGCATCATTTCCTCTATCTTCTCTTTGGAAACCTGCGTGTGCTGTGCAATAAACATTGCAATTCGATCCTGAATCAGTTTAAAATAGTCAAATGTCTGTGGTGCACCTATAATATTCCCATTCATTCTCACCGGATGCACAATCATCGTTGCCGAAGGCGTAATAAAGGAATAATCTGTACTAACCGCCAATGGCACACCAATACTGTGGGAATCTCCCAATACCAGTGACACGGTCGGCGTACGCATCGAGGATATCAATTCTGCTACTGCAAGACCTGCACTCACGTCACCGCCTACCGTATTCATCAAAAACAGTACGCCTTCTACCTCTTCATCATCTTCAATCTGTGCAAGCTGTGGCAGTAAATGCTCATACTTCGTGCTTTTACTGGTTGCCGGAAGAACTTCATGACCTTCAATTTCACCGATAATACTCATCAAATGAATTTTACCATGTCTTTGATTCTGGTCAAGGGTTGCCTGTCCAAAATCCACCACTTTCTGTTCTTTATTTGTACTATTTGTCCCGTCTGCCATACCTACGACCTCCTGATAATTCATTCTCCGCTTAGTATGCGACGAACTCTTGAATTTTATTTAAAAGTTTTTAATTTAAACAAATTTTTCATTGACAATTTTGCTAATTTTGCATATAATATTACTGTTATATTTAAATAAGCTCCTGTGGCTCAAAGGTAGAGCGTCTCACTCGTAATGAGAAGGTTGTGAGTTCGATTCTCATCGGGAGCTTTCAATTTTTATCATAAATACCTCACAAAGATACAGATTTATCTGTATCTTTTTTCTTTTTAACAGTCCTACCAATTTTTTAACAATGATTCATTCTATCAAATCCCCTATATAAAACATACACAGCTGCTTTATATACAAAAAACCATAGACGACGCATATACATTTGAGAAAATAAATCTCATCTGTCTATTTATCACCTATGGTTTTCTTTCTGTACTGAAAATCGAAACCTAATCAGAATATTTTGATTATTGCTCTATTATTAATTTACAGGTACCGCACTCGTCGCCGTTGTCGCAGCTGTTGTTGTCTGCGGCACTATCGGAGGCTGTGTCGGTGCCTCTGTTGGCGGCTGTGGTGCTGCTTCAGAAGGCTTTGTATCCGTATTCGTATTGTCTGCATTCTCACTCGGTGCTACATTTTCATTATTATCAGAATTCTGTTCCTGAGGCGGTGTTGTTACTTCTTCCTGTACAGTTGCCGGTGTTTCAGCAATCTGCTGCACAACAGCAGGTGCCTGCGGTGCCGCTGTTGCTCTCGTTGGTTCTTCTAACACCTGTGTTGTCTTCTTAACCGGTGTCTGTGGCAACAATGCCTGTCGTTCCAAATCTTCAATGATATCCGTATCAACCTTACCTGTCCAACCATTTCGCTTCATAATCTTTTCGTTATAGAATTGACAATCTTCTGCTAAGAATGTATTGAACTGATGATAACCAAATTTTAACAATAATGGTTCTAATTCAGCAAACAAATTAACACCCAAACCTAATCTGTTTCCTTCGATTTCAACACCCATTGCAGCAAGTGTTGATGGGAACATATCTAATGTTGAGAATGCCTTCATATACTTTCTGTGATTATCTATCTTTGCATTTACAAAGACAGAATATGCTGTTCTGTCATATTCTTCCGTAAACTGTGTAAAATAGTCTTCTGCATAGCTTAAATGATCACCTGAAATTACAATCGTTGTATTCTCATATGCAGGCTGCGTCTTAAACCATTCTAAAAATGCCTTAATCTTATCATCTGTCGAATTAAATGCCTGTTCATGTTCCTCAGTAAACTTTGTTGATGAGTTCTCATCGATATACACATCATCTGCATGCGTATCTAATGTTGCTGCCATGATACTAAATGGCTGGTCACTCTTACTCATTTGTGTAACCTGATCTTTTAAAATATCAAACATGACCGTATCATTGAAGCCCCAGCCTGCTTCGTAGTCCTTTGCAATATAGCCACGGTCCTTTGCTGACTGTGCATCAATAATATCATAATCACCATGCTGTTTAAAATACTTATCCGTCGCTGCAAACTTTGTATCAAATCCAGAAATAAATACATTCTTATATCCCTGCTTCTTTAATACATCTCCTAATGTAGAAGCTCCTGGGATAAATTCATAATCCTTTGGATAATCATCTGCATTGATTGGATCTGTCAATGGAATACCTGCTGTCTGTGAAACCATACCTTTGATTGTATATTCACCACCGTAACATACGTATCCCTGATTTCCAACTTCATTTTCTACTTTAACATAATCCTTCTGTAACTGTGTCAAATAAGGTATTACATCTTTTGTCTGTACACCATCATTTTCTTTCGTTTCCCATGTCTTTTCAAGCGATTCTACAATCAAATAAATCAGATTCTGCTTCTTTTGTGGGAAGGTCAGTTTTACATCATCCGGATTAACATAGTACTGATTATACATTTCATCTGCTGAATGAATTTCGATATTGTCTTCCTCAACGCGTGAAATATTTAAAATATCTTTATCTGAACCCTGAAGAATCTGGTCGGTATAGAAAGTACTATTCTGTGATAACATTCGATTCAATGTATCAATTCCAAGTTCTTCGCACAATGTTTCCGTATCAGAGAACAGATTTGTACCAAGTCCTAATCTGTCTCCTTCAATCTCAACGCCCATTGCCGCAAGCGTTGATGGAAGCATATCAAGTGTCGCAAATGTTCTGACGTAATCCTTCTTCTCAACCTGTGCATTGACAAACATCGAAAATACCGTACGGTCATAATTCTTGCAGTCATCAAAATATGTCGTTGCAAAACTGCAATGATCTCCACTGATAACCAATGTCGTATCTTCATAACATGGCTGCTGTTCAAACCACTTGATAAAGTTCGCTACCTGTTCATCTGTACAGTGATATACTCTGTCATGCTCATCTGCAATTGACTTGTCACAATTTTCACAAATATAAATATCATCTGCATGTGTATCAAGTGTTGCCGCCGCAATATTAAACGGCTGACCGCTTTCATAATTTGCTGTAATTTCCTTCTTGAGGATTTCAAACATCTTTAAATCCTCATAACCCCAGAATACATTATAATCTTCCGGGATGTATCCCTTCTTTTTTGCACCATCCGGATCAATGATTTCATAATTACCATGCTGCTTAAAATACAGATCCGTTGCTGCAAACTTACTGTCACAACCACTGATGAAAATATTCTTATATCCATTGTCACCGAGAATCTGTCCCAGTGAAAATGCTCCCGGTAAATACTTTGCATCCGCATTGTAATTATACAGGTTGATGTTAATCATCAAAGGAATCGCTGCCGACTGTGATACCATACCGGCCATTGTCCAGTCGCCGCCCTTTAATACATGTCCCTGCTTACCGCTTTCATCTGCAACTGCAATATATTTTTTCTGTAACTCTGTAAGATTCGGTAAAATATTACTGCTCTTTCCACCGCCTTCTTCTTTCGACTCCAACGTCTTCTCTAAAGACTCTACATATAAATAAATCAGATTTCTTTTTTTCTCCGGAAACTTCAAATTGGCTGTTTCAGGATCAACATAATAGTCATTATATAATGAAGTTTCTGTCGTCTTGCTCTGTACATATTCTGTCAAACCACTGGCAGAAGATACATAAAGACTCGAACATACCAATGCAATCACGGAAATGAAAATCATCGCTCTTCTCAATGGAAAACATGGGAATACACGAACTGCGAGAATTCCCTTTGCTGTCTGAATCTTTAAAAGTACATTTCTTCTATATAAGTTGTTCGTCAATACAATGACAATTGCTTCTACGACAATCGACGGCAATAAACTCATATACAGGAATGTATATATATACGTCATATCCGTACCTGTTTTCGGTGCTGTCAATGTATACAACGTCGAATCAATTGACACATGACCGAATTTTGCAAACATCCAGTTCAAAGAAAATAATAACAGGATTGCAATAAACAATAATACCAGTCCAATAATGTAAAGGACTCTGCCTGCCGGTCTTTTCTTTACTGTCTTAAACTCAAATTTGTTCTGAAGTTCATTCTCTGACATCTCTTTACCCTTGGCAATATCTGCCTCTCCTACTCTTATACTTTTGTTTTGCGCACACAAACGCAACCCACATTATAACGCATTCCATTTCTTAATACAATATTTTTCTTGTATTTTTAGTATATATTTAATATAATATATTCAAATAATTCTTTTTTCGTGAGAAAAGAGGTACAATAACTATAATAAAACAAACGAATATGGAGAATAACTATGATTTCACTTACAATCAAAGACACCAAAACATTTATGTCCCATCTTCTTGTGAAAGATACTTTCAATCCGCTGCTTTTATCAGAAGCAGATATTGCAACAGGCATAACAACGCATATAAATGGAACTGTGAATAAAGAATTCTACACAAGCGAAGAACTTGAACAGCTTCCAAATACTTCTTATGCATTGTGGGAAGCAATTAAACCTACCTGTTTCTTCTTAATTAAAGGCAACAAAGTTCCAACATCTATGAAAATTATTTTTATCTTCCCGGAATCTATGGTTACTACATTTCTTGCCGACTGTGGATTAGAGGAAACACCTGATGCCATTCAGGCGTTATGTTGGAATATCCATTATACAAATGGCGTTGCAACACTGATTTCCGGTACCTCTTTGAGAACTTTTACTCTTGATAAAACGATTGAACATACATTTGATACGTATACCCGTCATAAACTCGCTGAATTTGGCATTGATTTTGAAGAATAAGAAAATTTATTAGCACTCTTTTAAAATGAGTGCTAAATTTTTCTTGACTTTCTTTTTCTATTGTATTACAGTACATTTAAAGGATTTTGAAAAGAGGTAATAATTATGGCAAATGAACATGGAAATTTATCAATTAACAGTCAGAATATTTTCCCAATCATTAAGAAGTGGATGTATTCCGATCACGACATTTTTTACAGAGAATTAATTTCAAATGCCTGTGATGCAATTACAAAATTAAAGAAATTAGATTTAATTGGTGAATATGAAGCTCCAGACGATATTGAATACAAAGTTATCGTAAAGGTAAGTCCAGAAAAGAAGACTATCCAGATTATTGATAATGGTATCGGTATGACAAAGGATGAAGTAAATGAATATATTAATCAGATTGCGTTCTCTGGTGCAGAAGCATTCCTTGAAAAATACAAAGATAAGACAAACGAAGATCAGATCATCGGTCATTTTGGTCTTGGCTTCTATTCTGCATTTATGGTTGCTGATACGGTAACAATCGATACCCTTTCTTTCAAGGATGGTTCTACTGCTGTTCACTGGTCATGTGACGGTGGTACAGAATATGATATGGAAGATTCTACAAAGGATTCTCCTGGTACAACCATCACATTATTCTTAAATGAAGACAGCTACGAATTTGCAAACGAATACAAAGCAAAAGAAGTTATTGACAAGTACTGCTCATTTATGCCTGTTCCAATCTATTTTGAAAATGAAGATGCCGGTCAGCAGACAGAAGACATCTTAGAATCAGAAGTAACAGACAAAGATACTGTATTAGATACTTATGTAAAGGATGCTGTCACAGAAGAAGTCGAAAAAGAAGACGGTACAAAGGAAGTTCAGGAAAAAGAGCCAGCAAAGAAAATGGCAAAGATTGTAAAACGTCCTGTTGCATTAAATGACATTCATCCATTGTGGACAAAGCACCCAAATGAATGTACAGATGAAGAATATAAGGCATTCTACCGCAATGTATTCCATGATTACAAGGAGCCTTTATTCTGGATTCATTTAAATATGGATTATCCATTTAATTTAAAAGGTATCCTCTACTTCCCTAAGATTAATACAGAATACGAATCTATCGAAGGCACGATTAAGTTATACAACAATCAGGTATTCGTTGCTGACAATATCAAGGAAGTTATTCCGGAATTCTTACTCTTATTAAAGGGTGTTATCGACTGTCCAGACCTTCCATTAAATGTATCACGTAGTGCATTACAGAATGATGGATTTGTTAAAAAAATATCAGAGTACATCACAAAGAAAGTCGGAGATAAGCTCTCTGGAATGTGCAAAACAGATAAGGAAAATTATGAAAAATACTGGGATGATATTAGTCCATTTATCAAATTCGGCTGCTTAAAGGATGAGAAATTCAATGATAAAATGACGAATTATATCCTCTTTAAGAACTTAGACGGCAAATATCTTACATTAACAGAATGTTTGGAAGAAAATAAAGAAGAACATGAAAATACAATTTTCTATGTAACAAATGAGACAGAACAGAGCCAGTATATTAACTTATTTAAGGAAACCGGCATTGATGCTGTTATTTTAACACACAATATTGACCAGCCATTTATCACACATCTTGAAGGTAAGAATGAAAACTTAAAATTTGCCCGTATTGATGCAGACCTTTCTGACAGCTTCAAGGAAGAAACTTCTGAAGACGAATTAAAGGAAATTACAACAACACTTACAGATGTGTTCAAGAAGGCATTAAACAATGATAACCTAAATGTCAAAGTTGAGAAGTTAAAGAACGCTTCTATCTCATCAATGATTACATTATCTGAACAGGATCGTCGTATGCAGGATATGATGAAGATGTATGCAATGCCTGGTATGGATCCGGCAATGTTTGGCGGAAATGGTCTTACACTCGTATTAAATGCAAATAATGAACTCGTTCAATACATCGTTGCACATAAAGATGGCGAACATACACCTCTCTTCTGCGAACAGTTATATGACCTTGCATTAATCAGTCATGCACCATTAACACCGGCTCAAATGACAAATTTTGTAGCTCGCAGCAATAAAATTATGGAATTACTTGCAAAATAAATTTATATCAAGTACAATAAATAGGTGAATACCGCACTCGGATATATTCCGGGTGCGTTTTTCACTTTTACTAAATAATGATACAAATAATTTATGAAGCAATTATTTCATTGAACATTTAGCTTTAGAATGGAGAATATTATGCAGGATTATGAAAATAATAACAGACCGGAACGTAATACAACCAGACGTCCATCATCTGAATATTCCAGATATGACCGTCAGGATTGGTATTCCGATTTAGATGATGAAGATGACGAACTTGAACAGCAATACAACAAAAGTACTTATGAAGTCGAAAAAGAACCTTCAAAGGGGCGTATGATTTTATCTGAAATTTTTAGTTATGTAAAAATTTTTGCTGTTGCAATTTTGATTGCATTTATTACAACACATTTTATCATTGTCAATGCACAGGTTCCGACCGGCTCTATGAAAAATACTATTATGGAAGGGGATCGTTTGATTGGCTTTCGCCTTGCTTATACATTTAGCGAACCAAAACGTGGTGACATTGTAATCTTCCGCTATCCGGATGATGAAACACAGACTTACATCAAACGTGTTATTGGAACACCCGGTGATATTGTACAAATTATCGGTGGAAAGGTCTATGTCAATTCAGAAGAACTTGAAGAAGATTATTTAAGAGAACCGATGGCAATCAGTCCAAAAGAAGAAACCTATGTTGTTCCGGAAGGACACTATTTTATGATGGGCGATAACCGAAACAGTTCGCTTGATTCAAGATATTGGACAAATACGTATGTTGCCAAAGATAAGATTCTTGCCAAAGCAGTTTTCCGCTACTATGATGGCGAAAATAAGCATATGTCATTTAGCGGAATCAATTAATAATTCTTCTATATTCTATTGAAACGAATATAATTTTATAATTTGTCTATACTAAGCTGTGCAGAGTTTTTCTGTACAGCTTTTATTTTTAGAATGGAGAATAATTATGACAAATTTAGAATGTAATGTATCATCTTGCTGCCACAATGACAAAAATGTATCAAAATGTAGTTTATCCTCAATTCACGTTCAGGGAACCAATGCAAGCACTGCTTCTGATACCTGCTGCGGCAGCTATTTTGAAGACACCACAGATGCGGTTCGCAATTCATTTAGTAACTCTTCTGTCTCTCCTAAGGCCTCTTTAAATGTATCTTGCGATGCCAAAGACTGCATCTATAATGAAGCCTCTGCCTGCAATGCTCCTCATATTGATATTTCCGGTGTATGTGCAACTGATGCAAAAGAAACTGTATGTACGACATTTGAAAGCCGATAGAACTGCTTTTATATTTAAAAAAGCCCTGTACTGGAGATAATTTCAAAAACGCTTCTACAGCTGCATAAACAAGATTCATTTTGTTATTTTGCATAAAAAGTAACCCTCTCCAAAGGCAGCATTTCCCAATCAAGGATTTGTCCTTATGGATACAGCCTTACTCTGATTTCAACAGGGTAAGGCGTTTTTACTTCACATAGACAATTTGACGGTTTAAAAAATCATTGGACATGCAGCCAAAGGAACAACTGCACGTGAATTTGCATTGATTTGTATAAATAATCCACACATACAAAAAGACGCTACGCAAATCCGTAACGCCCTAAAGGGAAATATGAAGTGTCCGCAAACTGTTCTACAAGTTCTCTTTTTAACTTGTATGTCTTTGCAATATATCCCACCTTATCCTGATATTTCTTTGATGCAATGGTCTGTGCATTTGGCTTACCTATCGGCATTATTTGAATCTCCCTTCTTAATTCTTACAATTACATATACTAACTTTACAACTCCAATAGCTACAAAATAAACACCCAAGCTAAACATCATTTCTTTCATAACAATCTTCTTTACAGTACAATTTATAATGTTATTATTGGAGTAAGAAAAGATTCTCAGCTCTTCCCCACCCCTCACAAATACCTAATTGATTACATTAAATATTTTTAATTTCATCCTATTATCGTACTTTCTTCTATATTCCATTATATCAATATCCACAAGTGAAACATAACATTTTGAATCTTCTGTATAAAAGGCTCCATTTTTTAAATCAATATCAAATATGCTTGATGGTTCTTTTATATCATCTTTCTCAAGATAATATGTTCCAATGGCATCTCTTGCCATTTCTAATGCTTTTGCATCATCTGCAGCCTCGTTTGATGCTTCATCAACTGCCTCTGTTGTAATTCCTAAGTCTGGTATTTCAATCAATATATTATTTTCATCTTTTGTAAAAAGAACCGGATACACTACTTTTTTCATAACTTTCCTTTCTTAACAAATGCTGCGGAAGTTATAATACACATTTTTGTGTATTTGCCAAGCATTTTATACGCATTTTTTGTGTATTTTATTGTTCTTTTTGAATGGATTCTGCAAATTCATTCATCATCTTCGTAAGTTGCCCCGCTTGGCTAACTCCTGCCTGCTCACAGGCTTGTGCATAGGCTTCAACCACTTCTCTTTTCAACTTATAAGACTTACTGATATATCCAGCCTTTTCGTTCCACTTATCCTGTGGACGCATCTTTTTCTCTTCCATTACTTTCTCCAATCTTTAACCCATGTAACAATCTCAATCACAAGATAAATAATAAACAGAATCTTAATGACAAAAGATTCAACTGTTAGTGCGTTCCCCAATGTGGACACTTTAAACGCTGCCGTTGCAAGCAATAATCGAAACAACTTTTCCTTTGCTTTTTCCATATCTTTCTCCCTTTCCTTAACCTATGTACACATTATATTATACGGTGCACCGTGTATCAATATCTTTTTATTATTTTTTCTATATTTTTTACCATTTATATCATATATTTTTATACGAATGTCACTATCGTTTTTGTGTAATTTTACGCATTTTCTTGACTTTTGTGTATTATTGTGTATAATCGAAACATGGAGGTGATAAATTGAAATATTTATATACTGCTATTATTCTTCCAATTGAAGATGGTTCTGGGTATTATGCCAAAGTTCCAGACTTACCCGGATGTATAACAACCGGAAAAGATTTTCAAGACACACTGGCACAGATTACAGATGCAGCATCTATTTGGCTTGTAAATGCCGAAGATGACCGCCCGGATGAAATCGTTTCCCCTACATCTCAACGTGATATGGATATTCCTAGCAATGCATCTGTTACTATATTGCAGATTGATACTATTTCCTATCGTGCTGCCATTGATACAAGAGCCGTTCGAAAAAACGTATCGCTCCCTGCATGGATGGAAAATCTTGCAGATAAGCGAGGATTAAACTGCTCTCAGATTTTACAGGATGCATTGATGACGAAATTATCATAAATCTGTATTCCCTCTTTTGTCGAATTAATCTAGTAACAAATATTACATTATACATGGACAAGAAAGTCATCTGTAATTGTATGGAATCACAAAAACCCCCACGATGCCTGGCAGATATTTTTGAAAATTGCAAAGAAATTTATGATTCTGACAAACTTCAGTTTCTTTCTAAACTCGAAAAACACATCGACCTTGATTTAATTGTTCCGATTTCTTTTCGAAATCATTTTTATGCATCAATCACTTCAAGGATAGCTTTTGTGTTTCTTATAACTACTTTCCCTCTCGGTCAATAATATCCTGCACTTCCTCCGCCGACAATTCAACAAGTTCCGCTATATCCTCCAGTGCATACTTCTTGTAATAGAGTTTTAATATCATCTTTTCTATTTCTATACGTTGTCCTTCTGTAAGTCCTAACTTACGTCCATCTTCCTCTGCTTTCTTTTGTAAATCTTCTACGATTGTACACATACTTACAACATCTCCCTTCTCCAATCTCTTATTGATACGTTCTTTTGCTTCCCGAAAATCACCCTTGCTAAATGCTCCTAAGAAATCTACAACTTCCTGTGGATGCTGTAATTTCTCGCCGCCTTGCTTTGTAGTTATTGTACCATATTTAAAAAAGTATGCAATCTGTTTAAAATCCGATTGAAATTTTTCTATTACTTCATCTTCCAACCGATGAATATCTATTACATTACAACGATAATCTGATACAAATGGTTGTATTGCCTGTGGCATCTCCAACCAATCATACAACGTCTTAGGTGCGTCCCAATCTTTTTGTGATAAATTCAACACCAATGTAACCGTCGGTATTCTGTTAGATTTTGCAATCCCATCTAACTCCTTATCACTCTTTCCTTGTTTTTGAATCTGGCTTCTATAACTTGCATAATCGTATCCCATCACACGCACTGGCATATCGGAATCCATTTCCGACTGATTCTCCAATCCAAAGCTAGCAATTGTAAGATTTGCATGCTTCCAATGCTTAAATACATCTCTGCGTTGTTCCCGATACTTCTCTCCTGCCGCCTTATAAATCGATTCTGTTGGTCCATTTACAAGCTCATCTTCTTGTATTTCTCTCTTACGAAATACGAGTACATTGACAATATCCGCAAACACATCATTGTAATCCTCTAGTATCTTTGCTGTCATATCTTTCTGTCCCATCAAATACCTCTCCGTCTTTTGTATTTATATTTATTGAAAATATATTATAAATAGTATACATCATTTGATTAAAAATATCAAATGCTTTTTATTAGAATTTAACTGTTTTTTATAAATATATATTTCTAACAGTATATCAGCATCAAATATTCTCCAACTATCACATATAAGGCATAAAAAAAGAATTTATAATTGAACTATATACCAACTGTAAATTCTCTCTTTTACTTTGTATTTTCATTTTCTATATAATACCCTTCTATATAAAATGAATTTCTGGTTCTCTTGTCTTATTTTCCGATGTTTCTTCCTGCTCTACAGCTTCATTAAACTGTTGTTCTAATACATTCTGAGTTGTTGAAGTTGCTGGTTGTTTTTCTGGCTTATTAGCATTTTGCTGTTCGTTTTTCTTTGCTTTCTCATGATTATCTTTTTCTTCTTGATTATCATTCTTATCAGAAGCATTATTATACATTTTTTCGATAAAGCTTGGTATTTTATATTGTATAGCATGACCACAGATATTATTTTGAAATAATTCCCATGCTTGATCTCTGGTAACATCTTTTATCCAATCAAATCCATCTACATCAAAAATAATATTATAATCATTATTATTTTTATTAAATACTATATTATAGTATAATGATTCATAAGGTATATATTTTACTTTATCATTACTTTCCCACACATAAGTACTTAATTTAATATCTTTCATATTTTGTTTCCTCCATTTTTTAAATAATATTTTTTTGTTTTTGTGTTCTTATTATTAATACTTGCACTAATATAATATACAAGTATTATTATTTTTACATTACGCCTACTACTTCTGCGCAAATCGCAACATCTTATACAAATCCCAATATAAATCCATCAGATATTTATATCTGGCATAATCCACCAGATACTTATAGATTATTTTTTCATCTTCCTCTATCAGTTTTTCATCATAATATCCGCCCTGCGTGTTCATAATTGTCAAAATATTTTCCGTTTTCTCTGCACGCTTCTGAATCGTATTGTGAAACTTCAATAAGTTATACTGAAACTGTTCTCCAAGCTCCTGTCTATGAAACAACACTCCAATACGAACTTCCTTGCTTCTCATATAATCCTGCTCTAATCCCTCATACATTCTTGTAAACTTGCCCCTACGAAACAGCGGTGCCTGAATTGTTTCTGCTTTATGAAAATACAAATAAAATGTTTTCTTTAACGCATCCATATCACTATATGCATCCAAATAGCGGTATGTAATTTCTTCACCTGCTTTCCTTTGGTCAAAAACTATATTCATGACTCCTTCGATATCCTTCTGATTTTTATTTTCTAAAATTTGATCAATTCTCGTTAACATTTGTTCCAATCCCATACTTGTCTCCTTCTTGTTTGATGATAACCTTATTATAAAAAACAAAGATGACAAAATATGTCACGATAATTTTTAAATTGCGACGTTTTTCAGTTTTTTAACACGAAACAATTCGTTATCATAATTTCTGATAATGCAAAAAACCGCCTTATATTTCTACAAGACGGTTTCACCCATTCCATATATTCTTTTTACGCCTGTTTAACTTCCTCTTCTGTCATTCCTGTGAGTTCTACAATCAGCTCTATTGGCATATTTTTCTGCTTCATATTTCGGCATATGAATAGCTTCTGCTTTACTTCTCCTGCTTGCTCTCCGCTGCCATATCCGCTGCCGTATCCCGTATCATAACCGTCTTCATACAACGTCTTTTTATGCAGTTCTTCATCATATTCATAGATACTCATCTTCAATACACCTGCCTTATTGTTTAACAAGAATTCTTTTAACACATCTTCACGAATACATTCTTCTACCGCCAATGCAACTGCTTCCTCAATCGACATCTGTTGTTCTAGATTTTTTCGGATTGTATTCACATAATACATATATTGAAACAGTGTCGGACATTTCTGCATCAAAGCTTCATTATAGCCTTCATTGATATTAATCTGTATCACAACCAATTCCAGTGATGGCTGTTCTTCCTTATGTTCAAAAGAATCCGATAACCGGAATTCCTCTCGTTCTGGCTGTTGCTTCTGTCCATTATAAAATACAATAAACTTAGGTGTCGGCAACTGAATCCGTCTGCTTGAATACAAATCTTTTCCAATGACATATTTTTCATACTGTGCCGTCACATACATCAAATCGCGCAGCGGCAAGTTTGGGTTTACCGTAGACTGATGCTCATACAACTGAAGCCGCATATCCAACATGCAGGATACATCATTTTTCATTGTCATATAAATTGCATTTTCTAAGGTTGTGACTTCTAATGCATCTTCATCTGTATACTGCGTATCATTGATTGCATTGTACAATTCTAACAACTGTTTCTTTTCTTTAAAAAGCATACGAAATACCGTATCTCTATAATTTCGTACAACATTTACCTCACTTAAATTATCTAGGAAATTCTGTTTGTTGTCAATATCTCTTACTGTATTTTCTTTTGTTTTTCCCATAGTTCTCCTTGAAATTTTATTATTTTAAATACATTTAAATTTTACAAATAGTATATCACTAAATATATATTATTTCAAGTGTTAAAATATTTTTAAAATACAAAAATTCAAAAAACAATTTCACTTCACTTTTCATCAATAAGATTCATGTGTCAAAAAGACATTTTTTCAAAGGTAACAATTTCATTTTTCTTATCATAAACCCTACAAAAACCGCCCTGTATTTCTACAAGACGGTTCTCTCCATTTTCAAATATTCTTTTTACGCCTGCTCGATTTTCTCAACTGCCATTCCTATGAGTTGCACAATCAGCTCCATTGACATATTTATGAACTATTTTTAATATGGCTCCGGCATAATAAGTGCTGCAATGATATAGGCAAGTAAACCTGTTCCAAAGCATAATATTGCAACTACCCAAATTAGTCGAATGACCGTTGGATCGATATTAAAATAATCTGCGATTCCGCCACATACACCACAAAGTCTTCTATCTGTGCTCTTCGTCAATCTCTTCATAATGAATCAACTCCTCTGCTTATAACCTATATTTTACATTATTATAATACATTTTTACTTAAAATGCCATTCTTTTATGCAAACATACTTTTTGTAATCAAGTTTATTGAAATTACGTTTTAAAACATCCCCATTTCAGACAACATTTTCATTTTTATTTTTCATTTACAATCTGATAATAAGAACGTGCTGTCACGAGGAATACCAACGCATAAATAATGGAAAATACAATTACAGTTGCAATCGTACAGTGAATAAATAAGCCTCCATTTCCAATGGATAACAATAAAATCAGCATCTTAATCAAACGATAAGATACAATAACATGTAACGCAGCAACAAGCAATGGTAAGAAAAATACGATTCTAATCTGGCTTCGAATCGTCTGTTTTACTTCTTCTTTACTCATGCCGACCTTCATCATAATTTCAAATCTTGCGCGATCTTCATATCCTTCTGAAATCTGTTTATAATAAATAATAAGTACTGTCGCCATTAAAAATAATGTTCCAATAAATACACCGATAAACAGTAAACCTCCGTACATCTGTCCGAATTCATCTGCCATTTCATAACGATTCTGACAATATGCATAATAATGTTCTGACTTGACATCAGACAATTTGTTACTCATCTGAATACTCTGCTCTTTTGGTAAATTTGTATTAAATGACAAGTTGTAACTGAAATTTTCCACATTCAACTCTTTTACAATAACCATATAAATATTGGTCAGTGCCTTCATTGAAGAAATATCCTGTAAATGAATCAGCGGTACAACCTTTTGTATATCAAAACTCGTGGTTCCATCAATCGTATTCATCTGATAAGTCTTTTGTGTCAGCTTGTTATCCGTTGCAATCAGAATCTGTCTGTCATTTAATGTTTCTTTCATTCCTGCCACATTATTATAATCCGCTAGTGACATATAAACCACCATAGCTACATTTGCGTCTGACATCACATTGGCTGGATATGGCTGATTGATGGAAAATGTAAACGTATCATTTTTCATTTCCTGTATTCCATAGTATGTTTTATACGGATATTTGTTTTGCTCGATAATTTCTGCATTGTACTCTTTTGCAATACGATTTACTTCGTCTTCTACTTCCTGCATATGTGACATTTCATCAATAGATGCAACGAAATTCACCTCTTTGGGATAGCTTGAATCCAAGGAATCCTGCATTCCTGCATATAAGCAAACTGTTGTGGCAACTGTAATCAATACCATCGTAGAGAGGATACAAATATTGGCAAGCCCCACTGCATTCTGCTTCATTCGATATAACATTCCTGATACACTCATGAAATGTCTTGTCTGGTAATAAAAACGCTTATTTTTTCTCAACGCTTTAATCAGTGCGATACTTCCTGCCATAAACAGCAAATACGTTCCAATCACAACAAAAATAACTGCAATAAAAAAATAGTTGATTGCACTCATGACATTTGTAACTGTCTGTGCAAAATAGTAACCGCCACCAACACAGATAAGACCTAAAATTGCCATAATCATCTTGGTTTTCGGCTCTTTTTCGCCAATTTCACCGCCATGCAGCAACTCAATCGGTTTGGTTAAATGTACACATGCAAGATTATATGCAAATGTTGCAACATACACCACTATGAACACACCTACACAGTATTCAAATGCTTTCAACGGAATCTGAAAAGATGGAATGGAATCCATCTGAATCATTCGCATCAACAACAGAAACATAAACTTTCCAAATACGATTCCAAGCACAATTCCCAATACAGTTGTTGTAACCGCCGTAATTACACTTTCATAGAACATCATTTTTGCAATATGACGCTTTTCCATTCCTAAAATGTTATACAGTCCCAACTCTTTATTTCTTCGTTTTATCAAAAAACTATTTGTATAAAATAAAAGCACGACTGAAAAGATGAGTGTAACCACCAACGCAATTTTTAAAAAGATAACAACATCTTCTCCGTGTTTCATCCCATTTACACTGCTGCTATATCTAAGAGATGAAATCATAAAATTCATCATAATGGTAAGCGTTGCAGCGATGAAATATGGAATATATAATTTTCGATTTTTATAAATGTTCGAAAAAGCCATTTTTCGATAAATTGCACTATTCAAGGTGCTCACCTCCCGTTGCTAAGACCGTCAATGTGTCTGAAATCTTTGTATACATTTGTTCGTCTGTCATATTTCCTTTGTATATCTGATGGAATACTTCTCCATCTTTGATAAATAACACACGTCCTGCTTTACTTGCCGCTTTCGTACTGTGCGTAACCATAAGAATCGTCTGCCCGTCTGTATTGATTTCCTGAAAAACGTCCAAAAGCTGATCTGTAGACTTTGAATCCAATGCTCCTGTCGGTTCATCTGCAAGAATCATCTGTGGATTCGTAATCAATGCTCTTGCGACTGCCGCCCTCTGTTTCTGACCACCGGAAACTTCATATGGATATTTTTCAAGCAGCTGCGTAATTCCAAGTCGTTTTGCAAGCGGCTCAAGTGCTTCCTGCATCTTTGGATATTTCTTTCCTGCAAGTACGAGTGGCAGGAAAATATTGTCCTTTAATGTAAAGGTATCTAACAAATTGAAATCCTGAAATACAAATCCCAAATTATCTCTTCGAAATGCGGATAATTCTTTGTCTTTAATTGCTACGGTGTTTTTACCATTTAACAGCACTTCTCCGGCAGTCGGTTTATCAAGTGCCGCAAGAATATTTAACAATGTGGTCTTACCCGAACCGGATTCGCCCATAATTGCGACATATTCGCCCTGTTCCACACTAAAATTCACATTTGACAACGCCTGCACCTGATTCGTTCCAAGCCTTGATGTATATACCTTTTTTAAATTTTTGACTTCTAATAATGCCATATCAAATACCTCTCTATGATTTTTCATTTTATATCATTGCAATATTTTTTCCTCATTGCTCACTAGCAGTATATAAAAAAATGAAATGCAAATCCATAATCTGAACTTACATTTCACTTGTGTTTCTTACATTTTTGTCACATTGTAACTTTTAAATAATATATTTTCGCACTTACACAAACAGAATAACCAGTTGTTTTCCTGACTTTTATACACAAAATACACCAACGGCAATTCCCTTTATGTATTGTTAAACATTTCACAAATTACTATTATCCATGAAATGTATGATTCTGCGTCAAATCAATTCGCACTTTCGTACCCTTCTGCTCCTCGGACTGTATCGTCACTTCCAAACCCAACTTATCAGAAGCCTTTTTTACCAAATATAGACCGATTCCGGAAGACTCTCTGTGCGTTCTCCCATTATAACCGGTATAACCTCGCTCCATAATTCTTGGCAAATCTTCCGCACGAATTCCAATTCCTGTATCTTCTATATATAAATAGGTGTGTGTATGTATTTGTTCTGTTCCAATCGTAACCGTTCCACCTTCATTGGTATATTTTACCGCATTGGATATCAGCTGTTCTAAAATAAATCCCAACCATTTCACATCCGAATACACCTGTGTCGGCTCTATCTGTAATTGTACCCCGATGTGCTTTCCTATAAACTGACTTGCAAACTTCTTTACCGCTTTTCGAACAACCTTCTCTACATCACAAGACTGAAAATTGTAATCCGAAGACAGATCTTCCAATCTCAGATAATTCATTACCGCATCCACATAGAATTCAATCTGAAACATTTCTTTCTTCAGATGTTTATTCGTATCATTTGCCTCTGCGACCTGCAATAAAAGATTTGCCGCTGCAATCGGTGTCTTAATCTGATGTGCCCACATCGCATAATAATCACGCATATCCATCATCTTTCGTACTTGTATATCTCCCACAGTCTGTTTATTTTTTAACAATTGAAGAATCAACTGCTGATACTGTGTTTCTAATACATCACGATGTTCTGAAAATGCTACATCAAATAACTCCGATTGTGATAAATAGCGATGCAAATCATTGTATTTTCTTACAAATACTGCAAAATCCCAGAATGCATATAATACAACGCATACACCACTTAATTCAAATGCATACCACAATGGAGCAAAATCTGCCTCATACAGCAAAAATACTACTACAAACAGTACCATTTCAAATACTAAAAACCATAAAAAATTTCTACGATATTTTACATATGCTCCCAATTGATTCTCCTGCTTCATTCGATTACATACCCCACACCTTTTTTCGTTTTAATAAATTGTGCCAAGCCCACCGCTTCTAATTTCTTACGAAGCCGTGTTACATTCACGGTTAATGTATTATCATCAATAAAATCTTCACTTTCCCACAGCTGCATCATAATCTCATCGCGCGATACGACCGTTCCACTGTGTTCCATCAGCATTTGCAAAATTTTAAATTCATTTTTCGTCAACTCAACCTTCTGATTCTCATATAGAAATGTCTGATCATTCCGATTCAGAATCCCACCATTATGCTCTAATACATTCGTATTTTCCACAAAATCATACGTCCTGCGCAAAATTGCCTGAACTTTTGCAACCAAAACATTCAAATCAAAAGGTTTTGCCACAAAATCATCGCCGCCCATATTCATTGCCATAACAATATTCATATTATCTGCCATGGAGGAAAGAAAAATAATCGGCACCTGCGATACTGCACGAATCTGTGTACACCAATGGTACCCATTAAAAAAAGGCACAGAAATATCTAGCAATACCAGTTGTGGTTCATATTCTACAAATGTTTTCATCACATTTGCAAAATCCTGTGCTACGCAGACATCATATCCCCACTTAGTCAAATGCTCTTGTACCGTATTTGCAATGACTGTATCATCTTCGATTATCAATATTTTATACATATAATTTCTCACACTTCCTTATGTTATTTGTTCTTATCCAACCACCAAATCTTTTATATTTAAGTATAACATGCTCTTATAATTGGAAGCAACCTTACCAGATTTCACATCCACACCATTTTTTACAAATTTTAAAATAAATGAATAAAAATATTGACAAATACACCTATTTTCCATATAATATTTATTGCATACGCGGAAGTGGCGGAATGGCAGACGCGCTAGCTTCAGGTGCTAGTGGCAGCAATGTCGTGTGGGTTCAAGTCCCATCTTCCGCATTAGCTAAAAAGAAAAGTCTCAGGCTTATTGCCTGAGGCTTTTCTTTTTAACCGAAGCGGCGGAGTTCCTTGAAGCCCTGCTTCAAGGTCTCCGCTCCGCTTCGGTCCGCGCATATCAGACGTCCCCTGGACGTCTTGCGCCCCATCTTCCTTACTTTCTTGGCTTTATTAGAGGTTGACTTAGGCTTACAGCCTAGGTCTTATTTTTTTATGCCGATGAGTCCCTTGAACCCTGTTCAAGGTCTCCTCGACATAATGTCTCGTCGGTCCGCGCATATCAGACGTCCCCCGGACGTCTTGCACCCCATCTTTCTTACTTTCTTGGGTTTGATTTTGGGTTGACTTAAGGTTCTGTCTAGGTCTTATTTTAACTAAATAGCTAAGATTTCTCTTATCTGTTTTTCTGGCATTTCTGCAATTTCGGCTATTGCTTCTATGGAATACTCTAACTGATATAATTTACGAATCATTTGTACCTTGCCTTCTAATAAACCAGCTTCTCGTCCTCGTTCCTCTCCAATTGCTATTCCGCGACTTTCTCCACGTGCTTCGCCTTCTACTATTCCTTGAGATATTCCTCTCTCTAATAGTCCCTGTCCTAAATTACACATCTGCTCCACCTCCTCTGTTAATCCATCATCTGTTACGATTCCATATTCTTTTTCTATTATACTAAGTTTATCACGTTCTTTGATATTTTGCGACAGTAATGTTGTTAATAATCGGTTGAGTTCATATCTTTCTGATTGTTCCGGAAGATTTTCTGCAATTCCTACCATAACAATATTGAATATATCCAAATTTCCCTTCCAATCATGATGCCCTATTAGTTCTTCATTCGTTAAATGAATATGGTGTATACTTGGCCCTTTCATATTCATGCACAACCAGATAGAATATACTTCTTTCATATCATTATACTGCATATTGTCAAAATCTCTGTTCTTTTGGGATGATATCATTCGACTTGTATAAAAGATTGCTCGATTTAGAATATCATATGTATTTGGCTCATTTTTTTGTGCCTCGACATTTACGATGATTTGAGATACGCCGTCTTTTGTTCTGACGTAAAAGATAATATCATATCGGATTAACCCTTCGCCAATCTCGGAATCTTCGGTATTCATACCGGATATGGTTTGATTTTCTGGAAGATTTTTGTTGTAAGATTCTTTCATTCTCTCAAGTTTTTGATTCGTTTTCTTTGAATCTGAATGAAAAAATTGGTTTGTTCGTCCGCCTGCTATTGGTACGGTACTTATCTGTGGTTCTCCTTCAATACATGCTGCGATTTCATCTGGATTCATTCCTTTGAATTCTTTCACAGTATTGCGCAGGATATAAGCTAGAATTTTCTTATTTGCCAATATCTTTTTGATACATTCATCATACTGTGTTTCTTCTCCAGCCGCAAGCAATGTTTGTGTTACTTGTGTTTCTGTCATTCATTCTCCTTTGTTATATATTTTAAGAATTAAATTCATTTCTATAATTTATATTATACACAGTTTAGAAAATATTGCAATAGTAATTAATAAATTATTTTTCCTTGCAACTCTTTACAGAAACAACTAGCAATCACAACTCCGATTATGTATAATGAAACTATATAAATTTACTGTATAATATGAAACCAATTGATATTTTAAAAATGTATCGGATGAAGATTAGCTTTCAAACATGGGCATTGCCAAAAATTGCTTTCGCTCGTTTTTGACGAAGCGAGAATTTACAGATTTGGCATGATTCAAATTACAGCATCTAATATGGACGTTCTTTTGTATACTGACTTTAGTTTTATTAAAAATGGCAATTTTATACAGTATAAGTTGCAACGTATGAATTATAAGATAACACAGGAGGTATCTATATGTGGTTTTGGTGGTTTTTGATTATTTGTGACAGTTTGATTCCCCTTACTATGCTCATTGGTGGACGAATAATGTGGAAGCATTGTCCTAAACAAATCAATGGATTAATTGGGTATCGAACAACCATGTCTATGAAAAATATGGATACGTGGAAATTTGCCCATGCATATGTCGGAAAACTATGGTGGCATATTGGACTTATACTGCTCATTCCGACAATCCTTTTGCCTATTCCTTTTTATCATGCAAATGAAAATACGCTCGGCTTTGTAAACACTATCCTTATCGTCATCCAACTTGTCTTTTTGATTGGTTCTATTTTTCCAACCGAAAAGGCTTTAAAACATAATTTTGATAAAAATGGAATCAGAAAGGACGTATAATACATATGAATATCGCAGTTTATTTAGGTTCAAATGTAGGAAAGAATCCTGTATACAAACAGGCAGTAATAGAACTTGGAACATGGATTGGCGGAAATGGGCATCACTTGATTTATGGTGGCAGTGAAAGCGGTCTGATGGGGCATTTAGCAAAGGCTGCTCTAGCATCTGGCGGTACTGTTACCGGTGTGGAGCCTGAATTTTTTATTGAACAGGAATTACAACTTGATTCCATAACAGAGCTGATTGTTACACCGGATATGCATACCCGCAAAGCAAAAATGATTGAACTTGCTGACGTATTTATTACATTTCCGGGTGGAACCGGCACATTAGAAGAGATTTCCGAAGTCATTTCCATGCTGTGTTTGGGTCACATTGACAAATCCGTTGCATTTTACAATGTGAATCACTTCTATGATGCAATGCAGGCATGTTTCGACCATATGACAAATGAAGGATTTATTAGTCAAGCGAACCGTGATAAAATTTCCTTTTTATCTTCAATTCAGGAAATTGCAAATTGGATTTCGTAATTCATAACACGCACCGTTGCTACATTTCGTCTAAATTACCCCTACAAAATATCTACGCATAGCAACGTCTATAAATTTTCATACAAGAATCTCCGTTTTAATACGACATCTTCTTTGTAATTATATGCCTTGATTTACCATTTTCTTATACAAGTATATGAAACAAGGCACATACAAGTAATGTTATCACTCCCTGTATGTGCCTTAATTGTGCTATTTATATCATTTTTAATTCGCCCCAATAGTCATTTAAACCAATCACACTATTGATAACGTATACCAATCAATATTCCATAAATTCATTAATATCTCTTAAAATATCTTCCACTTCTTCTCCATAGCTATTAATCGTTAATCTGAGTGGATTACTGATATCAAGACTAAATAAGCCTACTATTGACTTCGCATCTACACAGCTATGACCTGACTCAATGTCAAAATCACAGGAATATTTGCTAATCAGACTTACAAACTTCTGTACCTTTTCAATAGAATCCAATAAAACTGAAACTGTCAACATATTTTTTCCCCTTATCTCCTCGTTTCGTATATTGTTACAATGTACTTTAACATCATACTACACGATACATAGAAATGCAACCAAACATCTAAAAGTTCGACATTTTGTATGTTTTTTCGCTCAAATATGCATATTTTTACATTAATGGAGCAACAAATCGTAACAATCGTCCAGCCACTTTTTTCATAAATGGATATTTTTCGCAATCTTCTATTGTAATCTGCTGACATTTTGCCAATGTATTCTGATAATCCGCTTCCATGTCAAATACAACGTCATTATTGTAAATATACATACAACATTCAAAATGCAAATATAGGCTTCGAAAATCTAAATTGCTTGTCCCCACAACTCCCCTAATATCGTCACTGACAAATACTTTTGCATGCACAAATCCCGGTGTATATTCATAAATTTTCACACCATTTTCCAACAAATCCTTATAATATGTTCTCGCTAACAAATACGCATACATCTTGTCCGGGATATGCGGCATGATAATGACCGTTTCCACGCCTCTTTTCGCACTATATGTCAGCGCCGCTGCCATTTCATCATCCAGAATCAAATACGGTGTCATAATGTGTACATAGTGTCTTGCACGATTTAAAATATCAATATATACTTGCTTTCCAATGCGTTCATCGGTAAATGGATCATCACTATATGGAATAACAAAACCTCCCGTATGCGCCGGAATATGTGCTGCCATACGTTCCTGAACGCGAATTGCCTTTTCAATCTGAGATTCTTCCAAAAGCATCTCAATGGCCCGTTCTTCCTCCGTATCAATATCATCTATATTCTCTTTTGTCAACGCATTATTGCATGCATACCCTTCTGTATACCGTAAATAGCGTTCAAATTCCTCATGTGGTACGTCTTTCACTTTATTGGCAACATTCCACATTTTTAAAAACATTAATGTAAACGAACGCACCGCCGGCCCTTCTACCATAATTGCCGTATCTTTCCAATGTCCAAAACGCTCATATTCATTGATATATTCATCTGCAAGATTTACCCCACCGGTAAATGCAACTCGCCCGTCAATAACTAGAATTTTTCGGTGATCTCTATTATTCTGATAAGATGATAACGCTGGTTTTAATTGCGAAAATGTAGTTGCCTGAATACCATACCTGCGAATCTTTTTATAATATCCATAAGGAAGCAGTCCTAAACTACACATGCCGTCATACATAAATCGAACTTCTACACCTTCTGCTGCCTTTTCCTTTAGAATCTCCAAAATCGAATCCCACATCTGACCTTCTGATACAATAAAATACTCCAAGAAAATAAAATGCTTTGCCTGCTTTAACTGAACGAGCATTTCCTGATATTTATCTTCTCCCAATGGAAAAAACTTCATACGGCAGTTCCGATACGCTGGAAATCTTCCTACATTATGCAGATATTCTGCAAGACCATATTCGCCACCGGACTGATTTTTTAGAGCTTCTAAAACTCCTCTGTCCTGTGTAAATTCTCGCTGCACTTTCCGTTCTATCTTCTCTAAGCGCTTCTTCATAGAATACGTGTCGAACTGATTATACATAAACACATAAAATACAGAACCAAAAATTGGGAATAACAGCACCGGGACCAACCATGCCATCTTAAAACTGGAATTCGTATTGGTTCCCATAATATGAATGGCTACAAGCACACCAAGCAACAAAAAGCCATAATTAACAAATGTAGAGTAATCCGATAGCCATTGTATGGTATAGAACATAATGCACACTTGTAAAAATACAGCCACAAATATAATGGTCGTTCTACTAAAGAATAACCGTAACATTCCTCTTAACTTTTTATTTACTTTCTTCTTATATTGTCCCTGACTCATCTGTCTCTCCATTTCGCTCTATGAACACTTTTCATCAAACTGTTTCTTCTATATATAATTATATAGTATATGCGATTTTTTGAAATTGTTCAAGTTTCTTGGAATTCAATGGGAAAGATTATCGGAACGCCATTCGTATTCCGCTTCACTCCATACTCATACGTCCTGTCGGACTATCGCTAAAAAGCCAGAAACATCCTCTTGCAAGCTTGCTTGTATAATCCTCTATACTTCACTCGCAGTGCCTACATACTTGTTTCGCTTCGCTTAACAAGTATGACGTGTTGTCACACTATCGATAAAAAAACTGCCATACTCTCATGTGAGCCAGCTCACGTCAAGTATGGCAGGTTTTTCATCGGCACTGCTCGTTATCTCGCAATATTTGTATACCCCATTAGATATTTATCTATTTCTTGGGCGCAGTCGCGGCCTTGGCGGATGGCTTTGACTACTAGGGATTGGCCTGTGTGCATGTCTCCGGCTGTGAATACGCCCGGGATGCTGGTTGCAAAGGCTCCTTCTTCTGTTTTAACATTGGTGCGTTCTGTTAAGGCGACACCGAATGCATCGGTTACATATTTTTGTGAACCTAAGAATCCTGCTGCGATAAGTACGAGTTCACACGGCATTTCTTTTTCTGTTCCCTCTACTGGAACCATCATTCTTCTGCCTGTTTTTTCATCGACTTTGGACTCTAATGATACAACTACGATTTTTGTCAAGTTCCCCTTTTTATCTTTTATAAATTCTTTTACCGTTGTTGTATAGATTCTAGGATCATGACCAAATACAGCAATGGCTTCTTCCTGACCGTAATCTGTTTTGCAGACAAGCGGCCACTGTGGCCATGGATTGCTCTCTCTTCTCTCGTCTGGTGCTTTTGGCATCATCTCTAATTGTGTAATCGACTTACAACCGTGACGAATACATGTACCTACACAGTCATTTCCTGTATCACCACCACCGATAACAACGACATGTTTATCTTTTGCTGAAATATACTTGCCATCTGTCAGGTTGGAATCTAATAAACTCTTTGTTGTGGCTGTTAAGAAATCTACTGCAAAATAAATTCCCTTTGCATCACGTCCCGGTGCCTGAATATCTCTAGGATTAGAAGCTCCACAAGCAAGTACTACCGCATCATAATCTTTCATCAGCTGCTTTGCTTTGATGTTTTCTCCCACATTGGCATTGACTACAAATTCTACACCTTCTGCACGCATAACATCTAATTTACGGTCAATAATATGCTTTTCTAACTTCATATTTGGAATTCCATAGCGTAATAATCCACCGATTCTGTCTGCACGTTCATATACCGTCACATGATGTCCTCTCGTATTTAATTGATCTGCAACTGCAAGTCCGGAAGGACCCGAACCTACAACTGCAATTCTTTTTCCTGTACGAACCTTTGGCGGCTTTGGACCTGCAAGTCCATTTGCATATGCACGCTCAATGATTGCCTTTTCATTTTCCTTGGTACTAACTGCATCTCCATTTAATCCACACGTACAAGCCTTTTCACATAAACCCGGACACACTCTTGATGTAAATTCCGGAAAATTACTCGTCTTATGCAAACGATGATATGCCTGTTCCCAGTTACCTGTGTATACAAGATCATTCCATTCCGGTATCAGATTATTCAGGGGACAGCCTGATGTCATTCCCTTAATATTCATTCCTGACTGGCAAAATGGCACACCACAATCCATGCATCTTGCACTCTGTCTTCTTTGCGCTTCCTCTGACAGCGGAATATGAAATTCATTAAAATTTAAAATACGTTCCTTTGGCGCAATTGCTCTTGCATCTTCTCTTTGATATTCTAAAAATCCAGTTGCCTTTCCCATATAAATCCCCTTTCTCTATCTTGTTGCTGCGTAAAATGCTTCAATCTGTGCCTGCTCGCTGCTTAAGCCCTTCTCTTCCATCTGAACCATTTTATTCATCATCTTCTTATAGTCATGTGGAATAATCTTCTTAAATTTTGGCAAATATTCTTCAAAATGCTCTAAAACATCTTTACCTTTCTTAGAATTTGTATATGCAACGTGATCTGTAATCATCTGCTTTAACTCTAATACATTGTACTTATCCGTAACCGATTCCATAGATACCAGCTCTTTATTGACATGCTTATACAGCGTTGTATCTTCATCTAAGACATAAGCAATACCACCGCTCATACCTGCCGCAAAGTTCTTACCAACCTTACCTAATACGACGGCATAACCACCCGTCATATATTCACAACCATGGTCACCGCAACCTTCTACGACTGCTGTTGCACCGGAATTACGAACACAGAAACGTTCTCCTGCAACACCATTGATATACGCTTTACCACTGGTTGCACCATACAGCGCCACATTACCGATAATAATATTTTCATCCTCTTTGTAATTAGCTCCTGCTGCCGGATAAACGATTAACTTACCACCTGAAAGTCCTTTACCGAAATAATCATTGCTGTCGCCGACAAGTTCTAATGTAAGTCCCTTTGGAACAAATGCACCAAAACTCTGACCGCCTGCACCATTACATTTTACCGTATATGTATCTTCTTCTAAGTTCTCTCCAAATCTTCTTGTAATCTCTGCGCCAAGTAATGTACCAACAGAACGGTCTGTATTGGTAACATCGATTTCTGTGCTTCTGCACTCATGATTTTCCATTGCAGGTAAGAATCTCTTTAAGAGAATCTTCTCATCAACTGTCTGTGACAACTGGAAGTCATACACATTCTTCTTGTTATAGTGAATCTGTGCTGCTTCCTTAATAAATGGATTGTCAAGAATTTTTGATAAATCCACCTTATCAGAACATCCACTGTTCTCTACCTGCTTCTGCTCTAAGAAGTCTGTACGTCCTACTAATTCATCTACAGTCTTTACCCCGAGCTGTGCCATGTATTCACGCAATTCCTGTGCAATAAATTTCATAAAGTTTACAACATACTCCGGCTTACCTGTAAATCTCTTTCGAAGTTCCGGATTCTGTGTTGCAACACCGACCGGACACGTATCCAAGTTACATACACGCATCATCACACATCCCATCGTAACCAATGGAGCCGTTGCAAATCCAAACTCTTCTGCACCAAGCATAGCTGCAATTGCAACATCTCTGCCGCTCATCAGCTTACCATCTGTTTCAATGATTACCTTGTTACGAAGTCCATTCATTGTCAATGTCTGGTGTGCCTCAGCAAGCCCTAATTCCCAAGGAAGTCCTGCATTGTGAATTGAACTTCTAGGTGCTGCACCTGTACCACCATCATAACCGGAAATCAAGATAACCTGTGCCCCAGCCTTTGCTACACCGGAAGCGATTGTTCCAACACCTGCTTCTGATACGAGTTTTACAGAAATTCTTGCGTCTTTATTCGCATTTTTCAAATCATAAATCAACTGTGCCAAATCTTCAATTGAATAAATATCAT
>DGTC01000011.1 GCA_002394205.1 Lachnospira sp. UBA4346 | reverse complement strand
TGTTTGAGCCGCAGGCGAGTTTGCGCGACTGCCCATAATAAGCGCAAGGCAACGAGTAGCAAACGAAGCACATCTGACAAGGATGATATGGGACTTGACCGTCCGTTCGTTTAAAAGTTTCTTTGTAGCATCTCACTACATTACGCAGTGCGATTCGCAATTCGCTGCGCTCCTTGCTCATCCGTGCAGTCGCACTATCAAAAAGAAATAACAAATCCTCTCTTGTGAGCAAGCTCCCATCGAGTATTTGTTATTTCTTTTTGCACTGCTCGTTAAATCGGAATTTATAGAATTTTAAGAATCTTTTACAAAGTAGTAAAAAACACTTGAAATTACACACAAAACAGTATAAAATTGACAATAAAGTGGTGAAAAGTGGAACGAAATGGTAAAAAGTGGTAGATGGAGGAACTTTGATCATGTTTATGGGTGAATACAACCATACAATGGATGCAAAGGGAAGATGTATTGTTCCAGCAAAGTTCCGGGATAGTTTAGGTGATGAATTCGTCGTAACAAAGGGACTTGATGGTTGTCTCTTTGTATATCCAAATGAAGAGTGGTTACGATTTGAAGAAAAACTTAAGACATTGCCATTAACCAATAAGAATGCCAGACAATTTGCCAGATTTTTCTTAGCAGGCGCAGCAACATGTGAAGTAGACAAGCAGGGACGTATTCTGTTGCCGGCTGTATTGCGGGAGTTTGCACAGTTAGAAAAAGAAGTGGTACTTGTAGGTGTTGCAAACAGAGTAGAAATCTGGAGTAAGGCAAAGTGGGAAGAAAGTATGAACAGCTATGATGAAGATATGGATGAAGTGGCTGAAAATATGGAAAACCTCGGTTTTTCAATATAGATATAGAACCAGATTGGAAATAAGAATCAGATAAGGAAAGAATTATGGAATTTCAACACAAGTCAGTATTATTAGAAGAAACAATTGAAAATCTGAATATTAAACCGGATGGAATCTATGTCGATGGAACATTAGGAGGCGCAGGACATTCTTACCAGATAGCAAGCCGATTGTCAGAGAAGGGCAGACTTATTGGAATAGATCAGGATGCAGATGCGATTGCAGCAGCGACTAAGCGTCTGGAACCATTTCAGGACAGGGTGACAATAGTACGGAATAATTATAGTAATTTTGAACAGGTATTAAAGGAGCTGCAGATAGAGAAGGTTGATGGGATTCTTTTAGATATCGGAGTGTCATCGTATCAGTTAGATGCAGCGGAGAGAGGATTTACTTATAAAGTGGATGCACCGCTAGACATGAGAATGGATCAGAGACAGCAGCTGACGGCAAAAGATATTATTAATACATATAGTGAATTTGATTTGTACCGTATTATTCGAGATTACGGAGAAGATAAATTCGCAAAAAATATAGCAAAACATATTGTTGCAGCAAGACAGATAAAACCGTTAGAGACTACATATGAGTTAAATGAAGTGATTAAGGCAGCAATTCCAATGAAAGTCAGAGCGGTCGGTGGACATCCGGCAAAGAAGACATTTCAGGCAATTCGAATCGAATTGAACAAGGAGTTAGACGTATTGGAAAATTCCATTGAGACAATGATTGACCATTTGAATCCGGGAGGAAGACTGTGTATTATTACATTCCATTCATTAGAAGATCGAATTGTAAAAACAAAGTTTCGGAATTGTGAGAATCCATGTACATGTCCACCGGATTTTCCGGTATGTGTATGTGGTAAGAAATCCAAAGGACACGTAGTGACAAGAAAGCCAATCGTACCGTCAGAAAAAGAATTAGAAGAAAATAAACGTTCAAAGAGTTCAAAGCTAAGGGTATTTGAACACATATAAGTTTAAAATGTAAATATGGGAGGGAAATGTAACAATGGCAAAACAGACAGCGTCAAACAGAAGAAGCAGTCAGAAAATCAGAACGAAAGATTCCTATGTTAGTGGTAATACTGTAAAGAAATTACAGGTTGCAGGTCCATATTCCAATGAAGCACTTTCAAGAGAGGAATATTTAGAAGAACGTAACAGACGACGTGCAGAAGAAAGAAAAAACCGTCGTATCAACAGAATGAATTTTTTGTATACAGTAGCAGTAGTAGGTGTTGTTACAGTCATATTTACAATTTGCTACCAATATTTAAATGTACAGTCAACCGTAAAAACAAATGCAGATGAGATTTCAAAGCTGCAGACACAGCTGACAGAAATTACAGTTGAGAATGATCAGAAAGAGCAGCAGGTTAATGCAAGCATTAATTACGATGCAATTTATAAGACAGCTGTGGAAGAATTAGGAATGGTATATCCAAATAAGAGTCAGGTTATTACATATGAAGCAGGAGAAAGTGAATATGTAAAGCAGTATCAGCAGATACCGGATGCCAACTAAGTTGAAACTATCTAATGGAGATACATAAATGGATCAGAGAACACGAAATAACGGGAGAAATCCGCAAAATCATCGTAAAACCCATACAGAATCCAATCGAAGACAACTCAATAAAAAAAGAGGTGAAAGGGCAAGGCTTAAAAAAGTGCATACGAAATTAGGCATTGCCTTTGGTGCGTTTATTGTGTTGTTTATGTTTTTGTTATACAGAATCGGTATGATTAATTTTAAAGACGGTGACAGATATTCTAAAGAGGTGTTATCACACCAGACATATTCAACGCATACAATTGCATATGAAAGAGGACAGATTCAGGATAGAAATGGGACGATTCTTGCATACAGTGAGAAGGCATATAATATTGTTTTAGATCCGTTGGTATTGAATTCTGAATCAAAATATAAGACAGCAACATTAAATGCATTGCAAAAGTGTTTTGGTATTGATATTAATGATACAGTTGCAAAATTAGCACAGAATCCGGAAAGCAGATATCTGGTGCTTCTTAAGATGAAAACAATGGACGAAGTCAAGCCATTGCAGGATATGATTACAAATGCGGATGACAATAAGGAATATGAGAATATTCGAGGTATTTGGTTAGAAGATACATATATAAGAAAGTATCCATTTAATACACTCGCATGTAATGTTATTGGATTTGCAAATAGTCAGAATGGCGGTGAACTTGGATTAGAAAGTTATTATGACGATGAACTGACAGGTGTAAATGGTGTGACATATGGCTATGTTGGAGAAAATCTTGAGGTATCAGAGACGACCAAAGATGCCGTTGACGGCAATACATTGGTGACGACACTTGATTATGGGGTGCAGAGTATTATTGAAAAGAAAATTCAGGAGTACAATGCACAGAAGCCGTCTCAGACAACTGCGGTACTTGTTATGGATCCCAATGATGGTGCAATTCTTGGAATGGCAAGTACACCCGTATATAATTTGAATGATCCACGTGATTATAATCACCAGTATATTATGGAAAATGTTCCGGATGCAGAAAAATCAGAATTGCTTTCAAGAATGTGGAGTAATTATTGTATTTCTAATACATACGAACCGGGGTCAACATTTAAACCATTTACAGTAGCAGCCGGATTAGAGGAAGGTGTTACACATGATGGTGAAGTGTTATATTGTAATGGATATGAAGAAATCGGCGGATATACGATTAAGTGCCATGTATATCATACATTAGGAAAGCATGGAGATATTACCTTAGAGCAGGCATTGATGCAGTCTTGTAATCCTGCAATGATGCAGATTGCAGCACGGTTAGGTGGCGTAAAATTTGCACAGTATCAGGCATTATTTGGTTTTGGCAGTAAGACGGGAATTGATTTGCCGGCAGAAGAAGCAGGTATTACAAAGCCTTCAACAATGTCAGAAACAGACGTTGCGACAAATTCATTTGGACAGAATATTAACGTGAATATGGTTCAGATGGCTGCGGCTTTTTCTTCACTGATTAATGGCGGAAATTATTATCGTCCGCATGTTGTGAAACGTATAGAAAAGAAGTCCGGTGAAGTTGTACAGACATTTGACGGTTCGTTAGTGAAACAGACGGTTACGCCTTCAACCTCTCAGTTATTAAAGAAATATTTAAAATCTACAGTTGATACAGGACTTGCCGTAAAAGCAGGTGTTACAGGATATTCCATTGGTGGTAAGACAGGTACGGCACAGAAGGGAAAAAGAGATGATTTAAAATGGATTATTTCTTTTATTGGCTTTGCACCTGTTGATGATCCGAAATTTGTCATTTATGTAATCATTGATGAACCGGATGGAACGACTGGTACCTCCGGCAGCTCTGGAGATGTATTGACATTGACTCATGATATTTTAGAACAGTTATTGCCATATATGAATGTATACAAAGATGCAGAAGATACACCGGTAGATACATCGGATGCACCGAGTGAATCTACAGTGGATGGCATACCGTTAAATAATAATTAGTGACATTTTTATATATTCTACTTGACATTTGTTTATATTGTACATATTATAGCCTATAAGGGCATTTTGTATGTATAAATTTCTATATACAAATGCACAGAAATACGTAGAGAGGTAAATTGATTATTATGTATGAGAATATAATGCTTGACAATATCTTGAATGAATGTAATGAGCTGATTTGGATAAAGAATTGTCAGTTGGAATATACAGAAGTCAGTCATACATTTGCAGATGCATTTGGATGTAGAAGAGAAGAACTGATAGGAACAACTTTACGTATAGAGAATATATTAGGATATAAAGATCGGGTTAGTGATCGGGAAATTATAGAACATGATCTTGTTGTTGAAGATGATGAACTGTTACGCTATAGAAATTCATATCAAATGCTGCATGTTGTTAGAAAAGCATTAAAGGATGAGCAGGGAAATATCATAGGTTTAATGGGGGTTGCAAATCCGGATTTCAACAGCGAAGGTGCAGGATATGCATTTGAATTGATTATGGAAGATATTCCATATGGCATTATTGTAACGAATAAAGAAGGAAAGATTATTAAAGGTAATAAACGTCTGAGTGATTATTTGTTTATAGAAGACGAAATTGTCGGACATAATCTGGAAGAATTTGACCTGTAAAGAGATGATGATTTGAAGGACAATAATGTTAAATTGAATGTACAGGAACACACGATGAAGCTGTTTGGAAAAGAATACAGTTTTACAGTTCAGAGAGTTCCATTACATGATTTTAACGGACGAACGACAGGTGAAGTCTTACTGTTGAGCGATATGACAGATGAGTTTAATCGTGTTCGGATGCAATATAATGAGAAATTTTCTAAAGTGTTGCAAAGTGCATATTCAGATATTATTGAAATTGATTATGAGAAGGGGATTGCACAATGTCTTGCAGGAAGTTCTCCGTTATTTGTTTTATGTGGAAAGTTTTACAATAGTGAGATTGCAGATTTAAAACAGGCACATATGATGATTCGGGAGCACATACATGACAATGATGTAGAAACCTTTGATACTCTTTTTGATAAAGATGAACTGTCGGTTTATTTTGATAAAAATGACAGCCGTATGCAGGAAGCAGAGCTGCGTTTGCAGGTTGATGAAGAGGTATATAGCTGGTTGCGATTTACGGTTTTTCAGGTAAAAGGAAATGATAGCAAAGTAACATATTTATATTGTGTTAGAGATATTAATGAAGAAAAGAATGCAGAGCATGACAGTCTAAGTATGATTTTTAACAGAGGAGCATTTGTTAAATCTGTTGAAAGTTCTATGTCAGAGCAGAAAGCAAAATCAGGATGTGCATTTTATATGATAGACGTAGATGATTTTAAGACGATTAATGACTGTTACGGACACAATATGGGAGATGCAGTGATTCAGAATATGGGAATTTTACTAAAAGATATATTTCGTGAGATTGGTTATGTCGGACGAATGGGTGGTGATGAATTTGCTGCATATCAATGTTGTGTAAGAGATAGAGTGCAATTAGACGAGATTGCCACGAAATTATTAGAAAGGATACACACGATATCTGAAAAATTATCAATGCAGCATCAGGTAACAGCCAGTATTGGTATTATTTATGTGGAATCTGGAATTTCTAATTTTGACATACTTTATCAAAAGGCGGACGAGCAGCTGTACGAATCCAAAAGAACATCAAAAAATAGATATACAATTTCATCTGTAGCATTTTCATAATCTATAGATTTAAATGAATGCAGTTCTGAAAAGACTATATTTGTATACAATGTATAATAAGAGCAATTCGGTAAGGATTTATGGAAATGCGATTGTATACAAGACATCGAAAGAAAGTCTTATTCTTAGGAACTGCATTTTTTTTAATGTTTGTCATACTGATTGTGCGATTGTCGTATTTGATGATTTTTCAGTCAGAGTATTATTTGGAACGTGCACAGGATTTGCACGAACGGGAAAGAAATATAAAAGCAGCAAGAGGCAATATTTTAGATACCAATGGAGTTGTTTTGGCTACCAATAAAACAGTTTGTACCATATCGGTCATTCATAGTCAGATACAGGATGAAGATGCAGTTGTTAAGATGCTTGTTGATGAGCTGGAACTTGATGAAGCAAAGGTGCGTAAACGTGTACAGAAGGTATCGGCAATAGAAAGAATTGCCACTAATATAGAGAAAGAAAAAGGCGATGCCATTCGTTCATATGATTATCCCGGAGTGAAAGTGGATGAGGATTATAAAAGATACTATCCATTTGGGAATTTGGCATCTAAAGTTTTGGGATTTACAGGGAGTGATAATCAGGGGATTCTTGGATTGGAAGCAAAATATGATGCGAGTCTGGCAGGTGCGAAAGGACAGATTCTCACAACAACAGATGCATGGGGCATTGAATTAAAGGGAGTAAAAGAAAACAGACAGGAACCAAAGGCAGGAAATAATCTGTATATCAGTATGGATTATAATATTCAAAAATATGCGCAGCAGCTTGCAGAACGTGTCAAAGAAGAGAAGCAGGCAAAACATGTATCTATGATGGTTATGAATCCACAGAATGGAGATATTCTTGCAATGGTAAATGTGCCGGAGTACGATTTAAATCAGCCATATGTCGTAACGGATGCACAAAAGGCGTTATTGGGAGAAGAAGGTGCTGATTTGCCAAAGATGGAACAACTGAATCGGATGTGGAGAAATTTCTGTATCAATGATACATATGAGCCGGGCTCTGTATTTAAAATGGTAACGGCAACGGCAGCAGTGGAAACAAAAAGTGTGTCGTTAGAAGAACATTTTACGTGTCCGGGATATGCAGTTGTGGCAGATCGCAGAATTCGCTGTCACAAAACAACAGGACACGGTACACAGACATTTGCAGAAACAGTTGCAAATTCCTGTAACCCTGCATTTATTGAATGGGGAAGGCGTGTAGGAACAGAACGGTTCTATCAATATATGGGCAAGTTAGGATTGTTACAAAGGACAGGGATTGATTTGGCAGGAGAAGCATCCACAATTATTCACAAACAGGAAAAGGTAGGAGAAGTGGAACTGGCAACCATGTCATTTGGCCAGTCATTTCAGATTACACCGCTGCAAATGATACGGGCGGCAGCAGCAATTGTCAATGGCGGCAATCTTGTGACACCACATTTTGCAGTAAAAATGGAATCGCCGGACGGAAATGAAATAAATGAGATGGAATACAGTATACAATCCGGTGTGATAGAACCGGAAACGAGTGAAACGATGAGAGGAATTTTAAAGCAGGTTGTAGAAACAGGAGGCGGACATAAAGCGTATATAGAAGGATTTTCAATAGGCGGAAAGACGGCAACGTCGCAGAAACTGCCGAGAAGTTCACATAAATATATTGCTTCGTTTGTCGGATTTGCACCGGCAGAACATCCAAAAGTAATGGCAATGTGTCTGATTGATGAGCCACAGGGCGTATATTATGGAGGTACCATTGCAGCTCCGGTTGTAAAAGAACTTTTCGAAAATATATTGCCATATCTTGAAATATATAAAGAGAAAGAGTAAAATAAATAAGATATAAACATAAGCTAAAGTGGTGTGCTATGTGAAGAATACATACATCTCATTTTAGAAATGGAAAGGTATGGTTAGAAACATGGATTTGAATAATAAGAATGTAATGGTTGTAGGAACAGGAATCAGCGGAATCGGCGCAGTCAGTCTGCTGAACCAGGTGGGGGCAATCGTATATTTATATGATGCAAATGAGAACTTAAAAGAAAGTGATATAGAGAAGAAATTATCCGGCAACAAGGCAACAATTGTACTTGGTGCGTTTCCGGAAAAATTGCTTGATACGATTGATTTATTGGTTATTAGTCCGGGGGTACCGATTGACAGTGAACTTGTTGTGAAATTTAATCAGGCCAATATTCCCGTATGGGGAGAAGTGGAACTTGCTTATAATTACGATCAGGGAAAAGTGGCAGCGATTACGGGTACAAATGGAAAAACAACTACGACAGCATTGGTAGGAAGTATTGTACGTGCATATAATGAACAGACATTTGTAGTAGGTAATATTGGAAATTCCTATACAAAAGAGGCGTTACATACAACGAAGGACTCTGTAACAGTTGCAGAAATCAGCAGTTTTCAGTTAGAAACAGTACACGAATTTCATCCGGTGGTTAGTGCAATCCTAAATATTACACCGGACCATTTAAACAGACATCATACTATGGAATGTTATGCACAGACAAAGGAGCAGGTTAGTATGAATCAGAATAAGGATGATGTGTGTGTGTTGAATTATGATGATGAGATGTTACGTGACTTTGGAAAAACTTGTCGTGCATCTGTAGTATGGTTTGGCAGAGTCAATAAGCCGACAATTGGTGCATTTATGCAGGGAGATATGATTTGCTATACAGATGGAACGGGTACAGAAGAAGTTCTTGACGTGAAGGATATGAATCTGATTGGTGCACACAATTATGAAAATGTAATGGCAGCATATTGTATTGCAAAGGCATTGAATATTCCAAAAGATATTATTGTAGATACAATTAAGAAATTTAAGGCAGTAGAACATCGTATTGAATACGTGGCAACAAAAAATGATGTTATGTATTATAATGATTCAAAGGGAACGAATCCGGAAGCAGCAGTGAAAGCAATCGAAGCGATGACACGACCAACGATTTTAATTGGCGGCGGCTATGATAAAGGTTCTGAATTTGATTTGTATGTCAAAGCATTTGAAGGCAAAGTAAAATTACTTGTGTTAATTGGTCAGACAGCAGATAAGATTGCAGAAACAGCGAAGAAATATGGCTTCGATGCAATTATCAAAGCAGAATCGTTGCAGGAAGTTGTAGATATTTGTGCAAAAGAAGCACAGTCCGGAGATGCTGTATTATTATCTCCTGCCTGTGCAAGCTGGGGAATGTTTGATAATTATGAACAGAGAGGAGATCTGTTCAAACAATATGTAAATGCATTATAAAGGCGGAAATATATGGAAAATAGAGAACAAAGAGGCCGTCGGCGACCTCCGCAGCCGCAGAGACAGAGGAAACGGAGAAAAAAAGCAGTCAGACGGAAATATTTCGACTATACGTTGTT
Source organism: Lachnospira sp. UBA4346 (assembly GCA_002394205.1). Taxonomy (GTDB): domain Bacteria; phylum Bacillota; class Clostridia; order Lachnospirales; family Lachnospiraceae; genus Lachnospira. Next base: position 38,886 of record DGTC01000011.1, on the reverse strand, counting down.
GATTATGACAATGTTGCTTGTAGGAATCGGTATTACCATGATTTATAGTACGAGTTCTTATACGGCATATGTAAAATACAATTCAGCAGAATATTATCTGAAGAAACAGCTTTTATATTCGATACTGGGGTTGGGCGGTATGTATGTAACATATCGGATTGATTATCATAAATACCAAAAATATTGGAAAGCGGCCGGAATTATTGCGGTTATTATGATACTTGCATTGATTCCGTTTGGAACAAAGGTCAATGGTGCGAAAAGATGGCTGCGATTTATGGGACTCAGTATTCAGGTATCTGACGTTGTGAAATTAGCAGTAATTATTGTAACGGCATCTATGATATGTAATATGGGAAAACGATACAATAAGATGCGGTATGTATTCTTTATCTGGATGTTTTGCGGTGGTATTTTCGCAGGGTTAATTTGGGTTGTGTCCAACAATTTGAGTAGTGCCATTATTATATTTGGTATTGTTGTTATGATTGCATTTGTCGGATATCCATATTATTTGGGACACCTGTCGATGTTGGGTGCCGGTGGTATTGCAGGATTTTTTGCATACCAGTATTTGCAGCGGTCAACGACGTCAGCAGCAGATGCAGACAATTTCAGACATGCGAGAATGTTAGTATGGCTCAATCCTGAAAAATATGCAGATACAGTCGGTTATCAGACAGTTCAGGCGTTATATGCAATTGGTTCCGGCGGTATTTTTGGTAAGGGATTAGGAAATAGTTTGCAGAAATTAGGATTTATACCGGAATCACAAAATGATATGATTTTTGCAATCATTTGTGAAGAATTTGGATTGTTTGGAGCTATTTTTCTGATGACAGTATTTGGAATTTTGTTATGGAGAATCGTACATGTTGCACAGAATTCTCCAGACTTATTCGGTACACTGCTTGCAGTCGGTGTATTCGCGCATATAGCAATTCAGGTAGTATTAAATATTGCCGTTGTAACCAATACCATTCCGAATACGGGTGTATCACTTCCATTTATTAGTTATGGTGGTTCATCCAGTGTGATTTTACTTGCAGAAATAGGAATCTTGCTGAATATTTCTGCACAAATCACAAGAGAGGTATAAAAGATTATAGAAGTGAAGGTTAGCGTGTTTAGGGCCATTTACACAGCAGTGATGTAAATGGTCTTTATTATCGAAAATGAAAATTAGAACATAAGTTTGGAGAATATCGAATGGAAAAGCGAAAAAAAATATCAATCAGAATTCTGTTTACGGTACTGCTAGGAATGATTGTTGTGATTGCTCTGGGATTGATATTCTATGTTCGTCAGATTGATTATATAGGAAATAAGCATTATACAGCAGAAGAGATGAATCGTTATCTGTTTGGAACAGATCATCCGAATGTGTTATTGTATAAAATAATAGGATTTAAGAATGATGAAATTCCATTTATTCAAAAATGTGATGTCAGAATAGACTGGCCTAATAAAATGGAAGTAACCGTATATGAGAAATCAATCGTTGGTTACATTGATTATATGGGCGGCAGAATGTATTTCGACAAAGATGGGATTGTTGTAGAGAGTTCTTCAGAGGTCTATGAGGGCGTTCCGGAGATTTCAGGATTACAATTTCGTTCGATTGTACTTGATTCGAAGCTCGATGTTGGCAATGATGCAGTGTTTGACAGAATATTAGAGATAACGCAGGCATTTGACAAATATGATATGAATGTATCGAAAGTATATTTTGACACTCAGTACAATGCAACATTATACATCGGAAATGTCAGGGTGGTACTGGGAGATTCGGCAGAGAGTACTGACAGATTATATGTTTTAAAGCAAATGTATCCGAAGCTGGCAGGGTTGTCGGGAACATTATATTTAGATGATTATGACGGAGATACGAAGTCAATTATCTTCAAAAAGAATTAAAGCAAAGCGAAAGTAGCGGAAATATGCAATAAAATTGAAAAAATATGTTGAAATTTCCATATAAAAATTATAAACTAGTAAATAACGAAAGAATGTAAAATAAAGGAGGCAATACCCTTGTTAGAAATTATGACAAACGAATCAGAGTCATTGGCAAAGATTATTGTAGTTGGTGTCGGTGGAGCTGGTAATAATGCAGTAAATAGAATGGTGGACGAAAATATTGGAGGCGTTGAGTTCATCGGAGTGAATACGGATGGACAGGCCTTAAAGACATGTAAAGCACCGACAGCAATCCAGATTGGTGAAAAACTGACAAAGGGTCTTGGAGCAGGCGCACAGCCAGAGATTGGTGAAAAGGCAGCAGAAGAGAATGTAGAAGAATTAACACAGGTATTAAAAGGCGCGGATATGGTCTTTGTTACATGTGGAATGGGCGGCGGAACAGGAACAGGTGCAGCACCGGTTATAGCGAAGATTTCAAAGGATCTTGGAATCTTAACAGTAGGTGTTGTTACAAAGCCTTTCAGCTTTGAAGCTAAGACACGTATGACAAATGCATTGTCTGGCATTGATAAATTAAAAGAAAATGTAGATACATTGATTGTTATTCCAAATGATAAATTGTTACAGATTGTAGACCGCAGAACAAGTATGCCGGAGGCATTAAAGAAGGCTGATGAAGTATTACAGCAGTCTGTTCAGGGTATTACGGATTTGATTAATGTGACAGGTTTAATTAACTTGGATTTTGCTGATGTGAAGACTGTTATGACAAATAAGGGTGTTGCACATATTGGTATTGGTAATGCAACAGGTGATGACAAAGCAATCGAAGCTGTTAAGCAGGCAGTTGCAAGTCCACTTCTTGAAACAACGATTGAAGGTGCATCTGATATTATTATTAATATCTCAGGTGATGTCAGCTTGATCGAAGCAAGTGAAGCAGCAGATTATGTTCGTGAGCTTGCAAGAGATAATGCAAATATTATCTTTGGTGCAATTTATGATGAAGAAGCTACAGACAGTGCTACAATTACTGTTATTGCAACAGGTTTGGAAGATACAAATGTCAATAATGCGATGGCTGGATTCAGTGCAATGGCACAGGCAGCACAGCAGAAGACTGTAAAACCTGCATATGCTTATTCGGGCGCACAGCAGACAAGAGTTGAGCAGGTGCAGCCGGTACATACACAGCAGCCGGAGGTACAGCCGTTGGCAGGATTAAAGCAGCCGGTTCAGGTAAAGAGTACAGTAGAAGAAAAATCTATCAATGTACCAACATTTTTACAGAGAAATAAATAATTTTAAAATAAGACCTTCGTTTGACAAATTTTGCATATAAAGTTTGTTAGACTATAACCTATCGGAAGAGAAGTGCTCGTTGCATTTCTGTTTCGGTAGGTTTTTTTACTTTATAGAATCTTCGTTTCTATAAAGTGAAAATATTCTGCTTAGGATGTGTATCTTGCGGAGGAGACGTTTTATCGCTATGTAATATCGTTTGGACGCAAAAGAAAAATATGCAGATAGAAAGGAGGGAACGAGAACGCGGCGTTATATTTAGATGTTTTATTTATTGTGAATTGGGTGATGGATACAATCGTATTGTTTATTGTCAATCGAATCTGTAAATTCTATACATCATCCATTCGAATTATGGTATCAGCAGGGGTTGGAGCAGGTTGGTCGTTGTTTGTGGTTGTATACCGTATGCAGGCACGTCTGCTGATAGATATAGGTACATATGTTGTTATTAGTTACGTAATGATTCGAATATGTGCAAAGGGGAAGCGTGGAAAAGAAGTTATGCAGGGGATAGCTGCACTTTATGCTGTGACAGCGTCACTTGGGGGAGTGATGTATGTCTTGTATTATGAAACAGCAGGGTGGTTTATCTGGTATATTGTTGTTCGTGAAAAAGAGATGATTGTATTGGCTGTCAGTGCCGTTATAATTGTAATTATGCTGTATCGGCAGCTATTGTGGGTTCGTGAATATGCATCCTGTATGTGTCAGTTCTGTTGCGTTGTTGGGGGAGAACGTATTCAGATTCCGGGCTACATTGATTCAGGAAATGTACTCACTGATCCATATTTTGAAAAACCGGTAAGTATCGTGCAGAAACAGTATTTTGAAAATGTATTAAAAGAAAATATACAGAAAGAAAAACTAAAATATCATATCATACCGTTTCATTCGCTTGGATGTGAACAGGGAATGTTAGAGGTAATTATTGTGGATGCAATACACATACAATGTGGAAAACATTTTAAAGTTATACAAGGGGCATGTGTTGGTCTGACCACACAAACACTTTCGTCGGATGGGATGTATTCCGCATTGATTCCGGCAGCATATGCGCCGACAAAAATGGTTGGATAATTTATAGAAAATAAGTGCCTGCTTTATGGAACGGGCACCGAAATAATACAAATCAGATATATTGAAAAGAGCAGTTGATTAAAAATGGATTTCGTAGTAGAAGGGGAATGCGTATGAAATTAAAATTAGGCTGGATATTCAATGTACATAAAAGTAGGGGGATAAAAGAAATGCTTGTAAAAGTAGCAGTACAGGATCATTTTCAATTTAAAATGGTTCCGTCAATAAAAAATATATATATGATGCACCAGGGAGATGTTCACTATATTGGAGGTACGGATGTTTTGCCGGCACCATTAGAGGCAGAGCAGGAGGCAGAAACGATTGCTGCATTAGGAGGAGAAAATGATGCGCAGGCACGAACGCTTCTGATAGAACATAATCTGCGTCTGGTAGTATATATTGCGAAAAAATTCGATAACACCGGAGTTGGTGTTGAGGATTTGATTTCAATTGGAACCATTGGATTGATTAAAGCAATTAATTCATATAATCCGGAAAAAAATATAAAGTTAGCAACATATGCATCCCGTTGTATAGAAAATGAGATTCTTATGTATCTTCGCCGCAACAGTAAAACGAAGGCTGAGGTATCTATTGACGAACCGCTGAATGTGGATTGGGATGGCAACGAGCTGTTGTTATCTGATATTTTGGGAACGGAAGAGGATGTTATTTATAAAAATCTTGAAAATGAAGTAGAGCGAAAAGTACTTGGCAATGCAATTAAGAAACTTTCAGATCGGGAGAAATTAATTGTGGATTTGCGGTTTGGATTGACATCAAGAACAGGAGAAGAAAAGACGCAAAAAGAGGTTGCAGATTTGTTAGGAATTTCACAATCTTATATTTCCAGACTGGAAAAGAAAATCATGAAACGATTAAAAAAAGAAATGGTTCGTAGTATGTAGTCGTACATTTCTGATATAGTTGAAAAGATGCAGGGGACGTATCGTGGGGCGGATAGGTTTCCTGCATTTTTGCTGTTTTCTTATATCGTTCTAATGTTGATTGGAATGTGGATGAGAATGGGCATTATAGCACTTAAAAAAAGAGAAAATCGGTAAACGAATTTTACAGAATAAAAACTTGCTCAAACCTCACAAATATGACATAATGTAATTTATTGGGTAAATATTAGTTTTTATCCGATAAGTTATAGTATATGCATTTGAAAACAGAATGGAGATAATGAAAATATATGGCAAAAATTAACCAGAAGAATATTAGAAATTTTTGTATTATTGCACACATCGATCACGGTAAGTCAACATTAGCAGACCGTATCATTGAAAAGACCGGATTGCTGACAAGTCGAGAGATGCAGGAGCAGGTGCTTGATAATATGGATCTTGAACGAGAAAGAGGGATTACCATTAAGGCACAGACAGTTCGTATTGTATACAAGGCAAATGATGGAGAAGAGTATATCTTCAATTTGATTGATACGCCGGGACATGTCGATTTTAACTATGAGGTGTCAAGAGCACTTGCAGCCTGTGACGGTGCAATCTTAGTTGTGGATGCGGCACAGGGAATTGAAGCACAGACGCTTGCCAATGTATATCTTGCATTGGATCATGATTTGGATGTATTTCCGGTTATCAATAAGATTGATTTACCTAGCGCGGAGCCGCAGCGTGTTATTGATGAGATCGAAGATGTCATTGGAATTGAAGCGCAGGATGCACCACAGATTTCAGCAAAGAATGGCATTAATATCGAAGAAGTTTTAGAGCAGATTGTAACGAAGATTCCGGCACCGACAGGAGATGCAGGTGCACCGTTACAGGCATTGATTTTCGACTCGATTTATGATGCATATAAAGGTGTTATCATTTTCTGCCGTGTAAAAGAAGGAACGGTTAAGAAGGGTACGAAGATTCGTATGATGGCGACCGGAGCAGTGGAAGAAGTTGTCGAAGTAGGTTACTTTGGTGCAGGTCAGTTCATTCCATGTGAAGAATTGTCAGCAGGTATGGTAGGTTATATTACAGCAAGTATCAAGGATGTACAGGATACCAGAGTGGGTGATACCGTAACAGATAATGACAGACCTTGCAGCGAACCATTGCCGGGTTATAAGAAGGTTAATCCAATGGTATACTGCGGATTATATCCGGCAGATGGTGCGAAATATCCGGATCTTCGAGATGCATTGGAAAAATTACAGCTCAATGATGCTTCCTTGCAGTTTGAACCGGAAACATCAATTGCGTTAGGGTTCGGTTTCCGATGCGGTTTCTTAGGGTTATTGCATCTTGAGATTATTCAGGAACGATTAGAAAGAGAATACAACTTAGACCTTGTAACAACGGCACCGGGTGTTATTTATAAGGTGCATAAGACGAATGGCGAAGTGATAGAATTGACGAATCCGTCCAATATGCCGGATCCGTCAGAAATCGACTATATGGAAGAACCGATGGTTAGTGCAGAGATTATGGTGACGACAGAATTCGTAGGTTCTATTATGAAGTTGTGTCAGGAACGCCGTGGTGTATACATTGGAATGGAATATATTGAGCAGTCCAGAGCATTGTTGAAATATGATTTGCCGCTGAATGAAATTATTTATGATTTCTTTGATGCTTTAAAATCACGTTCGAGAGGATATGCTTCCTTTGATTATGAAATGAAGGGGTATGTGAAGTCATCCCTTGTGAAGCTGGATATTCTGATTAACAAGGAAGAAGTGGATGCATTGTCCTTTATCGTATTCTCAGGAAGCGCAGAAGAGCGTGGAAGAAAGATGTGCGAGAAGCTCAAGAAAGAAATTCCAAGACAGCTCTTTGAAATTCCGATTCAGGCGGCAATCGGAAGCCGTGTCATTGCAAGAGAAACGGTAAAAGCGATGCGTAAGGATGTTCTTGCGAAGTGTTACGGTGGTGATATTTCCAGAAAGAAGAAGCTGCTTGAAAAGCAGAAGGAAGGAAAGAAGAGAATGCGTCAGGTGGGAAATGTAGAGATTCCACAGCAGGCATTCATGAGTGTATTGAAGTTAGATGAAGAATAAGCAGTTAGGAATTTATGTGCATATTCCATTCTGCGTGCGTAAATGCATCTATTGCGATTTTCTGTCCGCTCCGTGTACACGGGCAGTTCAGGAAAAGTATGTAGAAGCAATGCTTGGTGAAATGCAGCAGGTTGCAGAAGAACAGGCAGAAATATTACAGAAATATCAGGTGTTCTCAATCTTTTTTGGAGGGGGAACACCTTCTGTATTAGAAGCGGAGTGGATTGCAAAAATATTGTTAAAAATCAGACAATTATTTCGGGTATCAGAAGATGCAGAAATTACCGTAGAATGTAATCCGGGGACGATTGATGAACATAAAGCACAGGTCTATTTTGATAGTGGTGTGAATCGGATTAGCTTCGGCTTGCAGTCGGCAAATAATACCGAACTTCAGATGTTAGGAAGAATCCACACGTTTGAAGAATTTGAAGAAAGTCTGCGGATTGTAAAAGCGGCAGGATTTACAAATATCAATGTAGATTTGATGTCGGCGATTCCGGGGCAGACGGTTATATCGTACAAAAATACAGTACAAAAAGTGCTTGCATGCGATGTGCAGCATATTTCTTCGTATAGTCTGATTATTGAAGAAGGAACCTATTTAGAAGAACATTTAGAAGAATTTCCGCCATTGCCGGATGAAGATGCAGAGCGGGAAATGTATGCATATACAAAGCAGGCGTTACAGGAAGCCGGATATCAGCAATATGAAATTTCCAATTATGCGAAGCCGGGCTTCGTGTGCCGTCACAATCTGTCCTATTGGGAACGGACAGATTATCTGGGCTTCGGAGTTGGCGCAGCTTCTTTGTTTGAGGAGTGCCGTTATACAAATCTGTCAGATATAGAGCAGTATATTCAATTGTACACACCGACGGAAACAATTTTAGAGGCAGTTTGTAATACCGTAAAGGATACAAAGACTCAGAGCGAACGCTATGCAGAATGGCGTGTGTTGTCCAAAGAAGAACAGATGGAAGAGTTTATGTTTCTTGGACTGCGTAAGATAGAAGGTGTGTCACAACGTGCATTTGAAAAGAAGTTTCAGGTATCTATGCAGGAAGTCTATGGAACGGTGCTTGACAAATATCAGAAAAATGGCTTGCTAATCATAGATGGAGATGCAGTATATTTAGCACCGCATGGCATTGAAGTGAGCAATGTCATTATGGCGGATTTTCTGTTGACTTAAATGAAAAAAATGGTTTAAGTTCGTATGAAAAGAAATTGTATCGGCAAATGAAAATATATGAAGAAAATTTGTTTGATTTCTCTAAAGAATCAGATGTCAAAAGTCATATTTTATGAAGTGTTTTTGATTATTGAATTCGATAAATACAATTTCATGAAAATATGTAGTTATATGTTACGAACGGATAAAAATGCATAGAGATTAATTATATAAAGAAAATGTACTCAAAAACATCAAAAACTTCTGCAAAAAAATTATTTTCGAAGGAAAGTAAAAATAGTGGTTGACTTAATGATACAATCGGGTATAATACAGAACATAGTTGAATATGACAAGGCACAAAGGCGTGCAACCGATATTTATTGGTTGTGCGCCTTTTTTGTATGTGTGTGGGAGAACTGCGCGCATATGAAATATTGTTTTTCTTGCGAAGCTCTTAAACAGTTCCTAAAGGCTTCGCAAGGGAAAACAATTTCTGTCACACAGGTTACAGCGCAAGGCTTGTGGTTGTATTTGATGAATCAGGTTTTGGATCCGCCCTGATAAAACAACAAATCTTCGAAATGAAGTTTGTTCACGATAAAGAAAATTAGGGAGGAAATGTTTATGGAATTTTCAGCAATTAATACAACTTGGGTACTTGTCGGTGCCGCACTCGTATTCTTTATGCAGGCGGGATTTTGCATCTTAGAATCAGGACTGACAAGAGCGAAAAATGCCGGTAACATTATAATGAAGAACTTAATGGATTTTAGTATTGGTACACCAATTTTCTGGTTGGTTGGATTTGGAATTATGTTTGGTTCGGCAAATTCAATCTTTGGTGGATTTGATTTCTTCTCAAGAGGAGATTATTCAGCAATTCTTCCGGATGGTGTTCCATTCTATGCCTATTTCATATTCCAGACAGTATTCTGTGCAACAGCAGCAACAATCGTATCTGGTGCAATGGCAGAACGTACAGATTTCAAAGCATATTGTATCTATAGTGCAATCATTTCACTGGTTGTCTATCCGGTATCTGGTCACTGGATCTGGGGCGGCGGCTGGTTAGCAGAATTAGGCTTCCACGATTTTGCCGGTTCTTGTGCCGTTCATATGGTTGGCGGATGTGCCGCACTCATTGGTGCCAAAATCTTAGGACCTCGAATTGGTAAGTATGATAAAGATGGCAAGCCTAGAGCTATCTTAGGACATAACCTGACAATGGCAGCACTTGGTGTATTTATTCTGTGGTTCTGCTGGTTTGGTTTCAACGGTGGTTCAACAGTAGCCATGGAAGGTGCAACCACAGCAGCAGATGGCTCTGATTTATTTATGGGCAGTCTCACAGGTATGGTATTTTCAACAACAAACCTTGCAGCAGCAGTCGCAACAATCACAACCATGTTATTTACATGGATTCGTTATAAGAAGCCGGATGTATCTATGTCATTAAATGGTACACTTGCAGGTCTTGTAATGGTAACGGCAAGTACAGACTGTATCGATATGTATGGTGCAGCGATTGAAGGTGTGATTGCAGGTCTTGCAGTTGTACTTGTGATTGAATTTATTGATAAAGTATGTAAGATTGACGATCCAGTTGGTGCCGTAGGCGTTCATTTTGCAAATGGATTATTAGGAACAATTTGTGTCGGTTTATTCTCAACAGGTCAGAATGGCGTTGATGCCGGTCTGTTCTATGGTGGTGGATTCAAATTATTAGGAATCCAGTGTCTTGGCGTAATCAGTGTCATTGCATGGGTAGCCGTAACAATGACAATTACATTCCTTGTGTTAAAGCATACAATCGGACTTCGTGTTCCGGCAGAAATTGAAATCAAAGGTCTTGATTATGCAGAACATGGTCTTGCCAGTGCTTATGCAGGATTTGAATTTTCTGCAAATGATTTGACAATGGATACAGGTGATGACATCGAAGTATTCGGTTCAGAGAGTATGGATGCAGCAATTCCAGCCGTTGTAAAGAGTTCAGAGATTCCGGATGAGAATAAGATTACAAAGGTTGAGATTCTTATGAAGCAGAACAAGTTCGAGAAGCTCAAGAGAGCGATGAACGAAGTCGGCGTTACAGGTATGACGGTTACACAGGTACTTGGATGTGGTACACAGAAAGGTGCACCGGAATATTATCGAGGTGTAGAAGTCGATATGCAGCTTCTTCCAAAATGTCAGGTCGAAATGGTTATTTCAAAAGTGCCGGTAGCGGATGTAATTCAGGCAGCTAGAAAAGCGTTGTATACAGGTCATATCGGAGATGGTAAGATATTCGTTTATGATGTGGAAGATGTTATCAAGGTACGTACCGGTGAGACAGGATTTGCAGCCTTACAGGGAGCAGACGATTAAATTGTTTCTATAAAACTCCAATAAATTATAGAAAATAGTATCGAAGCAGAATCCCATCTGCAAGTAGGTACGAACATTCTTATTCGTACCGGAAAAATTTCATATCATACGAAGGTATGAGTAAGAATAGGAAGCAGGGTGTCAGAAATGGCATCCTGTTTTTGCGTGCTGCTGAAGATATACACAGATTTGTCAAAAGGCATTTTTAGGTTATATAGGACGAATATCAGAAGGGTATCTTTGATTATGTATATCCTCCTTGTCAGATATGCTTCATATGCAATGAATCAAAACCACCCGTCAGCCCCCATACCCACACCCGTAGGTTTTTGGCGATGCCGAAAGTAGATACACATTGGAGAATACCCTGCCTGAATGAAAACCAGCATATCGGAAAAATAATTTATTTTGAAAAGCGCACTGTTTGAGCCGCAGGCGAGTTTGCGTTTTCAAAATAAATTTATCTTTTTCGATAGGCGTACGTACGCCATTATTTCCCATCTATCTGTCAGGCAGAGTTCCTCCACAAACCGAAACTTGAAGAATTCCCCGCAAAATGATACGATATACACATCATAATAAGTGAACATCAGTTTTGTATAATAAATGATAAGCTGAATGAAAAGGAATCGTATCCATGAGAAAGAAAATACGCGCATTAGATCAGACAAAGACCAATCTTGTACAGGCAGATTATATAGAAAATATCTTACAATATAAATCTACACAACACTATATCGAAGAACAGCGGCTGCAAGATGCCATAGAAAAAGTATTTGGGATGCAGCGTAGCAAGCAGGGAATCGGTACACTATCAGAAAAGTCAATCCATAGTATTTTAAAATATTTTATAGAACCGAATGATAATTATCATGAAGTTGCATTAGAAGGGCATTTTGCAGATATTTATACACAGGATGGGGTGGTAGAGATTCAGACACAAAAGTTTGAACGACTGACGGATAAGCTGGCATATTTTCTGGAAATATATCCGGTAACGATTGTCTATCCGATATTGGTACGGAAAGAGATTTCTATTTTTGATGACATAAGCCAAACTGTCATACAGAGAAAAAATTCTCCGAAGCATATGTCAGTGTACGATACCTTTGCAGAGTTGTATCGAATCAAACCGTTTCTCAAACATCCCAACTTACATATTTGTATGGTGCAAATGGATGCAGAAGAATATCGCATGATGTCAGTGCGCAAGAATACAGCCAGGGGCAAATCAATGAAATATGATAGAATCCCAATAGGAATTCGAGAGATTACGGTGTTGGAACGGATAGAGGATTATATGCAGTTTATTCCGTATGAACTAGACACCTTTACAACGAAGACATTTGCAAAAGCGTGTCATATTCCTATCGATACAGCAAGAATTACAGTCAACATTCTGTATGAATTCGGATTAATAGAACGTATAGGAAAACAGGGAAATATGTATATATACGGCATAGCAGATGCAAAATGAAAATCAAGATATGCCGGCAGATTTAAGAAACTGCGGTTCTGACAGTGATTCATATATTCATTTTAAATAGACGAGGAAAATTATATCAATGTATACAATCAAAGGGAATACAATTAAAATATCCGTTCGAAATCTGGTAGAATTTATCTGTAACAGTGGCGATATTGACAATCGGAATACGGGTGTCCGGGATGTGAAATTGATGCAGGAAGGCACACGTATGCACAAAAAAATTCAAAAGAGTATGGGAACGAAGTATCATGCAGAAGTACCGATGAAAATGGTGATTCCGGTGCAATGTGAAGAACGTATACCGATAGAAATAGAAGATTACGAGATTCAGATAGAGGGCAGGGCAGACGGTGTGATTTGCGACTTGCAGGAGGACGAAGAAGGAAATCGTGTTCCGGTCGGAGAAGTCATCATTGATGAGATTAAGACAGTTCAGATAAATGTGGATAGATTAGAAGAAGCAGTTGCAGTGCATGAAGCACAGGCGATGTGCTATGCGTATATTTATACGGTTCAGAAGAATTTATCTGCAATATCGGTGCAAATGACCTATTGTAATCCGGAGACAGAGAAAATTAAAACATTTGTGAAAAAATATACAAACGAAGAAATTATACGGTGGTTTGATGATATGCTGGCAAAATTTATTCGTTGGACGGATTATGTATTTACGGAAAAGAAACTGCGACAGGATTCCATTCATGATTTGCAATTTCCTTACGCATACAGAAAAGGACAAAAGAATCTGGTTGTACAGGTGTATCGGGCGATTACCCGAACGAAGCGGTTGTTTATTCAGGCACCGACAGGAGTGGGGAAGACATTATCAACCGTATTTCCGGCAGTTCAGGCAATGGGACAGGAATATATTGATAAAATATTTTATTTGACATCGAAGACGATTACAAGAACAGTCGCACAGAATGCCTATGCAGTACTAAGAAATCAGGGACTGCATTTTCGAACAGTAACATTAACGGCAAAGGATAAGATCTGTCACTTGACCAAAAGAGAGTGCAATCCGGTTAGCTGTCCATATGCCAAAGGGCATTTTGATCGGGTAAATGATGCGGTATATGATATGGTGACACATACGCAGGCAATTCAGGCAGAAACAATATTAAAATATTCTAAAAAATATACAGTCTGTCCATATGAACTGTCGTTAGATGCGACTTATTGGTGTGATGGAATTATTTGTGATTATAATTATGTGTTTGATCCAAATGCATGTTTGAAGCGGTTCTTTGGAGAAGGCGGCAGTGCGGATTTTGCATTTTTGGTTGATGAAGCACATAATTTGGTTGAACGAGCCAGAGGAATGTATAGTGCGGTACTAAAAAAAGAAGATTTTCTGATGGCAAAACGGCTTGTAAAAGATGCAGACCGACGGCTTGCAGGAAGTCTGGAACGCTGCAACAAGGATTTGCTGGAAATGAAACGGATGTGCGATACGTATCTGGTGCAGCATGCGTTAGGAACATTTCCGGCATCGTTAGACAGGTGTCATACATATTTTCTGCGATTTTTTGAGAAGTATAAGAGCTTTGAAGAAATGGATTTCTTAATGGAATTTTTCTTTCGAATTCACCATTTTCTGAATATGTATGACTGCATGGATGAAAAATATCTGGCATATACGGATTATGATGACGATGGAAATTTTTATTTATGGTTGTATTGCGTAGACCCTTCGAATCAATTGAAATTAAGATTGTCGCAGGCAAGAAGTACGGTATTTTTTTCTGCAACACTGCTTCCTGTCAATTATTACAAGGAAATGCTGTCAGGCGATAAAAATGATTTTGCTGTTTATGCAGAATCGGTCTTTGATACAAATAAACGCAGAATTGTGGTTGGTACAGACGTAAGCAGCAGATATCGTCGCCGTTCGATTCAAGAGTACATGAAGATAAGTAAGTATCTGTATCAGACAGTTACCACGCATCCGGGAAAATATATGGTATTTTTTCCGTCGTATGCATTTATGGAACAGGTTCAGAAACAATTTCTAAAGGAATATCAGGATGATGTGTCGGTTTGTGAATTTTTAGATGAAGAACATGCCGAACAACAGTTGTGTTTTTTGGATAAGCCGTCAATTCAGATTGTTGCACAGTCACAGCAAATGACGGAATTAGACAAAGAGGCATACTTGCAGAAATTCGAACAGGAGTCTGATATAGAAACGACGCTGGGCTTTTGTATTTCGGGAGGTATATTTTCAGAAGGAATTGATTTGACGGAAGAGAGCCTGATTGGTGTAATTATTGTTGGAACAGGATTGCCGATGGTATGTACGGAACGGGAACTACTGAGAAGGTATTTTGATGAAAATGGGAAAGACGGCTACGCATATGCATACATTTATCCGGGAATGAACAAGGTTTTGCAGGCGGCAGGGAGAGTGATCCGAACAGATAAAGATATTGGTATTATTGAATTGTTGGATGACCGTTTTTTAACAAAGGAATATACAGGACTGTTTCCAAGAGAATGGGAGCAGGTCTATCCGGTCCGAATTCATCAATTATCAGAAATTTTATCAAATTTTTGGGAAAATGTAGTGCAATAGTGTGAAAAATAATGTATAATATGTACATGAAACCATGCATGAGAGTTTATTTTTAGCAGAATATTGGAGAATGGCTTATGGATATAGGAGTTAAGAATCAGATTAGAATGTGTGTCAGTAAGATGCGGGATAATGATTTTGCAAGTCTTGAAAATAGCCTTTCACAACTAGGCTTTAACAGATTGCAAGTTGTCGAAATTGAAAAGGGAATTAAGAATGGAATCGATGCTGCGATATATGCAGACAATATGTATGATGCAGCACAGATGAAGTCAATCCGGCTGGCACTGGAAGAAGGAATGGATGTTTCGCCATTTATGAGCCCGGCATATGGTTATATGCAGATGGAGGAGATTAAGGCGGCGATTCGCGATGAAGTGGATTTGGATGCAATATGCAATCCGTCTTATGATTACACGGTAATGCGTGAAATTCGTCTGAGTGAATTGATGAATTATGATATTACACGATTTGTAAGACGTGGTTATTCAGGTGATATATTACGTCAGGTTCGTAAAGCACATCAAAAAGAAATTGATATTACGTTTTTTGTAACAGAGGGGTTTGATGTATATCAGATTAATGAAATTCGTTTGGGAATAGAACATTGTATAGATATTAACAGATATATGCTTCATGAATTAAATGGTGACCAGATGAAACAGATTCGTTTGGGACTGGAAGAAGGACTGGACGTATCAAAATATGATATGATGGGATTTTCATCCGGACAGATGGAGCAGGTTCGTTTAGGCTTATTAGAAGGCATAGATGTATCTAAATATGCAGATCCTTTTGTTGATGCATTAGAAATGGAAGATATTCGTATGCAGCTGAATGGAAATGACAATGGAGAGAGCCTTGATGAATTGCAAAGTCAGGAAGTGCTGTTAGGACTTGCAAGTGGAATAGATGTAAATGTCTATGCAGATCCGGCATATGATTTTAAGCAGATGGAACAGATTCGTTTGGGATTAGAACATGGAATAGATGTTACAGAGTATCTTGATATTACATTATCGAGCAAAGAAATGCACGATATCAGGGTAGCATTAGAAAATAACATAGAAAAGTAATAATATTTCTACTCAGACAATCTGAATGGAAGCGTAGAAAAATAATGATACAGCCGTAAGGCAGAATAGAGGGACATATGGATAGACCTGGATTTCGAGATAATGACAAAGAATTAAATAAAAGAGAAATACAGATTTCAATTTCAAATGATGCCATGTCTGCAACGCTGTGCTTATATATGCCACTATATAGTGATACAACAAAAGAACAGGACTTATTTACATACGAACAGGTTATAAGTGCATTATCAGCACAGGGTGTGAAGATGGGGATAGATGATGCAATGCTTCACAGAATGGTAGAGGAAAGAATTTATAATGAAAGTTTTATCATTGCGCAGGGAAAGCCGATGGTAAATGGAGATGACGGAAGATATGAGTTCTTTTTCGATACAGATGTAAAAGCTAAGCCAAATATCCGCTCAGATGGCTCAGTTGATTATATGAATCTGAAGTTATTTGAAAGCGTTAAGGAAGGACAGTTGTTGGCAAAATATTATGCGCCGACAAAAGGTATTTTTGGTTTTGACGTAAAGGGTAAGCTGTTGACACCAAAGCCTGGTAAACCAAAATCGCCATTGAGAGGAAAAGGCTTTACAATTTCAGAAGATGGCAGTGAATATTATGCTGCAATTACCGGTAAGGTCGAATATAGAAACTATGATTTAAATATTGCGAATGTATTAGAAATCAATGGAGATGTTGATTTGAATATCGGTAATATTGATTTTGATGGAGATGTGAATATTAAAGGAAATGTTATTACCGGCGTTCGCATTACGGCATTAGGCAATATTTATATCGGCGGATATGTAGAAGGTGCGGTAATTAGCACACAGAAGGATCTTGTATTACAGGATGGTATTAATGCCAAAGGAATCGGTAAGATTTATGCAAAAGGAAATATTACCGGCAAATTCTTTGAAAATGCAGAAGTGTATACAGAAGGAGATATTAACGCAGGATATATTCTTAATAGTAATGTTACCGCAGTTGGCAAGATTATTATTAATGGAAACAAAGGTGTTATTTATGGCGGAAGTCTGACCGGTGTTATGGGAATTGAGACACCTAGACTTGGAAACAGTTCACATACGGTAACGATGGTACGTGTTGGTCCGGCAAAGAAATTGCAGACGGATTATGCAAATCTTTTAATTCAGATGAAAGAAATTGATTCGCAGATTGAAATGTATGATGAAGTCATGGCAAAGTTCAATACAATTAAGCGGGCTATGCCTGAGAAATTTGATCAGCAGGCATATACAAGAGTATTCCAGTCTAAGATTATCAAGACAGCAGAGCGTGCAAAGTATGAACAGGAGAGCAAGGAGCTTTTCGACATCATCAGAGAGTCAGGAAAGGCATGCGTTCGAATAGAAAAGAGTGTATATCCGGGAGCACGTGTATTTATTGATGATGTAGTATTCCAGCCGGAGGAAGAAATGGATCATTTGACAGTTCGTAAGTTAAATGAGAAGATTGTTGTAAGAGATTATGATGATTATTAAAATATCATAGTATGAAAAGAAATCTATTGCGGAATATGCAGGATAGATAAGAAGTAGCGTGGAGGCTAATCTGAATGATAGAAGAAGTAGTTTCAATTGAACTTCCTGTGAAAGAGCGTCTGGTTGTAAGAAAGAATCATTTACAACCGGGCGTGGTATCACGAACAGATAAAAGAATTTCAATTGTAACCGGTACACATGGTGATGAGTTAGACGGGCAGTATGTGTGCTATGAAGTAATCAAAAGAATTAAAGAACACCCGGAGAAACTCAAAGGAATTGTTGATGTATATCCGGATATTAATCCTCTTGGACTGGATACCGGCTCAAGAGGAATCCCTATGTTTGATTTGGATATGAACCGGACATTTCCGGGAGATATGAACGGCGCGATGAATGAACATATTGCAGCAGGGATTGTCAATGATATTATTGGCAGTGATTTGTGTCTGGATATACATTCGAGTAATATTTTTGTAAAGGAAGTTCCTCAGGTGCGTTTAAATGAAGAACATTCTGATAAATTATTACCGTATGCAAAGATGTTGAATGCAGATTTTGTGTGGATTTACTCATCAATTACAGTATTGGATGCAACCCTTGCGTATAGTTTGAATCATTGCAGTGTTCCGACGCTTGTTGTTGAGATGGGGGTGGGACACCGAATTGATTTGAATTATTGCAGGCAGTTGATTGACGGTATTTTCAATGTCTTAATTCATATGGGAATATGGGAAGATGAGCCGATTACAGTGCAGGAGCCGATTATTTCGACAGAAGGACAGGTGGATTTCCTGACTGCTTATGAAACGGGTGTATTTGTTGCACAGATTCGTCAGATGGGCAGAGTGAGCATGGGAACGCATATTGGTGATATTATTGAGCCGATTGAAGGAAGAATTATTCAAAGGGTAGAATCGCCAACGGATGGAATTATATTTACGCTGCGGGAAAATCCAATTGTATACAAGGGCGCATTGTTAGCCCGTGTATATAGTGAAAGAAAGTCGGTAGATTAGATGAAAAAAGAAAATATTTATACATTAAAAGGAATATACAGGGAAGATTTTGTAATCGACGGATACCGGTTTGGAAGTGGCGAAAGATCTGCATGCATTGTTGGTGCACTGCGTGGAAATGAGATGCAGCAGCTTTATATTTGTTCACAGCTGATTCGTACCTTGAAAGATTTAGAAGCACATGGTGCAATTACACATAACCATGAGATTCTTGTAATACCGTGCGCAAATAGTTTTTCATTAAATATTGGAAAGCGATTTTGGGCGGTGGATAATGTAGATATTAACAGGACATTTCCGGGAGATATGCGCGGTGATACGACGAAGCAGGTGGCGGCAAATCTGTTTGAACGTGTAAAAGGTTACAGCTATGGAATCCAGTTTGCCAGTTTTTATATGCAGGGAGATTTTATTCCACATGTACGTATGATGGAGACAGGATATCAGAGTGCAAGTCTTGCAAATCTGTTTGGATTGCCATATGTTGTGATACGAAAGCCGAAGCCGATGGATACGGCAACACTGAATTATAATTGGCAGATGAATGGAACCAATGCATTTTCTATTTATACAAACAGTACAGATCAGATTGATGTGCAGTCGGCCAGACAGGCAGTTTCATCTGTATTACGTTTTCTTACGAGAATGGGCATTTTAAAATATAATAATCACAGTGGCTATATTGCAAGCGTTATTAATGAGTATGATTTGCTTCCTGTAAAAACATACGATGCAGGATTTTACAGAAGATTAAAATCACCGGGAGACTATGTGACACATGGGGAATGTATCGGCGAAGTACTTGACCCTTATGAGGGTGACGTAAAAAGTCAGATTATTTCTCAGACGGATGGAATTATATTCTTTGCACATACGGCACCGATGGTTATGGGAAATGAAGTTGTGTATAAGATTATTCGCCGTATGCACGAATGATGATTATAATGAGCGCAGAAAAAAGCAAGCGACACCGAAGGAGGCATTTGTTTTTTTCAAGCCATTAACGAGAAAACAAAGCTACGAAGTAGCGAAAAAGCACGAAGTGCGGGTTTTCGAGTATATATGATAAACAAATATAAAAATACCGAAAGGGCATAAAGGAGAATTATATGGGGATTACAAATGTATCAGAAGCAATTATTTATATAGGAGCAGATGACAAGAAGTTAGATTTGTTTGAAAGTCAGTATCAGATTCCAGAAGGTGTATCTTATAATTCATATCTGATTAAAGATAACAAGATTGCTGTTATGGATACGGTAGATAACAGAGCAACAGATTACTGGTTTGATAACTTAGAAGAGGCATTGGCAGGAAAAGCACCGGATTATTTGATTGTATCTCATCTTGAGCCGGATCATGCAGGAAATATTGGCAGATTTTTCACAAAGTATCCGGAGACAGTTCTTGTGACAAATGCAAAGGCATATGCGATGCTTCCGCAGTTTTTTGCTTTGAATTTGCCGGAGAATCAGGTGGTAATTGTCAAAGAAGGCGATACATTGGAAATTGGTAAGCATACGTTGCAGTTTTTCATGGCACCGATGGTACACTGGCCGGAAGTTATGGTGACGTATGAGCAGTCCGAAAAGGTATTGTTTAGTGCAGATGGATTTGGTAAATTCGGCGCATTAAATGGAGATATTAATCTTGTGGCAGATGACGCATTGAAAGCACAGGCGGAAAATATCTGGACACGGGAAGCGAGAAGATATTTTATTAATATTGTAGGTAAATATGGTCCGTCTGTACAGGGATTGTTAAAGAAAGCAGCTACACTTGATATCGAAAAGATTGCACCATTACACGGTCCTGTGCTGTCAGGTGATTTATCATTCTTTATTGATAAATATGTAAAATGGAGTTCATATACACCGGAACAGAGCGGCTGCGTAGTGGCATATTCGTCTATCCATGGAAATACAGCAGCAGCAGCAAAGAAGATGGCAGAAATTCTTCGCGGTGCAGGTGAGCAGAATGTTGAAGTATTTGATTTATCAAGAGATGATGGTGCTGAAGCAGTTGCAAAAGCGTTTGCATATGATAAACTTGTGCTTGCTGCAATTACGTATGATGGTGGTTTGATGCCTTGTATGGAGGATTATTTATATCATCTGAAGATGAAGAACTTCCAGAATAGAAAGGTTCTTTTGATTGAAAATGGTACATGGGGTCCGGTAGCAGCAAATCTTTGTACAAAGCAGTTAGAAGAGATGAAAAATATTACGATTTATGATCAGAAGATTACGATTCGTTCTGTTATGACAGATGAGAATGAAGCACAGATGAGAGAAGCGGCAAAAGGATTTCTTTAATTTCTGTGCATATTGATAAAAAATATATATTTTCAGCATAATATTGATAAAAAATATACAAACTTCCATAAAAAACATTGTATTTTGTTTGGCAATTTTTAATAATTCCTTTACATTTTCGAAAAGAAATATTAAAATATAAGTAATTGGAACGTAGGAGTCCACAATATTTTCTTTAAGGAGGAATAATTAAATGGCTAGAGAAAAACAGTCAATGGACGGAAATACAGCGGCCGCTCATGTAGCGTATGCGTATACTGAAGTCGCAGGTATCTATCCTATCACACCTTCCAGCCCAATGGCAGACGTTGTTGACCAGTGGTCAGCAGCAGGAAGAAAGAACATTTTTGGAAATACAGTAAAGGTATCTGAGATGCAGTCTGAAGCAGGTGCAGCAGGTACGGTACATGGCTCATTAGCAGCTGGTGCACTTACAACAACATTTACAGCTTCACAGGGTCTTTTACTTATGATTCCTAATATGTATAAGATTGCAGCTGAACAGCTTCCTTGTGTATTTGATGTATCTGCACGTACTGTAGCTACACAGTCATTGAACATTTTCGGTGATCACAGTGACGTATATGCTTGTCGTCAGACAGGTTTTGCTATGCTTGCTGAGACAAACCCACAGGAAGTAATGGATTTAAGCCCGGTTGCACATCTTGCAGCTCTTGAAGGCAAGGTACCATTCATTAACTTCTTTGATGGTTTCCGTACATCTCATGAGATTCAGAAGATTGAAAAGTGGGATTATGAAGATCTTAAGGAAATGTGCAATATGGATGCAGTTGAAGCATTCCGTGCACATGCATTGAATCCGGAACATCCAGCTATGCGTGGTTCTCATGAAAACGGTGATGTATTCTTCCAGCATCGTGAAGCATGTAACTCAGTATATGATGAACTCCCAGCAGTTGTAGAAAAGTACATGAAGAAAGTTAATGATAAACTTGGTACAAACTATGACTTATTCAACTACTATGGTGCAGAAGATGCAGACAGAGTAATCGTTGCTATGGGTTCTATCTGTGATGTTGCAGAAGAAGTTATTGATTATTTAACAGCTAAGGGTGAAAAAGTTGGTCTTATTAAAGTAAGATTATATCGTCCTTGGGTATCAAGTGCTATTCTTAAGGTTCTTCCTAAGACAGTTAAGAAGATTGCAGTTCTTGATAGAACAAAGGAACCTGGTTCATTAGGTGAGCCACTTTACCTTGATGTTGCTACAACACTTCGTGAAGCAGGATTAAATGACATCGTTCTTACAGGTGGTCGTTATGGTCTTGGTTCTAAGGATACACCACCTTCATCAGTATTTGCTATTTACAAGGAATTAGAGAAGGATGCGCCGAAGGAACGTTTCACAATCGGTATCGTAGATGATGTTACAAATTTGAGCTTACCAGAAGTTAAGCCGGCTCCGATTACTTCAGCTAAGGGTACAGTTGAATGTAAGTTCTGGGGACTTGGTGGTGACGGTACAGTAGGTGCTAACAAGAACTCTACTAAGATTATCGGTGACCATACAGATAAGTATATTCAGGCTTATTTCCAGTATGACTCAAAGAAGACTGGTGGTATCACAATTTCTCATTTACGTTTTGGTGATAACCCAATCAAGAGTCCATATTATATCAACCAGGCTGACTTCGTAGCATGCCACAATCCATCATATGTAATCAAGGGTTACAAGATGGTTCAGGATGTTAAGCCGGGCGGAATCTTCATGATTAACTGTCAGTGGTCAGATGAAGAATTAAATCAGCATATGCCGGCAGAAGCGAAGCAGTACATTGCTAAGAATAACATTCAGTTATATACAATCAATGCGATTGACAAAGCAATCGAAATTGGTATGGGTAAGAGAACAAATACAATCTTACAGTCAGCATTCTTTAAACTTGCAAATGTAATGCCTATCGATCAGGCTGTTGAATTTATGAAGGCAGCTGCTAAGAAGTCATACAGCAAGAAGGGTGATGCAGTTGTAGAAATGAACTACAAGGCTATTGACGCCGGTGTAGATGCTGTACATAAAGTAGAAGTTCCAGCTGATTGGGCTACTGCAACAGATGAGAAGAAGAAGATTGAAAGAACAGGTCGTCCTGCAACAGTTAAGATGGTAAATGACCTTCTTGATCCTATCGGATTAATGGATGGTGACAGCCTTCCTGTATCTGCATTTAAGGATATTGCTGACGGTCAGTTTGAGACAGGTGCTTCTGCTTACGAAAAGAGAGGAACAGCTGTTATGGTCCCTGAATGGGATCCTACAACATGTGTTCAGTGTAATAGCTGTGCATTTGTATGTTCACATGCTACAATTCGTCCATTTATCTTAGATGGCAGCGAAGTATCAGCAGCTCCAGCAGATATTAAACTTGCAGATTCTAAGCATGCAACAGATGCAACAATGAAGTTTACTATGAGTGTATCTCCATTAGACTGTATGGGTTGTGGAGAATGTGTAACTGTCTGTCCGGCAGCCGCTAAGGGTGCATTAAAGATGGTACCACAGGAATCACAGGCAGCTCAGCAGCCAGTATTCAATTATTTAGTAGAAAATGTTGGCAAGAAGGAAATCAAGCCTGCATTTACAGATACAACACCAATTGGTTCTCAGTATAATCAGCCACTCCTTGAGTTCTCAGGAAGCTGTGCAGGTTGTGCAGAAACATCTTACGCAAGACTTATCACACAGTTATTTGGTGAACATATGTACATCTCTAACGCAACAGGTTGTTCTTCAATCTGGGGTGGTCCGGCTGCTACATCACCATATACAGTAAATAAGGATTCTAAGAAGGGACCAGCTTGGGCTAACTCATTGTTCGAAGATAATGCAGAACATGGTTTCGGTATGTATCTTGGACAGAAGACAATTCGTGATCAGGCAATCGCTAAGTTAGAGGAAATGGCTGCTTCTGATAAGACAGCTGCTTCTACAAAGGATGCAATTGCGAAGTTCTTAGAAACAAAGGATGATACAAAGGCAAATACACCTGCAGTTGAAGCATTAATCCCAGAATTAGAGAAGGCAGCAAAAGACGGTTGTCCGGTAGCTCCAGAAGTTCTTGCTAAGAAGGATTACCTTGCTAAGAAGTCTGTATGGATCTTCGGTGGTGATGGATGGGCTTATGATATCGGCTTCGGTGGATTAGACCATGTACTTGCTTCAGGCGAGAATGTAAATGTTATGGTATTCGATACAGAAATGTATTCTAATACAGGTGGACAGGCATCTAAGGCTTCTAACATCGGTGAAGTTTGTCAGTTCGCTGCTGCCGGTAAGGAAATCGGTAAGAAGTCACTTGCAGAAATCGCTATGAGCTATGGTTATGTATATGTTGCTCAGATTGCACTTGGTGCAAATATGGCACAGGCAGTTAAGACAATTGCTGAAGCTGAAGCATATCCGGGACCATCATTGATTATCGGTTATGCACCTTGCGAACTTCACGGTATCGCTAAGGGTGGTATGAACCACTGCCAGGATGAGATGAAGAAGGCTGTTAAGGCTGGTTACTGGAACTTATTCTCATTCAACCCAGCATTAAAGGCTGAAGGTAAGAATCCATTTACATTAGTATCTAAGGAAGGTGACGGTTCTTATCAGGAATTCTTAAATAATGAAGCTCGTTATACTCGTTTGATTAAGCCATTCCCAGAAAGAGCAGAGGAACTCTTTGCGAAGTCTGAAAAGGCTGCTAATGAGAGATATCAGCACTTATTAAAGTTAGTAGAACTTTATAAATAAGATTTAGTTATAGTCAGAAGACGAAAGGTTTCTGAAAGATTGATTAAATTCTAACAAACACTCCGGGTTACGGAATTAGTATATCTATTGATTACTATTCTGTAACTTCGGAGTGTTTTTGCGTTATAAAGCGTAGGGAAATGTGGTCTATGAGGTGTTTGTTTAGATGATAAGTTAAATATAAAGTTGTTATAAAAGTTCTTGTGTATGTATTATGACCATAGTCGATAGAATCTTAGGATAAGCAGGCAAAATTGGGATATACTAAAAATATCATATACAGAATGGAGCAGAATATGGATATTCAAATGTCACAGAAACATAATTCACAGGAAAAACAATCGGATTTTACGACGGATGTTGCACAAAATATTGCATATTTTGAACGAATGGTTCATATGGAAACGAATTTTGATATATTGAAACGACAGGTTATTATGGGGGAACATAAGGCTGGGTTCTTCTTTATTGATGGCTTTGTACAGGAAGCGATTGTTGAGCGTTTGATGCAATTTTTTTATTCTTTAAAACGGGCAGATTTGGAGAGTGTCGGACATTTTCTAGAAATTGGTATGCCTTATACAGAGATAGAGGCGTGTACTGATATTAATAAAGTGATTAAAAGTTTTTTGTCAGGAATGTCTGTATTATTTATAGACGGATATTCAGAATGTATTTTGATGGATTGTCGAACATATCCGATGAGAAGCGTATCAGAACCGTGGAAGGACAGAGTGCTTCGTGGTTCGAGAGATGGTTTCGTTGAGACAATGGTACAGAATGCAGCATTGCTTCGCAGAAGAATTCGGGATACAAAGTTTAATATGGAAATGTTACAGGTGGGAGAGCGTTCTAAATCTGATGTGGCAATTTGTTATATTTCTGACAAAGTGGATATGGATTTGGTGGATACATTACGACAACGGATTAACAGTATTGAAGTTGAAGCACTGACAATGAATTTAGAAAGTTTGGCGGAATGTCTGTTTCCATATAAGTGGATAAATCCGTTTCCAAAATATAAATATTCAGAACGTCCGGATACAGCGGCAGCAGCAATTTTGGATGGAAGTATTGTTGTGATGGTTGATAATTCGCCGGCGGTAATGATTATGCCGACATCGGTTTTTGACATCGCAGAAGAACCGGATGATTATAATTTTGCCCCATTGGTTGGAACGTATTTACGAATATCAAGATTTATTTTCACGTTGATAACGATGTTTCTGACACCAACATGGTTATTATTATTGTTTCATATCGACTGGGTGCCGCAATGGCTGCAATTTATCACAATATCCAATCAGATTACCATACCTGTTATTTTCCAATTGTTATTATTGGAATTAGCGGTAGATGGTTTGAAAATGGCGGCAGTTAATACGCCGACATTGTTGTCAACGCCATTAAGTTTAGTAGCCGGTATTGTAGTAGGGGAATATGCGGTTAGTTCAGGATGGTTTAATGCAGAATCGTTGTTATATATGGCGGTTGTAACGGTTGGAACGTATTCACAGGCAAGTTTTGAGATGGGTTATGCAATGAAATTTTTGAGGATAATTCATCTGTGTCTGACTGCTGCGTTTGGTCTGTGGGGGTATCTGGCAGGAATTGCCATTGTTATTTTGATGCTGGCAGGAAATAAAACAATATCAGGCAGAAGTTATTTAGCACCACTTATACCATTCAACTGGAAACAACTCAAGCGAAAAATGTTTCGTCAGCGTCTGCCACACAGCTATAAGAATATAGAAAATTAATCAAAAAATTTTATCATAAAAATAAAAAATCCCCTTTCGATAAATAAAAAATTCTGTATAATGTAACCTATCGGAAGAAAATCAAGCGACGCCAAAGGAGGCATTTGATTTTATCCGATAGGTTAGCGAACAAACGTCTGCAATTTATTGCAGACAGGAAGCGCGAAAGCGCGAGTTTGTGAGCTTGAGAGTAGAGGAAGAAAATCAAGCAACGCCAAAGGCGGCATTTGATTTATGCGAACAACGAGCCAAGCGAACATACTTGTATGTTCATTTGGCGACTGTCGCAATAACTAGAAATAAACAAATGTTTATTTCTAGTATTACCCGATAGGTTAGCGAACAAACGTCTGCAATTTATTGCAGACAGGAAGCGCGAAAGTGCGAGTTTGTGAGCTTGAGAGTAGAGGAAAATACAAGAGATGAGAAACAAAACAGAAACAGGTTTGCAGCGAAGCGGCAAACAAAAAAGTAGAGGATGGAATTAATTCTACATTGGCAGAGGGTAGAATTTCACACAAGGAGAATATATATGAATACGACATATTTAGAAAATACGCAGAATATTTTAGCAGAAATAGGAAAAACAGTTATTGGAAAACAAGAGGTTATTTCTAAAATTCTGATGGCAATTTTTGCAGGTGGGCATGTTTTGATAGAAGATATTCCGGGTGTCGGAAAGACGACACTTGCTTTGACACTGGCGGAAGTACTTGGGTTAAAGAGTAATCGCATGCAGTTTACGCCGGATGTAATGCCGTCTGATTTGACGGGATTTTATATGTACAATAAAGAAACAAACCAGTTTGAATATCGCAGCGGAGCTGTAATGTGTAATTTGTTTCTTGCAGATGAAATTAACCGTACATCACCAAAGACACAGTCTGCGCTGCTGCAGGTTATGGAGGAAGGCTGTGTGACGGTAGATGGAGTATCCAGACAGTTGCCACAGCCATTTGTGGTACTTGCAACACAGAATCCGTATGGTTCCATAGGTACGCAGCATTTGCCGGAATCACAGTTGGATCGTTTTATGATTTGTCTGACGATGGGGTATCCTTCCATTGATGAAGAGGTGGAGATATTGAAAGGAAAGCAGCATGCAGAGCGAATTCATTCCCGTCAGATTATTACGGCACAGGAGCTTGTTGCAATGAAAGAATATGTGCGTGAGATTCATGTGGATGACAGCATCTATAGATATATAGCGCAGATTGCACAGGAAAGCAGAAAGACAGATAAACTTGTACAGGGAATTAGTCCGCGAGGAAGTATTGCGATATTAGGAATGGCAAAGGCACATGCATTTATGCAGGGAAGAAATTATGTAATTCCTTCTGATGTTAAAAGTGTTGTGGCAGATACTGTTGCACACCGTGTAGTTGCAAAACAGGGCTTACATGTGAAAAAAATAACAAACACCGAAATTGTACAGGAAATCGTATCGAAGGTAGCTGTCCCGAAGATATAAAACAGAGGATTCTGTTTTGTATGAAAGGCAGGTTGTGAATGAAAATGAAGGTCTGTTTGTTTTTGTTGATTGAATAGAAGATAGGAAATATATGAAAAGAAAAATAATATATTTGATTAGTTTGCTGGCAGTACTGGGATTGAATATATTCTATGTGGAATACAGCGTGTTTTTGTTATTCATTTTATTTGTGGGCGTTCCGGTATTGTCCTGGATTACATTGCAGATAGCGGCATTTGGGCTGCATGTGCAGACGGCAATCGGTGTGTCACAGCAACAAATTAAAGTACAGGTAAAGACAGCGTTTAAAAGTATATTTACGGCAACGAGAGGTAAAATAACAGGAAGATATGAGGAGTCTTTCTGCACGGAAAAAGGGAAGATACAATGGGATTTGCAAGAAAATACCTGTGAAATTCTTCCGTTGCATACAGGACTTGTAAAAGTATATATAGACCGGGTACAGTTGCTGGATGCCTTGCAGATTTTTAGCAGACGAAAAAAGGTACGTAAAGTGTATAAAGTGTTTTGTTATCCTGAACGTATAGGCGTAAAGCAGATGTACACACAGACAGAGCCGGTATCTGAGGAAAATGCTATGTATAGTATGAGTCAGAAAGGACAGGCAGACACGGAAATTGCGCAAATCAGGGCGTATCAGAAAGGCGATATGATACATAGGATTCATTGGAAATTAAGCGCAACAAAAGATGAGTATTATGTCAAAGAACCAGAATATATAACAGATCATCCGCATTATATTTTTGTGGATTTGCAATGTGACGGTACGTATGATTCCCGTTGTGCATTAGACCGTATTTATCAGGCGGTTGATACGATTGGATCGTTTTACGTCAGCCGGAATGAAGGAGCAACATTTGTTATATGGAACCCGGTACGGGAAACGGTTGAAGAACTGATGTTCGATTCGGATGAAACGTTAATAGAATCTGTAAAAGGTATTATGGAAATACAAGTGTGTAATCAGTCGGGACTTATGGCATATGATATATATTCTAAATTATATCAGCAGATGGGGTACAGACCGGTATATGTGACTGCGAATAAGAATATTCCGGATGCGTGTATTGGATTGAATGTACAGGAAATGAAGTTGGAAGAATTACTGGAATATTTGAACCAATTATATCAATGATAGAAAAAAGGTGTAATAATTCATGAAGAATAGAGTGAAAATAGAAAGGAAACTGGAGAGTCTGCTAATACGAATTATCATTGCGGCAATAGGGACGATTGGAATTCTTGAGTCAATTATTTCTTGTGCGGTAACGCGCGTGGAATCGACGGGGGTAATCATCTTTGCATTGATTACGTCGACGTTATTTGTCCTTATTTTGCATGAATCCAGCCGATTGAAGACATTGGTATTTATTCCGATGGGATTATCGGTAATTGCGGTATTTTGCAGATTGGAACTGTTTTTTGATGGTGCAGCAGGTGTTATTAATGATGTTATTGTTGTTGCAAAGCGTTCGTATGATATTCCGTATGATTATATTACGGTTGGTGGGATGAATGGTGAACAGTTTGCAAATAGCAGGACGTTTGTACTGTTCTTTTTAACTGTGTATATTGCAATCTTTGTCAGTATGAATGTCACATTGACGCATAGTATGTTTAGCAGCCTGTTGGCAGTGCTTCCTGTTTTGATTTTATTTGCAGGTTTGAATGTCGTTCCAGATGAGTTAGGGTTGATAAGTTGTGGGGTATATGTACTTGCAAGTGCGGCGATTCGTTCCGAGGCTGCGAATAGACAGCCGTTAAAAATATTACTGTATAGCATCATTGTATTACTGGTTGGAACAGTTTTATTTCCAAAGGAATCGTTTAGACATGCATCTGTTTTTGAACGATGGAATTCTAATATGCAGAATACGGCACGTCAGGTCGTGAATCAGTCGGGAGTAAATGGAAATGTAATGGCAACCGGTGGAATGAATCAAGGACAATTAGGACGTGTTGACAGTGTGGTATTTCGAAATGAGAATATGATGACGGTAACAACTGCGAATTTGCACAAAAATCAGTATTTTCCGGTATATGTTGCAAGAGATTATACCAGCAATGCATGGGTGGTACAAGATGCCTGGAAGGATGACGAACAGGAGATTACAGAGTCGATTGTGGATTTTATGGAAAATGAATCTGAACCAAAACGATTTATTGGAAGCGATAAGGAAACATTCTATCAGGATATTAATAAATATGAATATAGTATGTCACTAAAGGATGGAAACGGTTCTGGTACAAAAAATGCATATGATGTAAATATAGGCAGTTTTGCGCCGTTTGCAGACATGCTGGGGGCAGGCGCAAGTACGATGAATTATCAGAATACAGTATTTAATTCCTATCGTGCAATTCGTCAGAGAGAGCGACAGTATAGAGAGGATGTATACCAGCAATATTTGGATATTCCGGAAGAAGTATCTGAAATTGTTACGCAGCTTGTCGGAAAACCACGATTGGATACCGTTGCAAAACGAGAACAGTATATGAATGAAGTAAGAGAATATTTAATCGACAATTATACATATACGACAAGTCCGGGAAGAACACCAATGAATATAGATTTTGTTGCGCATTTTCTGGTAAAAAGTAAGAAAGGATATTGTACACATTTTGCCAGTGCCGCAGTGATGATGCTGCGAAATGCGGGGATTCCGGCAAGATACGTGGAAGGGTATGCGTTGACAGCACAGCAAATAGAAGACGGTGCGGTGGGCAATGCAAGTGTACTGCGTTATGTTGGCGAGAGTAAGAAACGGCTGTTTGAATATGAGGCACGAACGGTAACGGCAACAGACCGTTCTGCACATGCATGGGTAGAAGCATATATGGACGGTTATGGATGGGTTACGGTAGAAATGACTCCGGCAACAGCAACGGCAGGTGTGTCTGCAAGAGATTATTCAGGGGCAATTACACAATATCAGCAGGAGGAAAATCGAGAAGATGTTCTGCAGACAGAGGAAGATGAATCAGAAGAAGTATTCAAAGATGAGAATGAATTAGAGGCACAGACAGAGTCTGAACAACAGGAAGAAGGTGCTTCGGATGAAATGCAGGAAAATGGAGTGATATATAAAAAGACATCGATAGGACTTGTATTGCTTGCGTGTCTGTTTGCAGTGGTATTGGTTGGCTCGTTATTGCTCGTACAAAGAAAACGACAATTGGATGTGCGTGTACAGTATCTGATTACACATAATAAGATTGTCGAATTTTATGCATATTTAGAGCAGATTCTTGCAATATGCGGTTATGGCCGTGCGCAAGAGATGCAATATGAAACATATGGAATTTGGTTGAAAGAACATTGTGAAATATGTAACGATAAAAATATGCAAGAGCTTATGAATTATATTATTGCGGTGCGTTTTGGAAATAAAGAGACGGTAATGCGGCAGTATGGGGAAGAAATGCTTCATAATACCATGATAGAAATGTCAGATATCTATCAATGGCTATTCGCACAGATGGGAATGAAAGAAAAACTTACAATGATATGGAAATGCAGATTATAAATATTATAACGGCACAGATGCAAGAAGATATTGCGAAAGATTATCATATATGATATAGTATTCTCTACATGTTGCTAAATATAATGAAGATAAAAAGAGAACGACGATTATTTATTCAGGAAACAGGATTCTCGGAATGGAGTACGAAATGAGCTTTTTGGAATTGTTCCTTTTGGCAATTGGGTTGTCGATGGATGCATTTGCCGTATCAATCTGCAAAGGATTATCAGTAAAAGAATTGAAATTGAAACATGCGTTGATTGTCGGAATTTATTTTGGTGGTTTTCAGGGACTGATGCCGACAATTGGATATTTTGCAGGCAGTTGGTTTGCAGATATGATTTCAGCGTATGATCATTGGATTGTATTTATTTTGCTTGCACTGATTGGTGGAAATATGATTAAGGAATCCTTTGGTGAGGAGGAAGAAGTCAACGATTCATTTGGATTTAAGACGATGTTGCTTTTGGCAATTGCTACCAGTATTGATGCACTGGCGGTTGGCGTGTCATTTGCATTCTTACAGGTGAACATTGTATATGCAGCAAGTGTTATTGCAATAACTACATTTGTATGTTCTGCAATTGGTATTAAGATTGGTAATATTTTTGGCAGCAAATATAAATCAAAGGCAGAATTGACGGGTGGCGTTATTTTGATTCTGATTGGCACAAAGATTTTGTTAGAACATTTGGGAATACTTGTTTTATAAAAATGTTTTATAAAATAGAAAGAAGGTTTGGCTGAGGAATATTTTCCGGCTGAACCTTTTTTTCTTATAAGATTCGGATGTCAAAAGGTGCATTTTACGCCTCAATATGCCAAATTCTTTGTCTTTTATATGATTTGAATGTTAAAATATGCTACAAAACAGTATAAAAGTTTAACAGAGTTTGTCATTTATTTATAATTATTATATTAAGAAGTATGGTATAATAAGCGCAGAAAAACAAGCGGCACCAAAGGCGGCATTTGTCTTTTGGATATAAGGATTATAAAATATTTGGAATAAAAAGAACATTTGCACATGGCAGTTAATAAATATAATGGAGTGAATTATGAGCAAGGTCATTGGGATTGATTTGGGAACAACGAATAGTTGCGTTGCGGTTGTTGAGGACAATAAACCGATTGTGATTACAAATAAAGAAGGGTATCGAATCATGCCTTCTGTTGTTGCATTTTCGCCGGATGGAGAACGATTCGTTGGTGATGAGGCGAGAAGACAGGCGGTTGCCAATCCTAAGAATACATTTTTTTCCATTAAGAGGGAAATGGGGAAAAATGTGCGAAAAAAAGTTCATACAAAAAGTTATTCGCCACAAGAACTGTCAGCAATTATTCTGGAAAAATTAAAAAAAGATGCGGAAGAATTTTTGGGAGAAAAAGTGACGAATGTGGTTATTACTGTACCTGCATATTTTGATGATGCACAGCGACAGGCAACCAAGGATGCGGGAGAGATTGCAGGATTGAATGTATTGCGTATTATAAATGAACCGACAGCTGCTGCACTTGCTTATGGATTGGAACATACAGAATCTCAGAAAGTGTTGGTATATGATTTGGGAGGCGGTACGTTTGATGTTTCCGTTATGAATATAGATGATCATGTGATTGAAGTATTGGCAACGGCGGGAGACAGTCATTTGGGCGGAGACGATTTTAGCGAACGTCTGGTGGATTATTTTGTAAATCGTTTTAAAGAAGATATGCGTATTAATTTGGCGAAAGATGCTACAGCAATTTATCGTGTGCGGGAAGCTGCAGAACGTGCCAAGAAAGAATTGTCTTCATCACAGCAGGCGGAGGTGTATTTGCCGTTTATTGCATCTAATAAAAAGAAAGCACCGGTGCATATGAAATATACGATTACCCGTCAGAAATTTAACGAATTGACAGAGGATTTGGTGGAGCGTACTGTGATTCCGGTAGAACGCGCGCTCAAAGATGCAGGACTTAGAAAGTCAGATGTTGATAAAATATTGTTGGTGGGCGGATCAACGAGAATTATTGCAGTTCAGGAAAAGGTATATCAGTTAATGGGAAAGGAGCCGTTTTGCAGTCTGAATCCGGATGAATGTGTTGTGTTAGGAGCGGCAATTCAGGCGGAAAAGTTAAGCGGACAGGTAGATAAGAACAGTGCCGTTTCTCAACTGATATTAATGGATGTAATGCCGCTTTCCTTATCAGTGGAAATGGTTGGCGGTGTTGCAAGAAAGCTGATTGAGCGTAATACGCCAATTCCAACAAGGCATAGCCAGATATTTACGACTGCAAATAACTTTCAAACGAGTGTGGATATTAAAGTGTTTCAGGGAGAACGTCAATTTACCAGAGATAACAAATTTTTAGGTAATTTTAGACTGACAGGAATTACATGTACAGAGGCAGGTGTGCCACAGATTGAAGTGACGTTTGATGTTGATGCAGACGGAATTGTAAATGTATCTGCAAAAGATAAGGCAACCGGAAAAGAGCAGGGAATTACCCTTACATCGACGATGAATCTGACGGCGAAAGAGATAGAGAGAGCCAAAGAAGAAGCACAAATTTATGCAAGTCAGGATAAAGAACGAAAAGAATGGATAGGGCTGCGTAAAGAGGCACAATATATGCTGACACAGGCAGACAAAATCTACAAAGAACATAAAAAATCAATGGATATTTTGGCAAGAAAGAAGCTCAAAAATCAAATGAAAGAGATTCAAAGAACACTTGTAGGATTTACCTCAGATAAAATGAATATGGAAAAAGCAATGCGCTTACAGGAAAGGACACAATATTTAAAAGATTTTCTTGAAGAAGTGTTTTAAAAAATCCAGCCATTTACAGAATATAAAATATTTGTTATGATATATAGATGTGCATAGACTGAATATGCATAGAATTGTGCAGAAGCATTTCTATATGGAGGAGATATGGCAGGTTCAACATTTGGAAATAGATTTAAAATTATGACGTGGGGAGAGTCCCATGGGGCAGGTGTAGGTGTTGTGGTAGACGGATGCCCGGCAGGAGTTCCTTTGAGTGAAGCAGATATTCAGAAACAACTGAATCGCAGAAAGCCGGGACAGTCACAATTTACAACGCCGCGAAAAGAAGATGACGAAGTTGAAATTCTTTCCGGTATATTTGAGGGAAAGACAACCGGAACCCCAATTTCACTGGTGGTTCGTAATAAGACACAGCGTTCTGCGGATTATTCAGAGATTGCAAGCTATTACAGACCAGGACATGCAGATTATACGTTTGATATGAAATATGGTTTTCGTGATTATCGTGGTGGTGGACGAAGTTCCGGTCGTGAGACGATTGGACGGGTAGCTGCCGGTGCGATTGCGATGAAGATTTTGGAACAGCTTGGTATTTCGATTACGGCATATGCAAAGGAAATTGGTGGAATTGCGATTTCGCCGGAGCGTTTCAACTTGCAGGAGTGTGCAAAGAATCCATTTAACATGCCAGATGCACAGGCTGCGCAGGCAGTTGCAGAAGATGCAAAAGAAAAGATAGAGGCAGGAGATTCTATTGGTGGAATCATTGAATGTGTGATTCAGAATGTAAAACCAGGAGTTGGAGAACCTGTATTTGACAAGTTAGATGCAAATCTTGCGAAGGCAATGTTTTCGATTGGTGCAGTAAAGGGATTTGAGCTTGGAGATGGGTTTGCTGTTGCAAAGGCATTGGGAAGTGATAATAATGATGCTTTCAAAATGCAGAATGGCAAAGTTGTTAAGGAGACAAACCATGCAGGCGGTATTTTGGGCGGAATGAGTGACGGTTCGGATATTGTGTTCCGTGCAGCGATTAAGCCGACGCCATCTATTCGTGCAACACAGCAGACGGTCAATAAATCGGGAGATAATATCGAGGTATCTATTAAAGGACGGCATGATCCGATGATTGTTCCGAGAGCTGTCGTTGTGGTTGAAGCAATGGCGGCACTTACTGTTGTAGATTTATTATTTGAAAATATGACGGCAAGAATAGATAAAATTGAAGAATTTTATAAGATGTAAAAGTGAATACATCACGATTGTGTTAAAAAAATAACAATTGCAACTTCTTATTTGTTAGGAAGTTGTTTGTATTTATAATTGAACGAGATGCATTGTTGTGATAGAAAGAAAAGGATATTTGAAAGGAAATGTTCTGTTTATTGTATATGATGAACAGAAGAAGGGTTAGAAGTATGTATCAGGTTTTAAAAACAGACGGACGTGCAAAAAGGGCAGAATTAAAAACAGTACATGGTACGATTCAGACACCTGTATTTATGAATGTTGGTACGGTTGCAGCAATTAAAGGTGCCGTATCAACAATGGATTTAAAAGATATTGGCACACAGGTAGAATTGTCAAATACATATCATTTACATGTGCGTACGGGCGATAAGCTCATTAAAGAGATGGGCGGCTTGCATAAGTTTATGAATTGGGACAGACCGATTCTTACGGATTCCGGTGGATTTCAGGTGTTTTCATTAGCAGGACTTCGTAAAATTAAAGAAGAAGGTGTTACATTTAATTCGCATATTGATGGACGCAAGATTTTTATGGGACCGGAAGAGAGTATGCAGATTCAGTCGAATTTAGGTTCTACGATTGCGATGGCATTTGATGAGTGTCCGCCGGCAAAGGCTGAGAAAAGTTATATTACAAATTCGGTAAATCGTACAACGCGATGGTTAGAACGCTGCAAGAAAGAAATGGCAAGATTAAATGCACTTCCGGATACCGTAAATCCGCATCAGTTATTGTTTGGTATTAATCAGGGAGCGGTATATACGGATGTTCGTATTGAACATGCAAAGAGAATTTCTGAGATGGATTTGGACGGATATGCAGTTGGTGGACTTGCGGTAGGCGAATCGCATGAAGAGATGTACCATGTTTTAGATGAGACTGTTCCATATCTTCCGCAGAATAAACCTACATATCTTATGGGTGTTGGAACACCGGCAAATATCTTAGAAGGTGTAGAGCGTGGAATTGATTTCTTTGATTGTGTATATCCGTCAAGAAATGGTCGCCATGGACATGTATATACGAAGTTTGGCAAGATTAATTTGTTTAATGCAAAGTATGAAAAGGACGACAGACCGATTGAAGAAGGCTGCGGATGCCCTGCGTGCCGGAATTATTCAAGAGCATATATTCGTCATCTGATGAAAGCGAAAGAAATGCTTGGAATGCGTTTTTGCGTACTGCACAATTTATATTTCTATAATCATTTAATGGAAGATATCCGTGGTGCGATTGAGGCAGGCAATTATCATGCATTTAAAGAAGAACGTTTGGATTTAATGAAGACATATGATCAGAAATAGTTAAAAAATGAAACATTTGTGAACGGATGATTTCATTTTGAGAAAAGCTAGACAATTTTCTGGATATAAGGTATGATATAGTTTATGTAAAACAAATAATAAAGCATTAGGAGGACGAAAAGATGCAGGTTGGAATTATGGTAATATATATCGTTGCGTTAATCGTAATGTTCTATTTCCTTGCAATGAGACCACAGAAGAAGCAGCAGCAGGCACAGAATGAGTTGATGAACTCACTTGAAGTTGGGGATACAGTATTAACATCAAGCGGTTTCTACGGTGTGTTGATTGATATTACAGATGATACAGTTATTGTAGAGTTCGGAAGCAATAAGAATTGTAGAATTCCGATGCAGAAGAAGGCAATTGCACAGGTAGAAAAGGCATCATCAAACGAATAAGATTATTTGGAGCGTATGGAATTGGGAAGTACTCAATTTCCATACGTTTTTGTTTTTTAAGATTCGGATATCAAAGGCACTTTATGTTTCAAGCTAGGTTTCCTTTCAGAATATACAAGAATTTCTGACATAATTTTCAGAATAGAGTTGAAAAAAAAAGAAAAATACGTTATCATATAAAACAATAACTTTTTTACACGTTAGATTGTTAAAGTGTCTACATATTATAGAAGTTATTAGAAAAGATAAGAAAGACAGGTGAAGCAGATGGATTGTAAAATAACATTAATCCCAGGAGATGGAATTGGTCCGGAAATCGTAAGAGAAGCTAAGAAGGTGTTAGACCGAATTGCAGAAAAATATGGACACAAGTTCGATTATACGAAGATTCTTATGGGTGGCTGCTCCATTGATGAATACGGAGTTCCACTAACGGATGAAGCAGTTGCGATTGCAAAGGCTTCAGATGCTGTACTCTTAGGTGCAGTTGGTGGGAACGTTGGTAATTCTAAGTGGTATGATGTAGCACCAAATTTAAGACCGGAAGCAGGTCTTTTGAAGATTCGAAAGGAATTAGAGTTATTTGCGAACATTCGCCCTGCTTACTTATATAAGGAATTACAGGATGCATGCCCATTGAAGCCGGAAATTATTGGTGATGGCTTTGATATGGTTATTATGCGTGAACTGACAGGCGGTTTGTATTTTGGAAAGCGTCATACAGAAGAAGTAGATGGCGTAATGACAGCTACAGATACTTTAACATACAATGAAGATGAGATTCGTCGTATTGCAATTAAGGGGTTTGAAATTGCAATGAAGAGAAGAAAGAAAGTTACAAGTGTAGATAAGGCAAATGTGTTAGATTCTTCAAGACTTTGGAGAAAGGTTGTTAAAGAAGTTGCAGCGGATTATCCGGAAGTTGAAGTGACAGATATGCTGGTTGATAACTGTGCAATGCAGCTTGTTATGAATCCGGGACAGTTTGATGTTATTTTAACAGAAAATATGTTCGGTGATATTCTTTCAGATGAGGCGAGCATGATTACAGGTTCTATTGGAATGTTATCAAGTGCAAGTCTTGGAAAGACAAAATTAGGTTTATACGAACCTAGTCATGGTTCA
Organism: Lachnospira sp. UBA4346; assembly: GCA_002394205.1. GTDB lineage: Bacteria > Bacillota > Clostridia > Lachnospirales > Lachnospiraceae > Lachnospira. Next base: position 636 of record DGTC01000011.1, on the reverse strand, counting down.
GCACCGGATATAGCTGGCAAAGACATTGCAAATCCAATTGCTACAATTTTAAGTGCAGCAATGATGCTTCGTTATTCATTTGACTTAGATAAAGAAGCAGATGCGATTGAAGCAGCTGTTGCACAGGTATTAAAGGAAGGCTATCGTACGGTTGATATTATGTCAGAAGGAATGACACAGTGCAGTACAACAAAGATGGGTGATTTGATTGCAGAACGTGTATAAGAATTATATACGGAAGAAGGAATCAAAGCTATTTACTAAAAACGTGCAGTTGCATGGAATAGCAATCGTGATGAGAATTGAATATTTATAAACGATTAGAAGGAAAAGAGAACCGAAAGGAGTACATTCGTATGAAGAGTGATAATGTAAGAAAAGGAATGCAGCAGGCACCACACCGCTCGCTGTTTAATGCGTTAGGTTTTACGCCGGAAGAAATGAATAAGCCATTGGTAGGTATCGTTAGTTCCTATAACGAAATTGTACCGGGACACATGAACTTAGATAAGATTGTAAATGCCGTGAAGTTAGGCGTTGCAGAAGCCGGCGGTGTACCGGTTATGATTCCTGCAATTGCTGTATGTGATGGTATTGCAATGGGACATATTGGTATGAAGTATTCTCTTGTAACAA
>DGTC01000014.1 GCA_002394205.1 Lachnospira sp. UBA4346 | reverse complement strand
ATTTATTTTGAAAAGCGCACTGTTTGAGCCGTAGGCGAGTTTGCGTTTTCAAAATAAATTTATCTTTTTCGATATGCGTCCGTTCATCACGAATTCCCGTCCATCTATCAGGCAGAGTCCCTCCACAAACCGAAAATTATCATTGTACTTCATGATTTTTTGTATTATAATAGTTAAATATGTGTGAAGAATTTCATACAATCAATGATTATACATATGCCTGTAGGCATTAGAAGGAGATTTAACTATGAAATTAGGTATTGTCGGATTACCGAATGTTGGTAAAAGTACATTATTCAATTCATTAACAAAGGCTGGAGCTGAATCAGCCAATTACCCTTTCTGTACAATTGATCCGAATGTCGGTGTTGTTGCCGTTCCTGATGAACGTCTTGACAAGCTCGCTGCATTATACAATTCTGCAAAGATTACACCTGCCGTTATCGAATTTGTAGATATCGCAGGTCTTGTAAAAGGTGCTTCTAAAGGAGAAGGTCTTGGTAACCAGTTTCTTGCCAATATTCGTGAAGTAGATGCCATTGTTCATGTTGTGCGTTGTTTTGAAGATACAAACATCGTTCATGTTGATGGTTCTATTGATCCACTTCGTGATATTGAAACAATTAATCTTGAATTAATCTTCTCTGATGTAGAAGTACTTGAACGCCGCCTTGCAAAGCAGAAACGTGCTGCACATAACAACAAAGACATTGCTAAAGAATGTGCATTAATCGAACGTTTGATTGCACATCTTGAAGCTGGTAACCTTGCAAAGAATTTCGAATATGAAGATGACGATGAAATTGCTATTGTAAAAGAATTCAACTTATTAACAGCAAAACCTGTTATTTTTGCAGCCAATGTTACAGAAGATGATTTGGCTGATGATGGAGCAAATAATTCTTACGTACAGTCTGTTCGTGAATTTGCTAAAACAGCTGATGCTGAAGTATTTGTTATCTGTGCACAAATCGAGCAGGAAATTTCCGAACTTGATGATGATGAAAAGAAGATGTTCTTAGAAGACTTAGGCATCGCTTCTTCTGGTTTGGATAAATTAATTGCAGCAAGTTACAGCTTACTTGGTTTAATCAGTTACTTAACAGCGGGTGAGACAGAAACACGTGCCTGGACAATCACAAAAGGTACAAAGGCTCCTGGTGCTGCCGGTAAGATTCATTCTGACTTTGAACGCGGATTTATCAAAGCCGAAGTTGTAAATTATCAAGATCTTTTAGACTGTGGTTCTTATACTGCTGCCAAAGAAAAAGGTCTTGTACGTATGGAAGGGAAAGAATATGTAGTAAAAGATGGCGATGTCATCCTCTTCCGTTTCAACGTATAAATACAAACAACGCTATAAACAGCGATTTCTACTTCGTGAGGTGTAATAATTCCTCACGAAGTTTTTTACTATATAGGACACAATTGTCACAAGATACATTTTTTGCTTCTAAGTATCAAATTGTACAAATTTAAAAATTATTTTTATACACAAAAAGCAAACCGCTTCTATAACACATCTATCCGTATGCTACAAAAACGATTTGCTTTTTCATTAATATTTATTATATATCGTTGACAGTATTCTTGTCAGCTTCCAACTTATTATATTTTAACAATTACCATGCTTTCATAATTTCTTGAAAACTCTTAACATTTTCCGCAGGATTACCGGCAAATACAGCCGAACCGGCAACGATTACATTGGCACCTGCATCCATAACAGTTGCCAAATTATCTAATTTAATTCCACCGTCTACTTCGATATCCACATTCAGATTCTTTTCTTCAATAAGACGCTTGATTTCCTTAATCTTATCAATTGATTCCGGTATAAATTTCTGTCCTCCAAAACCAGGATGAACACTCATTACAAGTACCATTTCAACCTTTGATAAATATGGAACAATCGCTGAAACCGGAGTTTCCGGATTCAATGTAATACCGGCACGAACACCTGCTGCATGAATCTTATCAATCGTAGCAACCACATCTGCACATGCCTCAACATGAATTGTAATAATATCTGCTCCTACATTTACAAACTCATCAATATAACGAATAGGTTCATTAATCATAAGATGTACATCAAATACTTTCTTTGTTACCGGACGAATCGACTTTATAACCGGCATACCAAATGATATACTTGGTACGAACTGACCATCCATAACATCTACATGGATATATTCTGCACCTGCCTGATCAATTTCTTTAATCTGTTCTCCCAATTTACTGAAATCAGCTGATAAAATAGATGGCGATAAAATATTCATTCTTTTACCTCTTTTCAATATTTTTTCTGTTCTTTACATTCCTGAAAAATTTCCTGATAGCTTTCATAACGTCTTTGTGATATTTTTCCTTGCTCTAATGCTTCTTTTACCTTACAATCCGGTTCACTGATGTGTACACACCCATTAAATCGACATTTTCCTTCATACGGTTCAAACTCTGGAAAATATAGTCTTACATCTTCCTTTTCCATTTGTGGAATATTTAACGATGTAAATCCCGGTGTGTCACATATATATGTGTCATCCGCAACGTGGAATATTTCTGAATGTCTGGTGGTATGACGACCTCTTCCTATTTTGCTGACACCACCTGTCTCCATTTTTGCTTCCGGCAAAATTGCATTGGTAAGTGTTGACTTTCCTACTCCTGACGGACCTGCCAAAATTGTTGTCTTATGTTCAAGAATCTTATGCACCTGTTCAATTCCAACAGCATTGTAAAAACTGGTAAATAAAACTTTACAACCGCTCTTTTCATACATTTGTGATAATCGTTTCTGTTCTTCGCCGTCAATCAAATCAGATTTATTAAAGCATATTGTTGTCGGGACATTCTGATAATCCATCATAAGTAAAAACTTATCAAGCAAATTAAAATTCGGCTCTGGATTTTTGACTGCGAATATAATAATCGCCTGATCAACATTCGAAGCTGCCGGACGAATAAGTTCATTGCTTCTAGGCTGAATATCTGTAATATTCCCCTTTTTCTTCTCTTCATCCAATACTTCCAATATCACATAATCACCTACAAGCGGCTTAATCTTCTTATTTCGAAAGACCCCTTTGGCTTTACATTCATACACAGCATCTGTCTGTGTATGAACATAATAAAACCCTGCAATTCCTTTTATAATTCTTCCCTGCATCTTATTTACCTAATTTACCGGTGCCACTGCCGTCGATGTTACTGCTGCAGCCGTTGTTGTCGGTGCTGCCGGCTGTGTTGGTGCTGTCGGCTGTATTGGTGCTTCCGGCTGTGTTGGCTGTTCATAATGACTAACCGTAATCGTAACCGGTGAATCCTGATCAACTGTTGTTCCTGCATTATAGCTCTGTGAAATTACGTTACCGTATGCTACATTTGATGCGGATGTGACATAATTTACCGTAACCTTTAATCCACTATTTTCTAATGTCTGTCTTGCCGTTCCTTCATCAAGGCCCACAACATTTGGCACTGTCACATTCTTCTTTTCTTTTCCCTGACTTACCGTAATAACAACTGTTGAACCTGCTTCCACAGAATTATCTCCATCCGGATTCTGACGAATAACATTTCCTAATTCTACAGATGTACTGTACTCATACTCTGTACTTACCTTAAACCCGGCATTTTGGAGCAATGACATTGCATTCTTTTCTGTCATTCCCACTACACTTGGAACATTCGATGTCGCTTTGGTCTCCTGTCCTGTACTCACAGTTACCGTAACTGTTGTATTCTTTGCAACAGAACTTCCTGATTTCTTATCCTGTGAAATAACTTTGCCGGAATCTACTGTTGAAGAAGCCTGATATATTGCTTTAAATCCCAAATTCACTTTGTTTAAGGCCTCTTTTGCTTCTGCTTCTGTCATTCCTGCCACGTTCGGAACTTTCACTTTATCCTTTTCTGCTTCCGCAGTCGTCTGTGCTGTGGTTGTTTCTTTTGCAGATGAACTTCCTGAGCCTGAGCCAACAAGTTTAACAACAACAAAGATTGTTATAATCAGAATTACTGCAGCAATACCGATCCCAATCCATTTCATCATCTGATCAAGTTTATCATTTCCTTCGTCGTCAATATCTTTATTTCTGTCTTTTTTCTTTGGACGAATATCATAATCATCCTCTAACTCATCATCGTCATCTTCATCATAATCATCAAGTAACGGATCGTCTTCTATCGAATTTCTGTAATTATTTTCCTGTTCTCTCTTCATACTATTCCCCATATTTGGTACATCAATTTCTTTTTTTTGTACCTGCTGCACATTTTCATACATTGGCACCATTTTAACAAAGTTGGAATCCGGCATTACAAGCGACTTCTTCAAATCGGTAATCAAATCTGAAGCATTCTGATATCTCCACTCTGTCTTTTTTTGTGTACATTTTAGGACAATCTGATCTATACTAATCGGAATTCCCGGTACAAGCTGCGAAGGAGCCGGAATCTCATCCTGTATGTGACGAACCGCCACTGCTACCGTCGTATCCCCATCAAATGGAACAGTTCCTGTCAACATTTCAAATAACGTAATACCAAAAGAATAAATATCACTTCTCAAATCAGAATATCCGCCTCTTGCCTGTTCCGGCGAAATATAATGCACGGAACCCATTGCAGAAGAAGAGTTAATCGTCGTTGATGTTGCTGCCTTAGCAATTCCAAAGTCTGTTACTTTTACTTTACCCTCTTTTGAAATAATTATGTTCTGCGGCTTGATATCACGATGCACAATATTATGACTGTGCGCCGCTTCCATTCCATTTGCAACCTGAATTGCAATACTGACTGCTTCTTTATAAGGTAATTTTCCACGCTTTTCTATATATTTTTTTAGCGTAATACCTTCCACAAGCTCCATTACGATATAATAAATTCCATTCTCATCCCCGACATCATAAACATTAACGATATTCGGATGCGTCAGTCCTGCTGCCGATTGTGCTTCTACTCTGAATTTGGATACAAATGTCTTATCTGTACTATATTCTTCTTTTAGCACCTTTATCGCAACAAATCGATTGAGTTTGTGACATTTTGCCTTATAAACGTCAGACATTCCACCAGTTCCAACCTGTTCAAGAATCTCATATCTATCTGCTAAAAATGTTCCTTTTCTTAACATATTCTTTTACCTTTCAATTTCTGGATCTATTATCATTGCGGAAATGTTATCTTTTCCACCGTGTGCATTGGCCGTAACAATCAATGTATCAACAGCCTCCTCGATACTTTTACTTCGACTGATAATTTTTAAAATTTCATTATCTTCTATCATATTAGATAACCCGTCCGTGCACATGAGTATCTTCTCTCCCGCATGTAAATCTACTGCAAATAATTCCGGTTCAACATGTGGCTCACCACCAATTGCACGCGTTATATAGTTCTTTTTCTCATGAGTCCTTGCCTGTTCACGATTTATCTTTCCACGAAGCACCAATTCCTCTACATACGAATGATCTCTCGTAATCTGACGAATATCATTATCTACCACATATAACCGACTGTCTCCTACATTTGCCACTCTCAGAACATCTCCCTGTATGGTCGCTGCAACAAACGTTGTTCCCATTCCTTTGTAATCCGCTGATTCCGTTGCCTTTTTCAGCAACTGGGTATTTACAATTGATATGTTTTCAGACAGAAGTGTTATGACATCTTTTTGCTCTGAATTCGCAATTAATTGCATAAAATGCTCCACTGTAAATTTTGATGCCATATCTCCTGCTTTATGACCGCCCATTCCATCTGCCACCAAAAACAGGTTTGGCAGATTTCCAATAGACTCTGTTGTATAATATACATAATCCTGATTTACTGCACGTTGTATTCCTACATCTGTAACGGCATACGCCTTCATGATATCCTCCATTCTACGTACACAATTATTTATTTATCTTCCATATAACTCTTTCGAAGCTGTCCACAGGCACCATCAATATCTCTGCCCATTTCCCTTCTTATGGTAACACGAATCCCATTTTTTTCAAGTCTGTTTTTAAAATCCTGAATTGCTTTATGCTCTGACTGTTCATAGTCACGTTCTTTAATTGGATTTACCGGTATCAGATTGATATGACATTTCATATTACGAACAAGCGCAATCAATTGATTTGCACAATCCTGTGAGTCATTAACACCCTTTACCAGACTATATTCAAATGTAATTCTGCGTCCGGTCTGTGCAATATAATATCGGCACGCATCCATAATCTCTGCAATCGAGTACTTATTTGCAATCGGCATCATCGTCTTTCGCAATGCATCATTTGGCGCATGCAGTGAAATTGCAAGTGTAATCTGTGGCTTCAAATCTGCCATTTCGCGAATCTTCGGTACAAGTCCACAAGTCGATACGGTCAGGTTTCTTGCACTGATATTTAAGCCTTTTTCACTATTTAGTAATTTCATAAATATCAAAAGATTATCAAAGTTATCAAATGGTTCTCCAGATCCCATAACAACGACATTGTCCACGCGCTCCCCTGTCAGACGCTGAATCGTATAAATCTGATCTAACATCTCTGATGCCGTTAACGGACGAACCATTCCATCTAATGTTGAAGCACAGAATCTACATCCCATTCGACATCCAACCTGTGAAGAAATACATACAGAATTTCCATGATGATATCGCATCAATACACTTTCAATCAGATTGCCATCATACAATTTGAACAAATATTTTGTTGTTCCATCAATTTTTGATACCTGCACACGTTCCGGCACTAATGATACCAGTCTGCACTGCTGTTTTAACTTTTCTCTTAAATCTTTGGAAATATTACTCATCTCATCAAAATCCGTAACCAGCTTCTGATGTAACCACTGATAAATCTGTCCGGCACGAAACTTCTTATCTCCCAGCGATACAATATACTCTTCTAACTGTGTATAATCTAATGATTTAATATCTATTAATTCCATCTTTATGCCTTTCGTTGTAATTTAGCAATGAAAAACCCGTCCGTTCCATTGATTCCCGGAAGTAATTGCACACCATAACTACAATCCTGGTCTGATACCAAATATTCCTGCAAATCAGCTGTAATATCACAGCGTTCTAACGGAAACTGCTCGCACATCCACGCCACATTTTCCTCATTCTCTGCCCGATTAATGGTACAAGTACTATAAATCAGATAGCCCCCCGGTCTCACATATTGCCATACCTGTGCTAAAATTTTCCGCTGTAATCCAACAAGTGATTCTGTCTTGTCTAATGACGCATTGTACTTGATATCTGGTTTTCTGCCAATAATTCCAAATCCGGAACACGGCACATCGGCAAACACAACATCCGCCTGTTCTATTGACGATGCATCCAATATCGTTGCGTCCCATACTTTCGTTGTCACATTCTCAATCTCTAAACGGTCTAAATTGTCTTCTATTAATGATACTTTATAATCCGAAAGATCTCTCGAATCTATCATGCCCTTCGGATTTAATAACGCTGCATTGATACTCTTACCACCGGGTGCTGCGCAGACATCCATCACAGCATCTTTCTCTTTCAGTCCGGCCACCTTTCCAACAAGCATGGAACTGATGTCCTGAATCTGAAACCAGCCCTGTTCAAATGCTTCAATGCCACCAATATAATCATATCCATCAATTGCAAAAGCAAATGGTAATCCTTTAACATCACACACTGCAATTCCTTCTTTTTGTAATGCTTCTTTTAATTGCTGTGGTGATACTTTTTGTGTATTGCAACGGATATATGTACGATTTTCCTGTTTAAAACCTTCTAAAATCTGTTCTATCTGCGCATAAGAATACTGTTTCTTCCACATAGACAGAAACCATTCCGGAATTGAATATTTTACTGACAAATAGGTCTGCGGCTCTTTCTCCTTATCCGGATAAGTTACATTGTCTAAATTTCTTGCAATATTGCGCAATACACCATTTACAAAACCTTTCAGATTAACAAATTTTCTTTTGCCTGCTAATTTAACAGCCTCATTACATACCGCCGATACAGGAACCTGCTTCATATATTTAAGCTGGTATACTGACATTTCAAGAATACAGCGGATAACCGGTTTCATCTTGCGCACCGGCGTTTTTGAAAACTGATTAATCATATAATCTAATTCTATTCGCTGCTCAACTGTTCCTAACACAAGCCTTGAGATAAATCCACGTTCCTGTTTCTCAAGATACTGAAACTTTGCCAATGCGCTTCGCAGCACAAGATGGCACATCGCATCTTCTTTTTCTAATTCCAACAGAATATCTAAAACAACCGCTCTCTCATTAATCTGATTAGTCACGATCTCTTCCTCCAAATAACAGAATCAGACGAACCAGCTGTAAAATTGCTGTTGCCGCTGCCGCAACATAAGTCATTGCTGCCGCTGTAAGTACTTTTCGAACCTTTGATACTTCCTGTGTCTGCAAAATACCTGTTGATGATAATAACTGCAATGCTCGCGCTGACGCATTAAATTCAACCGGAAGTGTTACAAGCTGAAATAATACTGCAGCAGAAAACATCAAAATACCAATATTTAATAATGGCTGTCCATACGTTGAGAAAAATAATCCGGCAATAATAAATACCCATGATAACTTCGAACCAATATTTGCAATCGGAACAATTGCCGTACGAATCGATAATGGTGCATATCCTCTTGCATGCTGAATTGCATGACCACATTCATGTGCAGCAACGCCAATGGCTGCCACCGATGTTGACTGATATACAGCATCTGACAGATTCAATGTCTTATCAGATGGATTATAATGATCTGTTAATTTTCCTGATACGTGACGAATCTGAACATCATAAATACCCTGTGACTGCAAAATCCGTTCTGCCGCCATCGCTCCTGTCATTCCTGAAAGGCTGCGCACCTTTGAATATTTTGAAAATGATGAACTTACCCAAGCCTGCGCAAGCAATGAAATCACTGCTGCAATAATCATTAAAATATAAGTTGGATCAAAATAATAATAACCATAATATCCCATATACAATCCCTCGCTTTGTTCTGTAATTATTTCGTATCGGGGTCCTTGTCTGCTTTGTTAGCAGCTTACTGTCCTAATTGTGTTCCAACCTCTACGGCTGTTCCCCGCAAAAAAGCATCTGATAGCATACGCTTCTTTCCTTCTAACTGTAATTCATGAATACACAGTGAACCCTGTCCGCACTGAACAATAAAATCATGCTTATTTACCTGACTAATATATCCTGCTTCCTGTCTGCGTCCATCGCAAAGAATATCGTCACACACATCTGCATCCCAAATTTTAAGCATTTTTCCATTCAGTGATGTAAATGCACTCGGCCACGGATTTAATCCACGAATCAAACGTTCAATTTCAACTGCTGATTTCTGAAAATCAATCTTTCCAAATGATTTTGATATCATTTTTACATAAGAAGACTCTGCATCATTTTGCGGTACCGGCGTTACCTCTCCTGCTTCTACCTTTGTTAAAGTTTCTACAAGCAATTCTGCACCAACACTGCTTAATCTGTCAAACAGACTGCCGCCTGTTTCTTTTGGCTCTAACTTTACTTTCTTTACAAGCAGAATATCACCGGTATCTAACCCTTCGTTCATCTGCATTGTCGTAACACCTGAGTATTCACAGCCATCAATGACTGCCTGCTGAATTGGTGCTGCGCCGCGGTACTTTGGAAGGAGCGATGCATGGACATTGATACAGCCGTATTTTGGCATGTCAATAATCTCTTTGGGAAGAATCTGTCCAAATGCAACAACAACAATCACATCCGGCTGATAGCCCCTTAATTCTTCTATAAATGCTTCATCTCTTGCCCTGACCGGCTGCAACACTGTCAGGTCATGCTTTAATGCAACTTCCTTTACCGGTGACATTGACACCGCACCGCCTCTGCCCTTTGGCTTGTCCGGCTGTGTCACAACTGCAGAAACGGTATGTCCTGCCTGTATAATTGCTTCTAGTGTTCCTACCGAAAAATCCGGTGTTCCCATAAATACAACGTTCATTGCATCCTCCTTGTGTTTCTCTATCTTATCCCTGCAACTGCACTTTTATTTCAATTACAGTTTTATTTATTCTTCCACTTCCGCCTCAGCATCAAGCAAGTCACCTTCAACAAGGTCTACATAAAGTTTTCCATCAAGGTGATCAATTTCATGACACAGGCAACGTGCAAGAAGTCCTTCTCCCTCAACGATAATTTCTTCCATATTTTCATCAAGTGCCTTAACCTTTGCATAATTAGGTCTTGTTACCTGTCCTACTTTACCCGGTACACTTAAACAGCCTTCATATCCTGTCTGCTCTCCACTTGTCTCTAAAATGACAGGATTAATTAATACAATCGGATCATCTCCACAATCAATAACAACTAATCTCTTACGAATTCCAACCTGTGGTGCTGCAAGTCCAACGCCGTCCGATTCATACATTGTTTCAAACATATCTTCAATTAATTCCTGAATTCTTGGAGTCATTTCTGTAATCTCTTTTGCTGTCTTTGTTAAAATTTCATCTCCACGTACTCTTACATTTCTTAATGCCATTGTAATCTCCTACCTTTCTTCTTTTTCTATTCATCTATATCAAATTGTAACATAATATTAGCATAATAGCGATGCTGCTGCATCCACTCTTCAATCCTGCTTTTTAGAATTTCTAATTTCTCTGCTGATTCTGATTTTGCATATACAATCTTTGTATAAATATCATTTATTTTGTAAACACCTGCATTTATCGGCGCAAATAATTGTATCTGCTCATTCTGAAACTGCTGTTCTTCCTGTACAAAACGTTCTGCCATCTCTTCCAGCTTGTCAGGCTTTTTGGATGAAAACTGTATTTTTAACATTGCTTTATACGGCGGATAATCCATCAATGCTCTATATGCAATCTCTTCCTCGTAGAATTCCTGATAATTCTGTCTGGCTGCCGTCTGTATGCTGTAATGTTCCGGCGTATACGTCTGAATAACAACTTCTCCTGGACGCTGTGCTCTTCCAGCTCTCCCTGCTGCCTGTGTCAACAACTGAAATGTCCGCTCCGGTGCTGTATAATCTCCTGCATACAAAGACATATCCGCTGCTAAGATTCCGACCAGTGTTACACTTGGAAAATCATGCCCTTTTACAATCATTTGCGTTCCAATCAGAATATCTGCTTCATGATTTGCAAATGCTGAAAGTATTTTTTCATGTCCATCTTTTCCAGATGTTGTATCCATATCCATACGAAGTATTCGTGCCTGTGGATACATTTTATGAACAATTTCCTCCACTTGCTGCGTTCCTGCCCGAAATCCGGAAATATATCTCGAACCACATTTCGGACACAATTTCATCTGCGGCCGTTCATACCCACAATAATGACAAATCAGCTTTCCATTTCGATGCGCTGTCAACGAAATATCACAATGCGGACATTTCATAACCGCTCCGCAGGAACGACAAGAAATAAATCCGGCATACCCACGCTTATTTAAAAACAACATAATCTGTTCTTTTTTTGCTAAACGATCCGTCATAAGTTCCTGCAGCTTTCTGCTTAAAATAGAACGGTTTCCCTGCTTTAACTCTTCCCTCAAATCTTCTGTATATACTGTTGGAAGTGCATTTCCCATCGCTCTGTCAGGTAACTCATACAAATCATATTCTCCATTGCGCGCTCTGTAATAATCCTCAACAGACGGTGTTGCCGAACCTAATATCACAGAAGCCTGATTATCCTTGGCAAGATATTGTGCCACTTCTTTGGCATGATACCTTGGAGACTGCTCACTTTTGTATGCATTTTCATGTTCTTCATCTATTACAATAAGCCCAATATTTGAAAATGGTGTGAACAGTGCAGAACGAGGTCCTATCATAATATCAATTTCACCGCGCATTGCCCGCAGAAACTGGTCATACCGTTCTCCTTTTGACATTCTCGAATGTAATATTGACACCCGATTGCCAAACCGGTGATAAAACCGACTGACTGTCTGATAGGTCAGTGCAATCTCAGGAATTAAAAAAATCACTTGTCTTCCCTGTGCGACAACCTGTTCAATCATTTCCATATAACAGATTGTCTTACCGCTTCCTGTTACGCCATGCAAAAGATATGTCCTGCGTATTCCTGCCAGATAATCCTTTGTGAAAGAATCTACAATCTGTTGCTGTCTCTGATTTAAAACAATCTGTTTTGCCTCCCTTTTATCCTGTGCAATCGGATTGCGATATTCCTGCTCTATTATCAGTTTTGCCAGCTTCTTATCCGTCAGTGCATGCACCGTCTGCATGGTAATATTTAATTTATTGCGAATCATTTCACAATCTAATACCGTTTCTTCCTGCAATGCCTCTAACAGGCGCACCTGTGCTGTTGCATTTCTTTTCTTCAAATACGCAAGTGCTTCTTCAAGCTCCTGCCCGGCTGCCAGCAATTGCAAATATTTCTTTTCTTTGTGACGCACCGTTTCCTTTACCGGAATTACTGTCTTTAATGCCTGATTCATTGTAGAACCATAATGTTTTTTCAGCCATGCCGCAAGTTGAATCATCTTACCGACCGCCTGTATCTTACCTGACACAACGCTGTCGATTTCTTTGATTTTTTCAACTGCAATCTTTGGTGCATCACTAAATTCTATAATATATCCTGTTATAAGTTTATTTCCCCTGCCAAATGGAATATATACCATAACGCCAATATCTACTTCCTGCAAGAGTCTGTCAGGTACCGCATATTGAAACGTCTTATCTAGTTGTTCATGGGAAATATCTACAATGATATCTGCGTACATATTATTTCCAGCCCTGTGCCTTTAATTCCTGTAATACTTCTGCAATCAGTACTCTCTCATCCATCGGATGCTTTACACCCTCAATTTCCTGATAATCTTCGTGTCCTTTTCCTGCTAATACAATAATATCACCATCTTCGCCATGTTCAATCACATATCGGATTGCCTCTTTTCGGTCAACAATATCTACATGCTTTCCGGTTGTCTTTGCAATTCCTGTCTGAATATCCGCAATAATGTCTTCCGGCTTTTCAAATCTTGGATTATCCGATGTGATAATTGTCAAATCTGCCAAACGGCCGGATACTTCACCCATCTGAAACCGTCTGTCCTTCGAACGATTACCGCCGCAACCAAACAGACATACCAGACGATGCGGATGATATTCTTTTAATGTTGTAAGAATACTCTCTAATGACATTGCATTGTGTGCATAATCAATCATTAATGTAAATCGATCAGATACCGGCACAAGTTCAATTCTTCCCTTAACTTTCACATTCTTTAGTGTATCTACTAATTTCTGCGTATCAACATCAAAATGCGTCGTTACCGCAATCGCACATAAGGAATTATATACGGAGAACTTTCCCGGAAGTCCTAATGCGATTGGTGCAGTAAGCAAGCCCTTACAATCATACGTCAGACCAATTTTGCCTCTTTCATGGAATAACTGAACATTTTCTGCCCATAAGTCTGCCTGATTGGATAAGCCATATGTCTGAACATCGCATGTTGCATCCTTTATAATCTCCGCTGTATGCGCATCATCTGCATTGACAATTCCCACTTTACACTGTCTGAACAGACGTGCCTTACATGCTAAATATTCTTCAAATGATTCATGCTCATTTGGTCCGATGTGATCCGGTTCTAAGTTCGTAAACACGCCAATATCAAACAGAATACCTGCTGTACGGTCTAATTTTAACCCCTGTGAAGAAACTTCCATAACTACAGCCTGACAATCCGCTTCTACCATCTTTGCAAACGATTCATGAATCTGATAGGACTCTGGTGTCGTATTTGCTGATGGCCAGCTCTCCTTGCCTATGATGGTTTCAATCGTACCAATCAGACCAGTCTTAATCCCACACGCCTCTAATACATTTCGAATCATATATGTTGTAGTTGTCTTACCCTTTGTTCCGGTAATACCAATTGTAAATAACTTCTTTGCCGGTTCGCCAAAATACATATTTGACATAAATGCAAGTGCTTTTCTTGTATTACCTGTAATAATAACTGTTACATCTTCCGGAATTTCCGGAAGATCGGAACCTTTTTGAACAATAATCGCTGCTGTATGCTTCTCAATCGCCGCGCCAATATAAGTATGACCGTCACTGACTGCACCAACAATACAGACAAATGCTGTACCGTCCTGCACCTTTCTTGAATCTGATGTCAGTGCCGTAATCTCTGTATCTAAGCTGCCTTGTAATAAGGTATATTCTACTCCTTCTAATAATGCTTCTAACTTCATACCCTACACCTTTCTGTTTCTATCACTAGAATAATCCTACTATTTTCTGTGTTTCTTCATCATAATCTATGCGCTCTGCTGCAGGAACTTTTGGAAGTCCTGGCATTGTGAGTACCGTACCTGTAAGAACAACAACAAACTCAGCACCGGCATCCACATAAACTTCACGTACATCGATGGTAAAATTCTTTGGTCTGCCAAGCAGTGACGGTTTGTCAGATAAAGAAGCCGGTGTCTTTGCCATACAGACTGGGAAATGTCCAAATCCCATCTCTGTAATATGCTGCAATTCTTTCTTTGCCGCATCCGAATAATTGACCTCATCTGCACCATAGATTTCTGTTGCAATCTTCTCAATCTTATCCGTCAATGGCAATTCATCACTATATATTGGAGCAAAATGACTTTCTTTATTTTCTAAGGAATCAATGACCTTCTGTGCAAGTTCAAGACCACCTTCGCCGCCTTTTTCCCATACTTTCGCAAGCGCAAATTCACAGCCTAACGCTTCACAGTGCTCCTTAATAAAGGTATATTCTTCTTCTGTATCTGTAATAAACGCATTTAATGTAACAATAACAGGAACACCAAACTTCTGAACATTTTCAATATGTTTATCTAAGTTGACAATACCTGCACGAAGTGCTTCCATGTTCGGCTTGCCTAACTCAGTCTTTGCGACGCCTCCATTGTGTTTTAACGCCTTGACGGTTGCAACAATCACAACTGCATCCGGTTTTAAGTTTGCATGACGGCATTTAATATCAAAGAACTTTTCTGCACCTAAATCCGCACCAAATCCTGCTTCTGTAACTGCATAATCTGCAAGTTTCATTGCTAACTTTGTTGCACGTACAGAATTACAGCCATGCGCAATATTTGCAAATGGTCCACCATGTACAAACACAGGTGTATTCTCTAATGTCTGTACCATATTCGGCTTCAATGCGTCTTTCAATAAAACTGCCATAGAACCTGTTGCCTTCAAATCATCTGCCGTAACAGGATCTCCCTCTACATTATATGCAACAATCATACGTCCGAGACGCTTCTTTAAATCTGACATATCTTCTGCAAGACATAATACTGCCATAATCTCAGATGCAACTGTAATGATAAAATGGTCTTCTCTCATCACGCCATTTGCCTTGCTTCCCATACCAATAACAATATTACGAAGTTCTCTGTCATTCATATCTACACAACGCTTCCATACAATATGCTTTGTGTCAATACGCAATGCATTTCCCTGATGAATATGATTGTCTAACATTGCTGCAAGTAAGTTGTTTGCTGAAGTAATTGCATGAAAATCTCCTGTAAAATGAAGGTTCAAATCTTCCATTGGTACAACCTGTGCATATCCACCGCCTGCTGCACCGCCTTTTACACCAAAACATGGTCCAAGAGACGGTTCTCTCAATGCAGCAATGGCATTTTTCCCCATTTTACAAAGACCTTCTGTCAGTCCAATACTGATTGTCGTCTTTCCTTCTCCTGCCGGTGTCGGATTGATTGCTGTCACAAGAATTAACTTTCCATCCGGATTTTTTTCACATTTTGCAATCAGTTCATCAGATACCTTTGCCTTATATTTTCCATATAATTCCAAATCATCTGCATCAATTCCAACCTTTTTTGCCACTTCTGTAATTGGAAGCATTTTTGCTTCCTGCGCTATTTCAATATCACTTTTTACTCCCATTTTTTCCTCTTTTCTGCCCTATGGCTTATCCATTGTTCTTTAAATATTCTTCAAATTCATCCAGTGTCATAAGCACCTTTCTAGGCTTTGTTCCAACCTCTGGTCCTACAACACCTGCATCAGCTAGCTGATCCATAATTCTTCCTGCACGGTTAAATCCAATCTTATAATAACGCTGTAACATTCCAATCGAGCCTTTCTCTTTTCCTATTACAAAACGTGCAGCTTCTGCAAAATATGGATCTCTTTCATTTTCTGTTTCTCTATGCATAATGGACTGTACAGATGTGATTTCCTCACTAATCTGTTCCTGTGCACCATCTTCATTTTGCACCTGTTCCTTTAAAAAATCAACTACTCTTCCGACTTCTTCATCAGAAACAAATGCCCCCTGTACTCTGACAGGTTTTGGATATCCGGATGGATAGAACAGCATATCACCCTTTCCTAATAACTTCTCGGCACCATTCATATCAATAATTGTCCTTGAATCTACACCGGAAGAAACCGAAAATGCAATTCTAGACGGTACATTTGCCTTAATAAGACCTGTAATAACATTCACTGATGGTCTTTGTGTTGCAATAACCAAATGAATACCGGCAGCTCTTGCAAGCTGTGCCAAACGACAGATTGCAGATTCTACGTCTCCCGGTGCTACCATCATCAAATCTGCCAACTCGTCAATAATAATAACGAGCTGTGGAATCTTTTTCTTTGGCTCTTCCCCTTCCGGTGTCTCCATCCGTTCAATTTTTGCATTATAATCCTTTAGATTCTTTGCCTGCATCTGTGCAAATAACTTATAACGCTTATCCATCTCAGCAACTGCCCAATTTAACGCTCCTGCTGCCTTCTTGCAATCCGTAACAACCGGTATCATCAAATGTGGAATACCATTGTATACACTTAATTCTACGACCTTTGGATCAACCATAATCATCTTTACGTCTTCCGGATTTGCTTTGTAAAGAATACTCATAATAATTGTATTGATACATACAGACTTACCAGAACCCGTTGCACCTGCAATCAGCAAATGCGGCATCTTCTGAATATCTGCTACAATCGTCTTACCAGCGATATCTTTACCAGCACCAAATGCAATCGGTGACGGATTGTTCTGAAAACTCTCTGATTCTAAGAGATCTCTTAACATAACACTGCCCGGCTCTTTGTTCGGTACTTCAATACCAATTGCCGCTTTTCCCGGAATCGGTGCTTCAATTCGAATATCTGCTGCGGCTAAATTTAATTTAATATCATCAGATAATGACACAATCTTACTAACCTTCACACCCATTTCCGGCTGTAACTCATATCGGGTAACAGACGGACCACAACTGATATCTGTTATTGTAACATTGACACCAAATGTCTGCAATGTCTGCTGTAAACGCATGGCTGTTTGTTTGCGCTCCATCATCTGATCTGCGCCGTTACTTCCCTTGCCCTTTGTCAGAAGACTTAACGGTGGGAACTTGTACTCTTTCTTTAATGGAACCTCTTCCTGTACTGTTACTGCATCTGAACTTTCCTCTTCCGCTGATGTTTCTTGTACTGAAGAATTCGTCTGTACTTGTCTGTTTGCTAATTCTTCCTGCATTGTCTGTCGCGTCACTTCTTCATCTTGCATTTTCTGAGCAAATGGTGTTCCATGTGATTCTACAGTCTGCTGTATTTCACTTGGGAATCCTTCGTATTCAGATACTTCTTCATAATCTGCTGTCTGTGCCGGCTGCTCTTCTTCCGAATGTACCTGTATATTATCCCATAATGGATTATTCATTTGCGGTTCTACAATATTTTCCTGAACCGATTCTGGAATTTCTGCCTGTGATTGTACATTTACATCACTCCACAATGGATTATCTGTATGCATTGCTGCTTCATTTAATCGTTGTGCCACCTGATGAACCAATGCATCACCAGCCATTTCTCCATAGACACCTTCTTCCTGTACAAATGGAAGTTCTTCCGGCTCATTGTCCTGCTTCTCATAAATATCTTCTAAATCGTAAATATCATCACTGTATATGTCATTAATGTTATTTTTCTGAGCCAACAACTCCTGCAAATCCATGCCGAACTGAGGTTCTTCTTTTTCTACCAGTTTCGTATCCTTTGTAACACCGAGTGCTTTCTTTTCCATACGCGCCAGCTTCTTTTCTTCCGCCTGCTGTGCCTTTTTTGCAATTCTGTCTTCTGTTTTTTGTCTGCGCTTTGCTAAATATTCTTCTTCAGATACCTCTTTTCGCTCTTTTCTCGGTCTGTTTGCAGAATGTTCTCTATAAATATCATAATCCTGCTTTGCTGCACGTACCATACGCGTTCCCTGTCTGCGCACACGCAGCATCCCACCGATAAATGATTTCTCCGAGATAAACAAACATGCGATGATTCCAATTAATAGAATCAAAACCATACTTCCCCACAATCCGAGTGGACGGAATAAAATACATACCAATCCGCCAAAAAAGCCACCGCCACTCTTGTGCATTGCAGAATATGAGAAAAATGCGCCAAGAGAAGATTCCTGTATAGACGGTCTGTTACTGATTCTCTGCCATAGTGCCGAACACATACACAACAAAACAATTGTTGCACATGATTTTATACGGGCAATCGCTATCTGATTTCTGTTTGATATCAGATAAAATGTAATTCCTAACATGACAATTGGAAAAATATATGCAACTATTCCCATAAGTCCAAAGAAAAACCACTTGATTCTTCCGCCAACACTGCCTGCCAGATTAAAATTGCTGAGCATTAAAATAATCGTAACTGCAATCAAAACCAGTGCAAGAATATTATCCCGCATTTCATCCTGTCTTGCCTGCTGTACACTTTTTCTTTTTCGTTGTGTCGAACCAGATGCCCTCTTTGTCGTCTGTCTGGCTGTGGATTTTCCTGCAGTCTGACCGCTAGTCGAGCGCTTGGTTGTCTTCTTTTTTGCTGATGCACTACTACTTGCTGCCATTCCTACCTCCATTTAACTTTCTTTCATATAACATTTCTGCCTTATTTCAACTTCTTTTTTAAAATATATAAATCTGTTCCGGCCTTTTCAAGAATTCTGAAATGTTCCAATTTCTCAAAATTTTTATGA
This sequence comes from Lachnospira sp. UBA4346, assembly GCA_002394205.1. Taxonomy (GTDB): domain Bacteria; phylum Bacillota; class Clostridia; order Lachnospirales; family Lachnospiraceae; genus Lachnospira. Next base: position 15,452 of record DGTC01000014.1, on the reverse strand, counting down.
TATAATTTCTCAACCCATTCTCTGTTGTGTGTATACAGAATTACCACGGAATCTTCCTTTAAATATCGTGGAATCTGTGCAAAAAATCGTACATAAATCTGATATATTTCCTGCTCTGAGCGATTTTTCGTTACAAACGGCATATCTGTAATCACTTCATCAAACAGATATGTATGCGTAAAATCAAAGAAATCTTTCTGGATAAAATGTACGATTTGTCCTGCGGCTTCTACATTCATTTTTGCTTTTTCAATTGCTTCCTGAAACACATCAATTCCATAAGTTGTATTCGCCTGAACTTTTTTGTGACGTTCAATCAGAAGTGTCGCCACACCACAAAATGGATCTAATACCTGTGCATCCTTCTTCATATAAGGGCTGGCAAGTGATACCGCCAATGCTGCATGCACCGGTTTCATACTCGTTGCGATACTCTCTTTTCTATATGCAAACCGCTCATCTTTTATCGTGAATAATTTAACAAGACAGTTAAATCCACCATTTTTATTTTCAATCAAACGAAGTTCTACTTCATAAGAAGATATGCTGTTTACAAGTTTTCCTTTGCTTTGATGCTCCAGTTCCATAATAAATTTCTGCATGAATTTCGCATGCTTATCCGCTTCTTTTGACTTAAGTTCCACACGAAATGTATACGGTGTACGTTCCACATTCTGATGCCGTTCCTCTAAAAATTGCAGAAAACCAGCCTGTAGAATCGTCTTAGCTGCCTGTGCTGCATCCGCCTCAAGTGAAGTCATATGACGAATCCTATAAAATAAATCATGATAAATTCGAATCGAAAGCAAATCTTCTAATCGGTCTGTCTGTAACATAACACCTGCCGAAAATGTCTTACAATCAACACCAAGTGTTTCCTGTATCTGTTCTGCCACATAATCAATTTGTGTGCGATCGCATACCAACACATAATCCGATAAAATGTGTTCTCCACAAAACAGATGCTTCTTATTACCTTCCATTTGCAATATCAAATGCGATATCATATGAATTTGTTCATGAATATGCTTCTGTTTTTCGCTATTTTGTGTAAAATTTAACAATCTCTGATGTTCTTTATGTAACCATGCTAAATATTCACGATAATCATAATCTGTAAATGCCTGAAGATAAGAACTCTTTACAAACAACGTCTTTTCATTCTCATATGCTGTTTTTAAAGCCTCTAAAATCTCTTTTCCAATCTCTGCGCCAAAATAGACTCCATCTGCGCTGTCTCCTAATAACAGAGCTGCATTTTTTCTTGTCTTTGCATCTTCATTTTGCAATAAAGCAATGACCAAAGAATACTCTTTATCAAAAATTGTTATCCACGCATCAAATGTCTCTTCCTGTTTGATTTGCCGGCGGATTTCACTCAAATTAGAACGCACCGATTGATTTTGTTTTATTTGTTCCCATGCGTTTATCAACTCCGTCATCTTCTCTTCCTTCCTAATTTACAAAATATGATTTGCGCAAAGAACGGACTGTGCATATACACAGTCCTCTTCCGTCACTTCTCACTGATTTTTCTTTCTAATATTCTTTATTCTCAATACTTCAGTGAATTATAAACTTTAGTTTATATAAAATGCATCATCCGGCAATGAACCGCCAACTGCATTTGGATTCGCGTCAAATAATACCTTTAAGTAATTATTAACCTTTGTCTTCATTTCACTGCCCTGAATAAATGTAATGTTACAATTTGGAATTGCCTTCTTTGCAACTGCCGCCTTGAAAATATCAAAAGACTCAACCAATTCCGCTGCCGCATCTACATTTGCATTTACATAAGAAACAGACTGTGCATATTCCTTTGCAAACACATCCACTGCATCCTTGTGATTCTTATAATATTCTGTATTAACCACCACAACACCTGTTACAACCGTACTGTCTTTGCCTGCCAGCTTCTCCCATTCTCTTGTAACATCTAATGCAATTCTTGCTTTCTGATTCTGCATAAGAACTGTTGTTACATAGGGCTGTGGAAGCATCGCTACTGCTTCTGTCTCACTCTGTGCAAGAACTGCTGCCACCTCTGCACCTTCTGATTTGAATTCAATTGTTACATCAGTATCCGGATCAATCCCCGCTGACTTTAACAGATAACGCAGTGTATATTCCGGTGTTGTACCTTTTCCTGTTGCATAAATCGTCTTTCCCTTTAAATCAGCCACACTCTGAACGGAATCTCCTGTATCTAAAATAGATAATACACCAAGCGTATTGATACCAAGAATCTGAATCTTTCCATTGCTCTTATTGTATAATGTCGCAGCTGCATTACATGGAAGTGCTGCAATCTGAATATCTCCTTTGATAAGATCAGCCGTAAATGCATCCGCCGCCGCTTCAATATGGAAATTATAATTATTTCCTGCTTCGCCTTTCTTTGCATTATCCATAATCTGAACCATACCTATCGCTGTCGGTCCCTTTAACGCTGCCACCTCAATATTCTGCTTCTCATATGCAACCGTACTTGTTTCCGGTGTCGTCTGCTGTTCTGCTTCCTGTTTACCGCTGCCACAGCCGGTAAATGATGCAACCGCTAATACAACTGCAACTGAGGCTGCTGCCATTTTTCTGAATAAACTCATTTTCATTCTCCCTTTTCCTCTTTTTGTTTATAACTAACTTATTTATCATATCATATTCAAGTTCCAATAGCAAAGAAAATGTTATGAATACTGCCATTCCTGCACAACAAATTGTACATTTTTATTTCCTTTATATTCATTAATTGACGGGTAGTAAACAATAGAAATCTTTGTTTTAACCAACGGCAGCATTTCTTCTGTTACTTTAAACATAATCGCATCAATCACATATCCCCGTTCGCTTTCCAATCGCATTTTTAACACATTCTGATTCTTTCCGATAAGTTGTGTTGTAAGTACTGTGAGGTTTTTATCTGCAAATATTGGCTTTTCATTTGCTTTGCCAAACGGTTCTAACACTTTCAGCTGTTCAATTAACGGCATTGTCACATAACCTACCGGCATTGGAACATCAATCCAGACCACCGGCTGCAATTCTTTTTCCGTTAACGTCTGCTGTCGGTTGAGCATTTTACGAAATGCATCAACATGTTCTATCGGAAGAGATAAACCAGCCGCCATAGGATGTCCGCCAAACTTTGTAAGCAAACTTGCGCATTTTGAAATTTCTTCAAACATATTATACCCTTCAATGGAACGCCCTGAACCTTTCGCCCCATCTTCTGCTTTGGTAATAACAAATGTCGGCTTATAGAAGCGTTCCCGCAATCTTCCTGCAATAATCCCAGCAATGCTTTCATGACATTCCTCTAAATAAACAACCAAAACATTATCTTCCATCAACGCAGTTGATTCTACAAGCTCAATCGCCTTCTTTGTCTCATCCTCTGTCATTTGCTTACGTTCATCATTCAAAGCTCGAAGCTCCTCCGCCTGAATCCTTGCCTGTGCAGCATCTTCACACAACAGCAATTCAACTGCCATTTTTGCCGATTCCAATCGACCGCTGGCATTCAAACACGGTCCAATGATAAATCCAATATGATACGAGCGCAATTCATTGATATTTAATTCACAAGCATCTACCAATGCACGAATTCCTTTGTTTGCTGTTCCTGCCATATGTGCTAAACCATATCGTACAACAACACGGTTTTCATCCTGCAAATCCACTACGTCACCAACTGTTGCTATTGCCATTAGTTCTATATATTCTTCTAAGTCGCTGTAGGGCAATTTCAATTCTTCATATAAAATCTGAACAACTTTATAAGCAACGCCTGCTCCACATATCTTATCAAACGGATATGAACAGTCCACTTGCTTCGGATCAACAATTGCATCTGCTATGGATTGTTTATATCGTTTTTCTCCCTGTTCATCCAAATCAAACGGAATATCATGGTGATCTGTTACCAAAATCGTCATTCCTTTGTCTTTTCCATACTGAATCTGATCAATTGCCGCGATTCCGTTATCGCAGGTAATAATTGTATCTATCCCTTCTGCATAAGCATTATCAATCAAATGTTCGTTAATTCCATAACCATCTGTGATTCTGTGAGGAACAACATAGTCCACATCTGCACCTGCTCTACGCAGTGCCTTATACAAAATCGTAATTGAACATACTCCATCAATATCATAATCCCCAATAATACGAATTCGTTTTCCTTCTTTGATTTTCCGAATTAATATTTCTACTGTCTTATCTGCATCTTTTAGCAAATGCGGATCATGCATAACCGCTCTCGTTCCATTCAAATACATTGCAATCTCATTATCCGACACTACATCTCTGTTTCGCATAATTCTTGCAATTACCTGATCAATCCCGTATTTTTTTTGTATTGCCTGAAAGTCCGCCTTCTTCGCATATACCATCCATTTACTTTTATTTATCATAATATTTCCTTTTAATATCTCTACATCATTTTCAAACTGTATACATAAAAATGTACCTTGTAACACCTAAAGCAAACACCCACTCTTCGGAGCATTTCGATATTACAGGAACTTTCTTTTCCATAGTATAAAAGAAAGTACGTCATGCATTGCACAACGTACCTTCTTTCTTCTATATGTAATTGTTATACATTCAAATTACACCTGTGCGCCGTCTTTATCCGGCTTCACTTCTGTCTTTGCACGTTCTTCTTCAACTACGCCACGGTTCTTGCCGCCGAATACATACCACAATGGACTTGTAATGCATACAGAAGAATAAGCACCACAGATTACACCTACCATCAATGGAAGTGCAAACTCTCTAACAGATGTTACACCAAATACAAACAATGCAAATAACATAATGAATGTTGTTAATGAAGTATTCACTGTACGAGTAAATGTATATGTTACTGCTTCATTTACAAGCTGTGTCATATTTGTCTTTGAATTTGCTGATTTTAACTGTTCTCTGATACGGTCAAAGATAATAATTGTTGCATTGATTGAGTAACCTACAATTGTAAGCATACATGCGATAAATGTTGTACCAACCTGAACTCTTGCAAGTGCATAGAATGCAAGTACTACCAACACATCATGTAATAAAGCTACAACAGCTGCAGCTGCAAACTTAATATCTCTAAATCTGAACCAGATATAAAGAAGCATACAGATTGTTGCAATAACAACAGATACAACCGCATCACGCTTTGTTGTTGCACTCACTGATGAACTGATTGTATCAGATTCTACAATACTGCCATCCTGAATTGGGAAGTCCTTCTTAACACTTTCTTCCATCTGTTCTCTCTGCTCTAATGTAAGATCAGTTGTCTTAAAGGAAACCTTTGTGCTGTTCTGAACCTTCTGCTGCTGTACAGATGATACACCTGTTGCTTTTTCAATTACAGGAATAATATCATTTTCAATTTCCTGCTGTGAGTATTCTTTATCAAATGTAAATGTTGTTGTTGTACCACCGACAAATTCCAAACTGAAATTCAAAATACGATTGCCTGATGCATTGAAACCTGCCATTCCTGCAAAACCGGCAAGAATTACAACTACTGATGCAATAAAACAAATCTTACGAATTCCAAGAACATTAAATGTCTTCTTATGAACTGTCTTACCATACCACTTTGCATCCTTGAAGCCAAAGTTGTAGAACAGCTTCATAATCACACGTGTAATAACAAGTGCTGTAAACATAGATACAACAATACCAACTGCAAGTGTTGTTGCAAATCCCTTAATCGGGCCTGAACCAAAGATATAAAGAACTGCTGCTGCAATCAATGTTGTAACATTACCATCAACAATCGCTGATGTTGCTTTCTCGTAACCAGCTTTAATCGCATTTTCAACGCCTCTGCCAGTTCCTAATTCTTCACGGATACGTGAGTAAATAACGACATTCGCATCTACTGCCATACCAATACCAAGGATAATACCTGCGATACCTGGCAATGTCAATGTAAGATCATAAACACTGACAAGAATCAATACAAGTGTTGTATAAATCCATAATGCAAATGTTGCAACCACACCCGGCACTCTGTACACAATAATCATAAAGATACAAAGAACAACAAGACCTAATGCAGCTGCATAAAGACTTGTACGAATTGCATCTCTACCCAACTGTGCGCCCACGATATTAGAGCTAACTTCCTTTAATGTCAAAGGAATTGAGCCGATACGTACATACGTTGCAAGTGTATCTGCGGATTCAAATGATTCCATATTTGTAATAGAAGCTGTACCACCTGAAATTGTTGTTTCAACTCTAGGTGCACTAACTACTTCACCATCATATAAGATATAAATAATATTTCCTACATTGGCTGCTGTTGCATCTTCAAACTTCTTTGCTCCATCATCTGTAAATGTCAACTGAACACCATATGATGATGAAGAATTTGAAGATGTATCTGTATAAGCCTGTGCTGTCTTAACATCTGAACCTGTTAAAAGTGTCACATAATCTTCACCGCTTGACCATGCTGAATAGTTCGTAGAATCCACAAATCCCAAAGAACCCGGTGTACCAAGTTCCTCTAAAATTGCATTGGCATCTGTAACACCCGGAATTTCAACCGTAATTCTGTTATCTCCTGCCTGATATACCTGTGATTCTGTACTCTTACCCTCTACTCGCTTTTCCAGCTTATAGATGGTATCCTGCATGTCCTGTGTGCTTGGACTTCCTTCTTCTGCTTCGTATGTAATACTTACACCACCTGCTAAGTCCAAACCTAAATTAATGTCTTTTGCACTACCCGAACCGTTTGCATCCACACCAAATACTGCAATCAGTGTAAATCCAACCAGCATTGCAACGATAATGACTGAATAACATATTTTTTTCTTCAAGTCGTACTTCATTGCCTGTAAATCTCCCTTCACATTAGATATTATTCTTCATTGTTTGCCATAGCTGCCTTAATCATAATCGCACATTCAATTCTCTTTTTCTGAAGCTCACATCCGATGTCATAAGCATCATTGATATTACCATGGAAATTATATGAATTTGCTGCGCAACCACCACTACAGTAGAACTTTGCAAAACAATTTTTACATTTTTCTTTCGCATATACGTTACAACTCTTGAATTCATCACGAATATCTGTGCGAAGAATTCCTTCATCTACGTTCCCCATAAGGAAATCTTCATTTCCCACGAACTGGTGACAAGGATAGAAATCTCCCCATGGTGTCACAGCCAGATATTCACAACCTGAACCACAACCCGATAATCTCTTTGCCACACAAGGACCTCCATTTAAATCAATCATAAAATGGAAGAAGTTAAAGCCATTACCGGCTTTCTTTCTCTTAATCAATTCCTTTGCAAGGAAATCATACTGCTCTAAAATCGTAGGAATATCTTCCTCTCGAATCGCATAATCCTCTGTTGGAGGTGCTACAACAGGCTCTACAGAAATCTGTTCAAAGCCCTCATCTGCAAGATGTAATACATCCTTTGCAAAATCCAGATTATGATGTGTAAATGTACCTCTTACATAATAATTATTCTGATGTCTGCTCTCTGCAACCTTCTTAAACTTTGGCATAATAATATCATAAGAACTACCGTGATCATTTCTTGTCGGACGCATGAAATCATTTACTTCCTTACGACCGTCAATACTTAATACGATATTGCCCATTTCTTTATTCGCAAATTCAAGAATCTCATCATTTAATAAGATACCGTTTGTTGTCAATGTAAAACGGAACTTCTTATTATGTGTTTCTTCAAGACTTCTTCCATATTCAACAAGCTGCTTAACAACCTCGAAATTCATCGTCGGCTCTCCACCAAAGAAGTCTACTTCTAAGTTTCTTCTAGAACCGGAATTCGCAACCAGGAAATCTAACGCCTTCTTACCAACTTCAAAGCTCATTAATGCACGTCTGCCATGATATTCGCCTTCTTCTGCAAAACAATATTTGCATGCAAGGTTACAATCATGTGCAATATGTAAACAAAGTGCCTTAACAACTGTCGGTCTGTCTTTAAAGGAATCAATATATGGTTCATAAATATCTTCTGTAAATAACTGACCTGCTTCCTTTAATTCTGTAATCTCTGAATAAGCCTCCTTCACGCTGTAATCCGGATACTTATCCTCTAATAAATCAATAATTTCTGTTACTGAATGTTTTTCATATAACGAAATAATATCATATACAATATCATCTACAACATGGACAGAACCACTGTTCACATCTAATACGATATTGTAACCGTTATTTTTATACTGATGTACCATTTTTGCCTCATCTAACTTTCTATTTATATTTGTGATATTTTTCACAAATATATTTATTTCTTTGTCAGAATATCATTTTTGTGTAAATCATTCTTACAATCTGTTATGAACAATTCCTGATATTCTCTCATTTGTTCATTTTTATTATTCTCTTACGAATAAATAAGAGAGTGTAGAAATGTCTTCACACTCTCTTACGCTTTACTCAACGATAAATTGTACGTCAAACTACGAATTGAATCTTAGTTATTCTTGTTTTCGCAGCTCTGGTTACCTACTGTACAAGATGTCTTGCAAGCTGACTGACATGATGTCTGGCATTCACCACATCCACCATTCTTCATTGTATCCTTTAATACGCGGTTGCTGATTGTCTTAATGTGCTTCACGACAATACCTCCTTTTGATTTATAAACTACCGCTCATTATATCATAAGTTCTAGAAGATTTCAAATAGTTTTTGAATCATACATGTAGTGTTTGAATCATACAAAATGAAAGTATCGAAGCAAGAATATCCATCCTGTTAATGTTACAGAGGACAATAATGTTGTCAACACAATAATACTGGATGCCAACACGTCATCATTGTCCATATTCTTTGCCATAATATAGCAGCTTACTGTTGTTGGGGATGCTAACATAATCAAAATCGCCATCAATTCCTGATTGCGAAATCCCATAGAAATCGCAAGCGGCAGAAAAATCGCTGCAAGCCCTATCAATTTGATAAACGTAGAAATCAAAGTCGGAACAATTTTCTTAATCGCCTTTCGACCTTCAAATCCCGCACCAATCACAATCAGCGCAATCGGCGTTGCTGTCTGTGCAATGCTTGCCAATGTTTTATCAATAATTACCGGAAAATCCACCTGCAGCAGTGAAAATGGAAGTCCTAGAAAAATACCTATAATAATCGGATTTTTTAAAATATTAATAAAAGCCTTCTTAATATTTTCTTTTTTACTAAGCTGTGGTACGTCTGTAATGGTTTCATCCTGTAATTCCGGATGTGCCTTAAAGGTCAATACGATTACAGAGATAATATTAAACAACGGAACTGCTGCCACAATCATAAGCGGTGCCATTCCCGTATCTGAATACATATTCTGAATAAATGCCATTCCAAGAATTGCTGCACTGCTTCGGCATGATGCCTGTACGAAACTACCTTTCATCGTATCATCCCTCATCAGAAGCTCTGTAAGCAGCCATGTTACAAGAAACATCGTAATCGTTACCAGCATACAATACATTACAAATTTCAAATCAAATTTCGTTGTCATATCCGCAGATGAAATATCCTTAAATAACAGCACCGGCAATGCTACATGAAACACGTATTTATTCGCTTTGCTGACAAAATGATCGTCAATCACGCCCAACTGCTTAATCACCCAGCCGACAATCATCACCAGAAATATTGGTATGGTTGCATTCAAGCTATATACAAAACTATCCATTTCTTTTCCTCATCTTTCCCTAGCCATCTGAATTTATAGGAGCAAAGTTTCCTAATCATATAAAACAAGAAAAGCCAAAATAAAGTTCCCTTCATTCTGGCTTTTCATACAAATTTCATCTTAGGTTATAACCAAATGAAATCTTTCGATTCTTTTCGATCTGAATCTTATTTTACAACGATATTCATAATCTTACCCTTGATATAGATTTCTTTTACAATTGTCTTGCCGTCAATGAATTTTGCTACTGACTCAACCGCCTTTGCTTTTGCCTTTGCACTTTCTTCGTCTTCATCTACTGCCAATTCAACCGTTCCACGAACCTTACCATTTACCTGAACACCGATTGTTACTGTATTTTCAACGATTGCTGCTTCATCATATTCCGGCCACTTTTCATATGCAATTGTGTTATCATGACCGAAAATCTGCCAGATTTCCTCACCTGCATGCGGACAGATACATGAGAACATCTTTATGAATCCTTCTGCATATTCCTTCGGGCATGAACCGGCCTTTGTTGCAGCATTTACAAAAATCATCATCTGACTGATTGCTGTATTAAATCCTAATGATTCAAAATCATTTGTTACTTTTTTAACAGTCTGATGATATACCTTTGTCAAATCATCCTTTGCTTCATCTGAAATGTGCTTCTCATCTGTAAAGAAATTCCAAACCTTATTAATAAATCTTCTTGCGCCTTCAACACCCTGCTGGCTCCATGGTTTAGATGCCTCTAACGGTCCCATAAACATTTCATAGAGACGTAACGTATCAGCACCGTAATCACGCACAATATCACTTGGGTTTACGACAAACTCTGGGAAACGCTTACCCATCTTAATACCATTTGAACCCAGAATCATACCCTGGTGTACAAGTTTCTGGAATGGCTCTTTTACCGGAGAAACTCCCTTTTCGTATAAATACTGATTCCAGATTCTTGAATACATCAGATGACCAACTGCATGCTCCGGACCGCCAATATATAAATCAACCGGCAGCCAATGCTTTAACAACTCCGGATCTGCCAACTGCTTATCATTATCCGGATCAATATATCTCATATAATACCAGCTTGAACCGGCACTACCCGGCATCGTAGATGTCTCACGAACACCCTTTACGCCGTCCTTTTCATACTGCTTCCACTCTGTTGCATTCTCAAGTGGTGCTTTTCCATTCTTGCCCTTGTAATCTTCTAATTCCGGCAATACCAAAGGAAGTTCTTCATCTGCAAGTACATGGATTGTACCATCTTCTTCATACCATACCGGTACAGGTTCGCCCCAGTATCTCTGTCTTGCAAAGATCCATTCTCTGAAATGATAATTAACCTTCTTACGACCAACGCCCATCTTGACCACTTTATCAGTAATTGCCTTCTTAGCTTCTTCCACAGTAAGACCTGTAAATTCTTCTGAATTGATGAGCTTGCAGCCCTTTCCAAGATAATCACCCTTTTCAAATGCATGCTCACTGACATCTGCGCCTTCAATAACCTGAATCATAGGAATATTGTGTGCAATCGCATATTCAAAGTCACGCTGATCGTGTGTCGGAACTGCCATAACTGCACCTGTTCCGTAACTTGCAAGGACAAAATCACCGATAAACAATGGAACTTCTTTGCCATTTACCGGATTAATTGCATAAACACCCTTCAACTGACATCCTGACTTTGTCTTGTTGAGTTCTGTACGGTCCATATCATTCTTCTTTAATGTTTCGTTGATATAAGCCTGTACCTCTTCCTTATTTTCAACTCTTGACATCAATTCTTTTACTGTATCTCCGTCTGGAGCAAGCACCATGAATGTAATACCATAAATTGTTTCGATACATGTTGTGTAAATAGAGAATTCTCCACCGCCAACAATCTGAAAATCAACTTCTACACCTTCTGACTTGCCAATCCAGTGTCTCTGCATTTCCTTTGTTGATTCCGGCCAGTCTATCGTATCTAATCCCTCTAACAGACGCTCTGCAAATGCCGGCTGATCAATAACCCACTGCTTCATATTCTTACGAACAACCGGAAATCCGCCACGTTCTGACTTGCCATCAATAACTTCATCATTCGAAAGAACCGTTCCCAATTCTTCACACCAGTTTACAGGCATATCAATGTATTTTGCATATCCATCTTCATAAAGATTCTTAAAAATCCACTGTGTCCACTTATAAAACTTTGGATCACTTGTCGCAACCATCTTAGACCAATCGTAGTCAAAGCCTAATTCCTTTAACTGGCCTGTAAACGTTTCAATGTTTTTCTCCGTAAATCCATTTGGATGATTTCCTGTATTAACAGCATACTGTTCTGCCGGAAGACCGAAAGAATCATATCCCATCGGATGCAATACATTATATCCCTGCATTCTCTTCATTCTGGATGTAATATCTGTTGCTGTATATCCTTCCGGATGTCCTGCATGAAGACCTACCCCTGAAGGATATGGGAACATATCCAATACATAAAACTTTGGCTTACTAAAATCCCATACATCCGTTTTAAATGTCTGGTGTTCTTCCCAGTACTTCTGCCATTTCTTTTCAATTACTTTTGGGTTGTATCCCTTTTCTAAACTGTTTTCCATAGAAACCTCCATCATCTATTACTTGCAATCGCTGCAAATATTCAATTTTGCTGCAGATGAAACACCACTCTCTGATTACTTTATCAGAAATATACAATCTCTAGCGAAACCTTTTTCACTTTATTTCTAGATAGGCATCCTTATAAAACAAAAAAGCCTCTAATGCGCTACAATCTTGTAACACATTAGAGACGAAAGACTCCTGCCTACCGCGGTACCACTCTAATTTCAGAATCTCATTTCATTCTGCACTTATCATTCTATAACGGGAATTTCCGCCAAAGCCTACTTCATGTTCAGCCCCGGAGCTCACAGACGAGTTCAGAAGTTCTCCTCATCATCTCACACCAGCCGATGACTCTCTGTATCAGACTACCTTCTTACTATTTCTGCTTCATTGCTTTTACATACTTTTATCATTGTATCATATTTTTAATATTCGTCAAGAAGTAGTTTTATAAGGATTTCGCAATAATAAATATCTTCTTTATGAATTGTACTTCCCGGGTACTTTCTTTTACTTTATAGAATATTTCTTCCTGCAAAACAAAAAGGCTGCAACCAAAAGTCACAACCTTAAACGCTCATTATAAAGTGCAGTCGGCGGGACTTGAACCCGCACCCAGTTAGCCCGGACTAGATCCTTAGTCTAGCGCGTATGCCAATTCCGCCACGACTGCTTAAGCAATGCATCCGCAATGCTCAATTAGAATATCATTATTTTTTATATTTGTCAAGCAATTATTTTATTTTTTGCAATTTTATCCCAACGCTACATCCAGTGCCATCATCACTGTAAATCCAACTGCAAAAAAGATTGTTCCAATATCAGAATGTTTTCCAACTGACATTTCCGGTATTAACTCTTCAACAACCACGTAAATCATTGCACCTGCTGCAAAACTTAGTAAATATGGAAGTACCGGCAATATCCAGCCTGCTGCTATAATTGTCAAAATAGCTCCTAACGGTTCTACAATCCCTGACAAAACGCCACATACAAATGCTTTTGCTTTGCTCATCCCCTCACTGTGAAGCGGCATCGAAATAATTGCCCCTTCCGGAAAATTCTGAATCGCAATGCCGATTGCAAGTGCCAATGCCCCCATTGCCGTTATGGAACCATTGCCAGCCAAATACCCTGCATAGACAACACCAACTGCCATTCCTTCCGGAATATTATGCAGCGTCACTGCAAATAACATCATTGTTGTGTGCTGCAATGATGCTTTCGGGCCTTCCGCCTCCTGACTCCCTCTATGAATATGCGGAATCACATGATCCAATAGCAGCAAAAATAAAATTCCTAACCAAAATCCTACAACTGCCGGAACAAACGCCCATGTCCCCATCGACTCAGACTGTTCCATTGCAGGAATCAACAAACTCCAAATAGAAGCTGCAACCATCACTCCGGCCGCAAAACCAGTTAGAATCCTTTGCGTCTTTTCATTCATTTCCCGTCTCATAAAAAATACACATGCTGCTCCCAGACTTGTTCCTATAAATGGAATCCAAATTCCATACATTATTTCTAACATCGTATATCCTTTCCGAATGTCACATTGCATATAGTCAAATATATCGTATTTTATAGTTCCATGTATCTTCTGTAACATTCTATTATTAGTTATATTTCCAAATATCTTTCTCTATTCCTATTTTCTCATTTTTAAAATACGCTGACGCATTTATCTTGATTTCTACAAAATTATTTCACAAATTTTATATTTTCATGTGGTTAGTTGTAACTAACTAGATTGTACAATATCTTATTTATTTGTCAATATTTAGAGATATTCGGCTATATTATTTTTAAACAGACCTTGATACCTATTTATTTTTCTTTTTTATTTTTTGATGCTGTTTTCTTTCTTTTTGTTTTACTCTTCTTGTCTAAAACTACGTCCAAAACATCTGACACCTTTTTCACCGGAATGATATGAAGAATTTCCTTTACTTCTGCTGCAACATCTTTCAAATCATATACATTTTCTTCCGGAATAAATACATTTTTAACCCCCGCTCTCTGCGCAGCTAATAATTTTTCCGGCAAACCACCGATTGGCATGACATTTCCACGCAGCGATACTTCACCTGTCATCGCATATTCTGGACTTACCGGCTGTCCTGTTACTAATGATGCTAAGGCTGTCGTCAATGTAATACCTGCTGACGGTCCATCCTTTGGCGTTGCCCCCGCCGGAACGTGAATATGCAAATCATTTTGTGCAAATAAATCAACTGATTCCGGATACATACTTTTTACAAGGCTCACTGCAATCTGTGCGGACTCTTTCATTACATTTCCAAGCTGACCTGTAATCAAAAGTTTACCAGTTCCCTTTGTAAACATTGTTTCTATAAATAGTATCTCACCACCAACTGCCGTCCACGCAAGACCTGTCACGATACCTGCATTTTTCGTTTCCATAATCCTGTCATGATGAATTGGTCGGCTATCTATATAATCTGATAAATTTTCCGCATTGACTTCTACCTTTTGTACCTCGTCTTTTACAAAAGATACTGCTGCCTCACGGCATAACTTGTCTAATTGTTTCTTGAGCCCGCGCACACCGGCTTCCATGGTGTAATTCTCAATAATTTTCTGTATTGCTTCATCTGATACTGTAAAATCTTTCTTTGCTATTCCATTCTTTGCTTCTGCCTTCTGCAGCAAATGTTCCTTTCCAATATGAAACTTTTCGATTGGCGTATACCCTGTAAAAGATATTACTTCCATTCTGTCTCTTAACGGTCCCGGAATCGTATCCATGGAATTAGCCGTACAAATAAACAGTACATCTGATAAATCATATGGTACATTCAAATAATGATCTGTGAATGTATGGTTCTGTTCCGGATCTAATACTTCCAGTAATGCACTTGCCGGATCTCCATTGTAGCTTGTAGATAATTTATCAATCTCATCTAAAACCATAACCGGATTTGATGTTCCCGCTTTACTCATTCCATCCATAATACGTCCCGGCATTGCACCTATATAAGTTCTTCTGTGTCCGCGAATCTCTGCTTCATCACGTACACCACCCAGACTGATTCTAACGTATTTTCTATCCAGTGCTTTGGCAATACTGTGTGCAATACTCGTCTTTCCTGTTCCAGGAGGACCTACCAAAA